>CAUZHN010000023.1:0-35814 GCA_963579625.1 Gemmatimonadales bacterium UBA6960
CCGACCAGCTTGTTCTGAAGACCCTCTTGCCCCGGCCTAACGCTCGACGAACTACTCCGCGCTCTCGTAGGCTGTCGCCGCGATGGCGGACTCCCGCGAAGGGATGTCCATGAAGCCCAGAGCGAGATCCGTGGAGAAGTGGGCGTAGCCCACGGGTCTATGACGGTGTTGTTTCCTGGGCTTAGTGAGCGACTATGAGCTGCAACGAGCCTCCACGCTTAAGGTTTCGTTCTGCGAAGCGCTGGGGCTATCTAGAACCTCGCTACCCCTTGTCCGAAGGGAGTGTGCGCGAATTTGTTTCGGGTGGTTTTCCGCTTCTGGTCACACTCCGCAACGGCGTCAGCATCATCCCTCGAAGTGTCCTCCACTCCTTCTCCTCAACTCCGAGCCCCAGCCGAATCTGACGCGGATTCTTTCGCAGGCGAAAACTGCGGAAGATTCGGTCCCACACGGAAAAAATACTCGAGTAGTTCGAATCGGTCTCTGGCTGCCAGTCTGAGTGATGCACCCAGTGCATCCAGGGAGTGACGATCACCGTCCTGAGCCAGCGATCTAGTCGCTCTGGAACCTGGATGTTGCTGTGATGAAAGAGGATAATCGGCAGAAGGATTGTCTCGTAGGCAAGAAGGTGTGGGATCGTGAATCCGAGGAGCGGAAGAACCGCTAGCCTTGCCACGGACGAAAAGACGATCTCGCCGGTATGGAAGCGGAGCGCTGCACTGGCGTCCAGATCAGCATCAGTGTGGTGGACTGCGTGGAAGCGCCACAGGAAGGGAATCCGGTGGTTAAGGCGGTGCCAGAGGTATTGCCATGCATCGAAAACCACGACCGCGACGATCAGGGTTGCCCAAGCGGGGAGATCAATCTGGTTGAGGAGGCCGAACTCGCGGTTACTCGCCCACAGTGTGACCGCGAGAGTAGCTGTGGCAAAAACTATAGGGACGATGAGGGCGTTGAACGCCCCCAGCAAGAGATTTGCGAGGTCGTGTCGGGCTCGGTGCTCTCGTCCCTCGAACATCGGGATGAGCCCCTCGAGGCTCCAGAGGAGCGCTAGGCATACTGCGGAAACCAGGGGCGTCGCGAGATCGTCTGGAATCATCCATACTCGGCGGGTTGAGCTGAACATGATATCACGCGGCCGATCCGCTGTAATCCAAGGGCTGTGGAGCCCCCTGCGATCGACCTCGTGGAAGGGCAGCCCTCGGAAATCCCCCCGATTCGCTGGAGGCGTTCAGAAGACAACCCGACTTCCTCCAGTACGGTGAGAGGCAGGGGCTGTGCAGACAAGGGGGGGACGATCAGAACGACAAGGCCGAGAGCGACCGTTACACTTCCAGTCATCCCAAGCCTCCCCATTTCAAGGTATGAGCCAGAATCGGTGCAGGGTGTTACGACTGGCAGGGCTCCCGAGTGACGCATTCGTTCAGAGTATGCAGTGAGTATCGAACCCGCGAGACTGGAGCGTGTAATTAGGGCTAGGTTCAGGCCATCTCCTGCTGCGAGTGGGCTAGGAGAATCGTATATTGAAAGTTTCTGTTTTCAAACTGGCTGGATTGGGTGATGGAGCGCATATTCGAAGGGTATGCTCCAACGAAAACTAGGGGGTTGAGTAATGATGAGCGTTGTTAGATCTGTGATTCGCACTCTCTTCCAGGTCAGCATTACAGCCTTTCTCTTGGCAACCTTCGTCCCGGCCTACGGTTGGGCGCAGGGCACGGACATTCCCAGAACTGCTTCGGGACAACCGGACATGAATGGGATTTGGCAGGCTCTGGGTAACGACCACTGGGATATTGAGCCGCATCAGGCTAGTGCTGCCATTGCCATGCGGCCCGGCCCTTTGGGGGCAGTGCCCGCGGAAGAGGTGGTGGCTTTCGGTGCGGTTGGCTCTGTACCCCCAGGGATGGGTATCGTGGATGGCAGCGAGATTCCCTACCTACCCCAGGCACGTGCTCTGAGGGACGACAACCGAGAGAACTGGCTCACGCGTGACCCAGAGATCAAATGCTACCTTCCAGGGGTCCCGCGTGCGACTTACATGCCATTCCCGTTCCAGATTTTCCAGAGCGAGAGCGCATTTTTCATCACGTACGAGTATGCTGGTGCGGACCGTAACATCTACTTAGAGGACCCAGGCCCACCACAAGTAGACTCGTGGATGGGCCAGTCGGTCGGACACTGGGAAGGCGATACCTTTGTCGTCGAGGCGACCGGATTCAACGGTCAGGCGTGGTTCGACCGTGCGGGGAACCACGCGAGTTGGCAGCTCAGGGTCGTGGAGAGATACACGATGACGAGCCCCGACCACATCCTCTACGAAGCCACGATGGAGGATCCGAACACCTTCTCTCGCCCGTGGACGATACGCCTACCTCTGTATCGACACATCAACCCCGACGCGCGGATCGGAGTTTTCAAGTGCGTTGAGTTTGTGGAAGAACTCTTGTACGGACAGTATCGCAAGACACCCGTCGGAACAGAGGACGTAAGATGATCTAAGATTGCCCGACTGCCTGGGACCCAGGATAGGTGATTCATGTGGCAGCTGGGAGGGTGATGTGCTACGTTCCGAACGGTACGCGTTACCGAGAGGGCTTGGAGACTCAGGAGGAATTTGAACCAAGGTGGCCATCATGCAACTGAGATTGATTTATGGGACATTAGTGGTGGGCGCGCTGGCCCTCCTTGTTTACGCTGTGCCAGTGGTGGCCCACCATGCTTTTGGCGCGGAGTTCGATGCCGACGCTCCGATTCGGCTACAGGGTAACGTCGTGAGGGTCGAGTGGGTGAACCCGCACTCGTGGATTCACATTGAGGTAGATGAAGGACCACTTTCCGGTGAGACGGAAGTCTGGATGGTAGAGGGAGGTACGCCCAACACGCTCCTGCGCCGAGGGCTTCGTCGAGAGTGTCTGCAGATTGGCATGGAGTTGATCGTCGACGGTTACCAGGCGAAGGACCACACGCTGACCCGCGCCAACGGGCGAGATGTCACGTTTACCGACGGCCAGAAGTTCTTCTTAGGCTCGTCAGGTACAGGTGCTCCGGAGGACGGTGCCGAGGCCAGGTCCCGTGGGGATGGTGACGGGAGATGCTGACGGGGTAACCCGCAGGGGGAAAACGATGATCCTGCTTTTCACCGCGGCGCTTTGAGGGGCAGCTCTTTCGAAGGGAAAGGTGATCAGGCGTTATTGTGCTTCCCTTCTAGCTCTTTGTGCGGCAAGAGCGCCGGGAGTTCAACCACCAAATCGGCGAGGCCGACCACCCCAAGAACCTATCTCTGATCGTACGCTGCCTCATGTTCGGCTCGAACGTCGGCCCGCCGATGGTCCCCCAACGGCGCCTACAACAACTACTACTACTACACGATCGTCCAGACGGCGGATTGCGTGGTGATCCAAGCCGAGGTGGTCCACGACACTCGAATCATTCGGGTCGGCGATGGACCACGGTTGCCCGATCACGTACGTCCGTAGATGGGCGATTCTTGGGGGGTTGGTGGGAGGGTAATGTGCTGGTCGTCGAGACGACCAATATGTATTCCCTTCATACGTTCCTCGGAATTCGACCGACGAAGGATCTGAAGGTGATCGAGCGGTTCACCAGGGTCGACCAGGAGACCATCCTTTACGAGTTCACGATCAAGACCTGACCACTTACACTGAGCCATGGGGGGGCCGAGATCCCGATGAAGGCGTTCCACGGCCAGCTCTACAAGTGCGCCTGTCACGAGGCAAACCAAGAAGAGCTTGGCAGCCCAGCGCCTGGATGACCGACGACCTACACCGACAGCTACTTCGGACTGGAGTGGTGACGAGGCACGAGACCGCGAGCACCCGTTACGAGAGCAATCCGATTAGGCGCCCTTCCACGGCTATCCACGTCCAGAGGCCTATGGACACGAGCCCCACGACCTTGCCCCAGATCGGTCCCACTCTCGCCTCGTCCGCCATGGTCACCTTGTGTCGAAGCGTGAAGGTGAAGATCAACGTGACCAGAAGGAGCCTCATCTTCATCCAAAAGAACGGGCTGTAATACTCTCTGATGGGGAGGGACAGGACCTGCGGAATGCCGGTAAGCAGCATGCAGATGAGTGCGCCGATCAGCCACGGCCGCGCATCGCGCGCGACTCTGGCCACCGGCTGCTGCGTCATCCCGCGGCCGAGCAGTCGCACGTCGACGATGAGCAGTGAGCCGAACAGGATGACCAGCGCCATAATGTGCATCACGTTGATCAGCGGCGCAGCATATGATGAAGTACTGATCCAGTCGCCGACCCGGAGGCCATCCAACCACTCGAAGAGAGGTAGTAGCATGAGATCGGAGGCCTACTCGAAGGTCAGCCAGTCGTAGGCCGTCAATCGGCCGAAGGCCACGATACAGGCCCACATGGCCAGGGACAGCACGCCCGCCACCTTCGCTCTGAGAGGCGGGCTGGCGGTATGCCACTTGGCGACTGAGCGATAGGTCGTGAGATGAAAGAGGAGTGCGTTCACGCCAGCCAGCACTATCAACGCCATCTTGATCCAGTAGAGCACCTTCCCGAAGTAACGCATCGGCTGTGCGTAGAAGAGCAGAAGTCCGGCGAGGAAGGTCACTACCATACCCACCATTTGCCACGGAAAGAGCCGCGCCTGGACCTCAGAGAAGGGAGTGCCTCGGTACGCGACGCCGAGGAGGCGTAGGTCCATCATCACGACGAGCCCGGCGAACATCGCTAGCGAGATGAGGTGGATCGTCAGCAAGACCGGGAAGGCGTAGAGGTGCTCGCGCATGGCGATGCTGCTTGGGAATGCGTCCACCCACTCGAACCAGCTGCGCAGACTCATGGGCTCATGCACAAGGTGAAGTATGGCCCAGCGTCGCCGGTTCGGGCACCGACTACTAGGCTGATGTCAGACGTGAGGCAAACGGTCAAGGCGTGCAGCGTGGTTCCGCATCGCGATACACCTCGTGGCAGACATAACACGCTTCTGCGAGGTCGTTGGTGGCGTCACTCGCAGCTTCTTGGTTTCTGGCCCGCGCCGCGACCAGCATGACGTCAGCCGCGTCCTTCAGCCCCTCGACGAACACGGGCCAATCGGCTTGTCCCACTGGCACCAGCCGACCGTTCTCGCAACGGCGTCCGGGGATCGTGATGAGGTTGGCCGACTCACTCAAGGCGATCGCCGCGTTCTCGACCACCTGCCAGCCCGCATAGATGCCGGAGAAGGTCGCCGTGGCACCTAGCCCCCCGTCTACTGGTGGCGGATTGTCGGGATCGATCGACTGGACGTCGAACAGGATGTTGGAGTTCGGGAACAGGATGCCCCGCATCACCTGCGCAAGGTTGCCCATGGGTTCGGGAGCGGGCGGGCCTTCCGTGCTCGGGCTCGTGCACGCGGCGAGCAACAGTACAAAAGCGATGCCGACGAATCGCATAGCACACCTTTCGAAGAATACATAATGGACAGGCGTTGGAACGCCTTCAACAAACCGGCGACATCGGTGGTTGTCAATAGTCGCTCGACGACTCAAGCTTATGGGTCCGGTGAAGTGGATCCGACCAGCGCTCCGTCTTGATCAATGTGATCATATCTGATCGTATTAGGACAGGACGAGGGGTGATCTCGGGGATGCTCACGGCGCAACGTCCACGTATGTTGCGGATAACACATGCCGGGAGGGATCTGTGGAAGACAGCGGCCTCAATGAGCCCGAGGGGAAGGTGGGAGACAGACCTTTCAGCCGCCTTGCTCTGGTGTTCGGAGTGGGTTTTGCGTGTATTTTTCTCGCATGGACGATCATGCGGACGATCTCGGAGGGGTTCGGCTGGCCGTACTATGGCTGGCCCTACTAGGGCTGGCCGTAGTTCACGCTCGTCACCAGGACCTGAGCCGTCCAATCCACTCGAAGAAACGTTGTATCGAGATCTAGCTGCTAGTTGATCTGGTCAGCTGGATTGAGCGTCTGGACTGCGTACACCGCGTGGCAATTTGTGCAGGCGAAGTAGATCTCGGCACCCATGTCGAAAACGCCTTGCTCGTCCCGGGCCTCGGCTGCCGCGATCGCCCGACGCCCGACGTCTATCATCGACTGTGACATACCCATCCATGCCTCCTCGTCCACTGCGCGACCATCCATCATCAGCAAGTTCCCCGACTCGGCGATCATGAACGCTGCGTTTCGCACCGCCTCCCACTCTTCCAGCGAGCCAGGCCGGATTTCAGTGGTGCCACTCGCGTCGATTATCCAGCCTACAGCATCCCAGTAGATCTCAGCTGCAGGATCCAGGATTGAAGCCATCAACTGCTGCGTATCGGCCACGGCCGTGAACGGCACTGATGAACCTTCCGAGGCATCGGATGCGCATCCTGAAAGCAGGATGAGCACGGCCAGCGGGAAGTGCCGTCTTGTTCTCATGGTTACCTCCCGTAACCGGGGTAACCGGGCCTGTAGTGTTGGTGGCAAGTGAGACATGATTGGTAGAGCTGGTCATTGAGTTCCTCGAGCGCTTCCACGTTCCTATCCTTTGCCGCGCTAAATGCCGCCTCACCTGCATTGCGCATGAGCTGGGCATCCCTCATCCACTGGTCGTCATCCCAAGCGCGCGCGGGTGTCATCAATAGATTGCCCGATTCGGCTAACATGAGCGCCCTGCCTTCGAGTTCAGCCCACTCCTCACCGTTACTGGGTGTTCTGGTGGCAATGTAGAAGATGGCATCCGAAGCCGGATATATAACTCGCACCATGAGTTCACTCATAGTACCGACCGGTTGTCCACCCGAGTTCGCTTCCGTAGCAGGCTGAGCCTGAGCTGCCACCATCTGTGGCAGGACAGCTGCCAGGAGCATCACTGCTGATACGCGCATCTATATCTCCCTAATCGCAACAACCCCATTTCTAACGCGGTTTGCCGGCGAATCGCAGGGTCAGTCAGTGCGTAGGTTAGCGCACTCACTTCTTAGTATCAAAGTCTGGGTCCGGAGTGACAGAACAAGATTGGGCTCTCAGGAACGCAGACAGGATCCGTCACCGACTGATGGAACTCTCGGCATCCCCGATCCTAGTCCGCTGGGCGGTGTCGGCTATATGGGGACTCTGATGACACGTACCCTCCTGTTCTTCGGGCATAGTGGAAATCGCGCTTCCGAAGAACCTCCAGTTCTATGCTCCTTTGATAAAGTGACCGGAGTTGTCCTGAATACTACCGAGCTTCCCGTCATTCCAAGAGGGACGCCAATGACGTATATAGCTGACGAAAGGCAGTACTTCGTGATGGCCTATGGTGCAGGCGATGATTCCGGCTCGATCGGGTTGGTGCTGCCAACAGTTCCGTAAACTCCGGGGAGCCTCAGAAGCTCCACCACTCTCTGGAAAGGCTGCTGTTGTGCGGACGTAGATTATGCCAAATTCGTGCTGCCACCGCCTCCTCAGTAGCGGTTGAGCGCCGCCTGGTACCCTTCGATCGCGTCCCTCAACTCCGACAGCTTCGCCTGAAATTGCCGAGCATTCTCAGGACCCATGCGAATGAGGTGTTTCTCGGCCGGTGACTGCATTTCGAGCCCCAAGTCTCGGAATTCGTAGATTGACTCGTTGGGCTGTAACTCCAGAGGTACCTCTGGCACTTCTGGGGCAAGGAGATTCCCGATCGCAAGCGTCACTGCGTCGTCGAAGCTTTGATCGGGGATCCCTAATTCCGCGTAAGCTTCGTCTAAGAGGGGATATAGGTGGTGGTAGAGGTGCGCCGTGCCCTGGGTGTCCAGAGACACGAAGGTTTCCGTAAGAAGGTCGTAGCGGTGGTATCCCTCCGGATCTATCACGATTCTTTCACCAATTTCCAGAACCTCGAACTCCTCCTCAGGGATCAGGAACTCGAGCCGGGACCTCGGGCTTAACCCTCCCGCGAGGTCAACCACCACTCCGACGAAGCGACGCACGAGTTCATCTGTGACGAGCCAGGAGGCCAACTCTGGATATGCCGACACTCCTGCCACTAGGCTACGGATGAAATCATCGCTGCTACCTAGCTCTGGCAGGTCGAGCGGCTCCACACCCGGGTCTAGTTCTGTCGGTTCTTCTTCAAACGCGGTGGAAGGAGCCGTTGGTGGCTTCGGCGGCTCCTGAGATCCAAGCCAAAACCATCCAATTCCCGACAGGAGAACGGCGATGCCCACGACGAGGAGGATTGCAAGCGCCGGCCCCTCCGATCGACGGCGTCTGGTCATCCGAGATACCTCTTTGATTGTCCTAATGACTGGGGTCTCACGAAGTATAGATAGGTCGGGTTGACTCCAAGTGGAGAGTCATCATCCAATTGGTAGGATCATCCCACGAGATCGTTCCAACTGCCTTGTCTGCCGAGGCAGTTCTCCTACTGACTGGAGTCGCCATCCGGACTTCAGGTGTTAGCCGATCCCACACCCGGGGCTTCAACGCCTCCCTCGACGACCTCCAGGACTCCGGCTTCCGCGTCTAATCGGGCACATGCTCCTACGGGCAGCGTGCAGTTGTGCTCTGCGTGTCCGAACGGAAGCTCAGCGACAGTCGGTACCCCCAGTCGCTCCGCGAACTGAGTGAGGACCGCGAGGATCGTTTGTTCCATATCCGGCGTCGTACAAAATCTTCCTAGAGCGAGTCCAACCATTCCCTTCAGCGAGCCTGCCCGTTCGAGCTGCACGAGCATCCGATCCACGCGGTACGCGGGTTCATCAATGTCCTCGAGGAAGAGTATTCGGCCATCTGCGGAGAGCTGACTCGATGAGCCGCAGAGGGATGCCAACATTGCCAGATTGCCTCCCCAGAGGGGCCCTGTCGCTGTCCCCCCGACCAATGTTCGTGGTGGTGGGTCACCTGCTCGCTGAGACAATGGCCCTGCTGGTTCCGCTGAATAGAGTACTCTCTGGAACATCTCCTTTGTTTCCGGTGGGAAGTCCCCGCCAGGGTGAGGCCCATGGAAGGATACCACCGCGTTTGCCGCGTGTTCGACGTGAATCGTGGTGTTGTCGCTGAACCCAATGAATGGAATCGGGTCATACCGCTGCCGATCGAGGTTCAGTCGGTCCAGGATTCGAAGGGTCCCATATCCGCCACGAAGGGACCAAATGCCATCGATTGAGGGGTCATCGAACGCTGCCTGAAGGTTCGCTAGGCGAACGTCATCGGATCCCGCCCCAAAACCACTCTGGGCGGCTGCGGAAGGGAAAACAACGGGCTCGAGCCCGAGCTGCCGACACCGGGCCTGCGAGATCTCGATTCGCGTGATGTCAAGGGGGCTCGCCGGAGCAACGAGTGCCACACGCGCGCCTTCAAAGAGGGCGCGGGGACGTAGGACAGGAGTGCTATCAGTCAACGTGGCGCTCCTCGTCGGAGGGAGCGCCGGTGCCCTAAGAGATGGCAGAGTGTCGGTTCCCTCGTTGTGACTGTGGGGGTCTAGGGCAGCCGTAGCGCCGCGATTGACCCGGGGATTCGCTCTCCGTCTCGTCCCATACCAGTGATCGGGAGCAGGATATACTGCACTCCCTCGTGCATATAGGTCATCGGCGCGGTGCTCGTGGGTGCAGGAATCTCAACCGAACCAACCCTCTCGCCGGTCTCCTTATCTGCTGCGTACCACAGGGGCCGTCCGCCCCGCCCCTCGGCGAACATGAGAAGACTTTCCGTGATGAGTACGGTGGCGTTCCCTTGGTAGCCGGTGTTGGGGATATCGACTCCCTCTAGTAGCGGGTGGTTGGCGATGTTATCAGGCGTGTCCCCATTCGGAATCCACCAGAGGTGCTCCCCGGTGTTCATATCGATTGCCGTAATCCGACCGTAAGGCGGCTTGAAGATTGGGAGGCCGTCTATAGCCCCAAACCCGCCCCCAGGTGCCGAGGCGAATTCGACTACGGTTCGCCCCGGTCCCCCGTCAGGCCCACCATCATCTGTGCGGGAACCCGGGCCAAGGACTCCTCCGGTGCACGCCTTCCTCGACTGTACGTATAGGATCCCTGTCTCCGGGTCCAGGACCGGTCCTCCCGGGATGTTGGTGCCACCAGTAGCACTGGGGCACTGGGCTGTGGCCCGCCAACCATTGGGGTCATCCACAGCAACCCTTGGTGTGAAGATCGGGCCCAGTTTTATATCGCTCACCTGCTCGAGTGCCATCGCGCGCAACTCGGGGGTGAAGTCCATCAGGTCATCCTCTGAGAGGCCCTGGAGTTCGTAGCCCGCCGGACGGGTCGGAAAGGGTTGTGTCGGGGAGTACCACTCACCAGGCACGTCGCCGGGGGGGACCGGACGCTCCTCAATGGGCCAGATTGGCTCCCCAGTCTCCCGGTTGAACGCGTAAACGAAGGACTGCTTAGACGTCTGCACTACCGCCGGGATTTCCTCTCCGTCGACCGTCAGGTCCACCAGAATGCCTGCCACCGGGAGGTCCCAGTCCCAGATGTCGTGGTGAACCATTTGGAAATGCCAGCGTCTCTCGCCGGTTTCGATGTCTACAGCAACGAGGCTGCTGCCGAAAAGGTTAGCACCCGGGCGGAACCCCCCGAAGTAGTCGTTCGTGGGCTGATCGGTCGGCAGGTAGACGATCCCCAACTCGGGATCGGCGGAGAGAGGCGCCCAGACGTTTACGTTCCCGCTCCACTGCCACGCATCGTTCTCCCAAGTCTCGTTTCCGAACTCACCCGCTCGCGGGATTGTGTGGAAGGTCCAGAGGTGCTCGCCCGTTCTGGCGTCAAAGGCCTGAACGTCCCCGGGGACGTTCTCGATCCTCGTGTAACCTCCTCCCTGATGAGCCGAATTCCCCACGATGATCACTCCATTTACGACGATGGGTGGGGAGGAGGTGGTGATCGCACCAACGGGCCGGTCGATCCCAGAATACACATCATACGGGTGTCCCAGGCTGGCCATCATGTCCACTGTTCCCGTCTGGGGGAATCCTTCAATCGGGATCTGTCCTCCGAAACCTTCTATTGGATCCCCGGTCTTAGCATCCAGCGCGTGTAGGAAAAACCCGGGCGAGACCATGTAGATAACGCCTCTTCCATCGATCTCGGCGTAGGCGACCCCTCGGCCATAGTTCTTTCGGGGGGATCCCTCCCAACGCTCCGTGTATGGCTCGCGGAAGGTCCACAGCGTTTCCCCAGTGGCGGGGTCGATAGCAACCACCGTACGTCGCGTTCCTGCCACCGTATATACGATTCCGTCCACGTAGATCGGAGTAGCCCGATTCATGAAATCAGGGGCGGGCGAGAAGTTGTCTCCTCTCCATACCCACGAGACCTCAAGGTCATCGAAGTTACTGGCGTTGATTTGGCTGAGAGGGGAGTATCGAGTGCTCGACAGGTCTGCCCAAATGGAGCGCCATTCACCTTCGGGGTTTCCTCTGTCCTGGGCGCTGCTTGGGGGTGCGAGACTTCCTAGAAGGAAGAGCGACATTGCTAGGTTCAAGCCTTGGAGCCGATTGAAGGCAAGTGCGCAACGAAAGTGTGTGGACATCGTCGACCTCTGGAAAGTAATCCTCAAATAGCCAATCCCGTGATAGTAGGCGGGGCATCTGATATCCGTCAACGAGAGTCGAGAAAAGCTAGATTGCTTACATGTCTTCCTATGTTATTCCACCGGATGCTGGTAGGGGGTCTTCGCTGACTCGCTTCACCCACTGGCCCTCCGATTGGTCGGACTCGCAGCATGCCCAGATCGTCTCCAGTGCCGACGGGATGGTTGCGACTACGGACCGGTATGCGTCAGAGGTGGGGCTCGAAGTCCTCAGGGCGGGCGGGAATGCCGTCGATACGGCGGTTGCGGTTTCCTTTGCTCTGGCTGTCGTGAATCCGGAGGCGGGAAACATTGGAGGGGGTGGGTTCATGCTGGCTCGAAGCCCTGACGGGTCCGTGGCGTCGCTGGATTACCGGTCCAAGGCCCCGGGGGCTGCAACCCGAGAAATGTTTCTGGGCTCAGGCGTTGACCTCGGCGACAGATCTGTTCTCGGGCACCTGAGTGTGGCGGTCCCCGGTGCCGTGGCTGGGCTCTGGGATTCACACCGGGCGCTGGGTTCACTTCCCTGGCCAGACCTGCTGGAGCCTGCAGTGTCACTGGCTCGGGGGTTCCGGGTCAGCGAGCGGTTCGTCGCATCCTTTCCTCCGCACATCGTCGAGGGGCTCCTCCAGTTTCCTGAGTCGGCCAGGGTCTTCCTCCCGAGGAGAGAGGATGGAGAACCTGCTCCTCCCAGGATTGGCGATACTTTTTCCCAACCTGACCTGGCCCGGACACTCGAGCGGATCCGAGACCGAGGAGCTGGGGGGTTCTACGGGGGGAAGACAGCCGACCTCTTCGTAAAGGAGATGGAAAGGGGGGGAGGGATCGTCACACGCGCAGACCTTGTGGACTTCACGACGGCTTGGCGTGATCCCGTACGCTTCGAATACCAGGGCCATGCGGTTCTATCGATGCCTCTTTCCTCATCCGGAGGAGCTACTCTGGCTATGGCGTGCAACATCCTCAGTGCGTTTTCCTTGAAGGACCTCCCCTGGCATGGAGCGGAGCACGTTCACCTACTTGTCGAAGCGTGGCGGCGAGCGTATGCCGATCGGAACCACTACTTGGCTGATCCCGAGTTCGCAGAGATCCCAATCGAACTCTTGATCTCATCCCAGTACGGAGCGGACAGGGCCCGCACGATCTGCATGGAAGAGGCCACACTGTCTAGCGAAGTTGGTCCAGACGATGTCACGGTGAGCGAGTTTGATGGGAACGGCGCCCACACGACCCACATTTCTATCGTCGACCCGATGGGGGGTGCGGTTTCGCTCACGACAACCCTAAACACCTGGTACGGAAGTAAGGTGGTGGTCACGGGGGCTGGATTCCTTCTGAATAATGAGATGGACGATTTCACTGCAATGCCTGGGATCAAGAACTTCTTCGGACTCATTCAGGGAGAGGTCAATTCGATCGAACCAGGGAAGCGAATGCTTTCAGCGATGACGCCAACGATCGTGCTCACCCCCGGGGACGACCTGTTCCTGGTCGTCGGTACACCTGGCGGAGCGACGATTACTACCACGGTGCTCCAGGTGATCTCGAACGTGATCGACTACGGAATGGACCTGGCAGAGGCTGTGAACGCTCCTCGGGTCCATCACCAGCATCTTCCCGATCGCGTGGAGTGCGAACCTGGGGGGTTGCCTGAGCCGGTGCTCGAGGGGCTACGGGCGCTTGGGCACCGAGTCGAGGGGTGCAAGAAGGAAGTGTGGGGGGACGTGCAGGCGATTCTTGCACAGCCAGACGGGTCCCTGAGTGGGATTTCAGATCCTCGGAGGGGAGGTGTGACCCTTGGGTTCTAGGAGCGTTATGAAGAACGCGATCTTGTCGTCGTCCTGGCTATCTCCCGAGTTGGCTTCTCTCAGATTATCAGAGATCGGTCAGTCCACCACAATGTGGCACTTTTCCGACTCTCGATAATTCAGGTAACCCATACACGTCTTTGCGTGGGTAGGCCGACCCAAACGCACGTCGGCCGTTCTGAACGTCAAGTACTCAAGTGAACCAAGTAAAGGCTATTGCGGCGCGGCCCGTATCCCCTCTGATTTAGGAAGGAAATCATGCCCTCAACCTTTCCAGTAACTCTTGGTGGATTCCTCTAAATCCTCCATTGGACAGGACGAGAAGGACGTCGCCGGGCCCGGCCTCAGGCACCACGGTTTCAACGATCTGCCCCACCTCGGGGATGTGATCTGCCCTGATTCCGTCGGAGCGAAGGGAACTGACCAGCTGTTCCGGGTCCATTCCCGTCTGCTTGTCGTATCGTTCGGGACGAGAGAGCCCAGCAACGACAACCTGGTCTGCTGTGCCGAGTGCCTTGCGGTAGTCGTCCTGAAACTCCCGTCTCTGGGCCGTATAACTGCGTGGCTCGAAGATCGCGACGACTCTGCGGTCGGGAAAACGCTGTCGGGCGGCCTCGATGATTCCTCGGACGGCGGTTGGGTGGTGTGCGAAATCATCGATCACCGTTACTCCACGCACTTTGCCCCGTACCTCCATGCGTCGTCGCACGCTCTGAAACGCAGGCAGACCCCTGAGAATCCCTTCGAGGCTTGCTCCTATCGAGTACGCTGCCGCGATCGCTGCAAGGCAGTTTTGGACGTTGAAGGTACCGAAGAGCGGGGTTTGAACCCGCCCGAGCCATTGACCATCGCGGACGAGGGTGAATGTCGTGCCGTTTGGGTGTGGTTCGACCTCCTCCGCGCGCCACCGTGGGTGTGAGGTTGCAGATCCGCCGCTGGAAGGGGCCCCAACTCCGAAAGACTCCACCGGGGCAAAGGACCGCCCGCTCAGCTCTCGGGCTAACGGTGATGCCCACCCGACCACGAGCTTTCCGGTGCGCGGAAGCAGGTTGATGAAGCGCTCGAACGCGAACTGGTAGGAATCGGTGTCCCGGTAAATATCGGCGTGATCGAACTCGACATTTGTGATGACTGCTGTCTGTGGCAGTGAGTGCCACATCTTCGGCCCCTTGTCGAAGTACGCTGTGTCATATTCGTCCGCTTCGATCACGAAGTACTCCGACTCGGTGAGTCGGAACGAAGTCCCAAAGTTCTCGCAGACCCCGCCAATGAAAAACGATGGGTTCAAGCTTGCGGATTCGAGGAGCCAGGCGAGGAGTGCGGATGTCGTGGTCTTCCCGTGGGTACCTGTCACTGCCAAAACGTGACGTCCCTGGAGAAACTCCTCCTTCACTACGTTGGCAGAAGAGGTGTATCGGAGGCGTCGGTCGAGGACGGCCTCCAGTTCGGGATTTCCCCTGCTGACGGCGTTTCCGACAACGACGATGTCGGGAGCAGGATCGAGGTTTGCAGGGTCGAAGGAGTGGGCGTACGCGATCCCCATTTCGTCCAGCAGACCGGACATGGGTGGGTACACACCCTCGTCCGATCCGGTAACCTGGTGCCCTCTCTCCCGGAGTAGACCAGCGAGAGAGCCCATCGCCGTGCCGGCGATTCCGATCAGATGGTAGTGCAGAAGTTGCCCTCCCAATCCTGCCGAGACAGCGGTGACTGCCCATTCAGGGGTTCCAGTATCCTCACCCGTTCCTAAACATTATGGCCTCGTTGAAGATCTCCACGGCCCGGTCCATCTCGACCATCGAGGCAATCCCTTAGTCGGGGCAACTTACCCACCATGTAGCGGTCGCCTCCAGCATGGCTTTGGCTGAGACGGCCTTGCAGATAGCCAGCCCTCCTCCATTCAGCCGTGCCCACATTCCCTTGAACTCCATGTCCTCGGGTGGCTCCCACCGAGCGAAGATTCCGAGGGTACGCCTGGATCGAATTGTAAACAAGATACGGGCCCATGCTCGACCGGGGGTCAGCCGAAGAGCAGTCTCACCGTCCAGACCGCAATGATCATTGCGGCAAAATCAGCCGTGAGGCCTGCGGCCACCGCATGGCGGGTCTTCTTGATGTTCACCGCGCCGAAGTAGACCGCCACCACATAGAAGGTGGTTTCCGTCGAACCGAACATGGTGGCGGCCATTTTCACAAATATGGAGTCCTCCCCGTACTGGTTGATCATGTCGGCGACAAGGCCCGCGGACCCGGATCCCGTGAGAGGCCGAATGATTGCCATAGGGAGGACCTCTCCCGGGAACCCAATGAGGATGAGCAAAGGGTTGAGACTTGTAACGAGGAAGTCCATTGCTCCGCTTGCCCGGAACATTCCAATCGCGAAAAGGATCGCAACGAGGTAGGGGATGATCCGGACTGCGACATTAAACCCCTCCTTAGCTCCCTCCACGAAGCTCTCATAGACAGGAACCCGTTTGTAGAGGCCGTAAAGTGGAAAGCCCACCACAATGACCGGGATCACGAAGTAGGCGAGCAGGCTGATAAGACTACGGATGGGTTCCATGTTATCGAATGTCCGGTCCCCCAGGGGGCGATGGCGCATTACCCCCTGGTAACGGCGGAGGGAGCCGGTTCGGGTCTGAGGCTCGAGACCGCGGCAGCTTTCCATACAGCTTCGCAGCGGTGATCGCTATGAGCAGGGAAAGTCCCGTAGTGATGATGATGGCGAAAATCAGCTGATTGATCTGTAGTCCCATCAACGCCAGGAGAAGCACGGGTGGGACGAGCTGAATGCTCGCAGTGTTGATCGCAAGAAGCATGACCATGGGATTCGTAGCCGTGTCCTTGGTGGGATTGAGGGTCTGGAGCTCCTCCATAGCCTTGATTCCGAAAGGGGTGGCCGCGTTTCCCAACCCGAAGATGTTTGCGGTCAGGTTTAGCGCGATCATCCCGAGAGCCGGATGGTCCTCGGGGACTTCCGGGAAAAGAGGTCGGAGGATAGGGCGTACGACCCTGACGAGCGCATAAATGAGGCCCGCTTCTTCAGCGATCTTCAACAGCCCTAGGAAGAGCGCCAACACCCCGATGAGCCCAAGCGCGATCTCAGCCGCCGTCTGCGCGAATTCAAGGGCCGCGGACCCGATCGCATTCATTTTCACGAATCGGACTGGCTCGAATACGAGTGACGCCCGAATCGTTGAGATGTCTCCGAGAGCCTGATTTGCCAGCACCGCAGCGGGGTTGGGTGGGACGAATTCTACGAGGGTTCCCTGGAGTTCGCCCTCGTTCGACTGGGATACCCCATGGATCGTGGCGAGAGGCTCCGGTAGGGTGGCATCAGCGTCGAAACGAAGCTGCCGACCTTCCTCCGTCTGAACGAGCGAGCCAGGGTAGCTCTGGGAGGGAGCCTCGACGATCTCGTAGAAGTTTCTGTACTGCTCGGAGTCGATCCTGATTTCAACCGGGAGTTGTCGGGCGGCCAGGTCGTACCCGTCTGAAAACGCAACTTCGACCGGAAGTGGCTCCCCATTCCGATACGTGTCTTGCACCAGATCACGGACATCGTAGCCGGTCGCAAAGACAAAGCTGGAGACGATCAGCCCAGCCCAGATATAGTTGAGCATCTTTTAGAGCACCAGCACGAAGTCCTTGTAAGGAGTCAATATCGACCGGTCCAAGGGGCGCACCTCAACCTCCCTGTTCGTTGCAGTACTAACCTGAAGTCCAGGTCCGTTAAGTAGGCTGGCCGTGATCGTTAGGCACGCTATGAAGCGTTTACTCATCCGTGAAGGTGAGTGTCGCGACGTAGAAACCGCTCTCCTCATTGATGGCATCCACGATTTGGCCGATGAGCTCAGTCCCCCAAACCCCGTTGTTTTGTGAAGAACTGATACAAATTTATGTGTCCTAAGTGCCAGTGTGTGCAAGGTCTCTCGAGTAGCGTATCATAATCATAGTGATGGGGGCACAGGCAATCTTGGCAGCCCCGACCGTGGTTGCCGAGCAAGGGAGGGATTGCCCTAAAGTCGAGAGGTCTAGAGAACCGTGAGGTGCTGGAGTCGTTGTGAGCACAACTCCGGTGAGCCAACAGTAGCTCCGTTCCTCCGTTGGGTCGACATGACGAAATCCTTCGTGGTCACGTGCCTGGAAATTCTTTCTGTAGTAGGCCCGGTGTGGGCCCGCGGGATGTTCGGAGGCCACGGCATCTACCTCGGAGAGGTCATGTTTGCTCTTATCGCCGATGACGCGCTGTACCTGAAGGTGGACGAGGAGACCCGCCCCGCCTTCGATGAAGTGGAGTCGGTACCATTTGTTTATCATGGAAAGAAGGGTCGGCCGGTGACGATGTCCTACAGGGAGATGCCTCCGGAGGGTTTTGAATCCCCCGAAAGGGCAGAGCACTGGGCAGGCCTTGCGATAGCCGCAGCACGGCGCCGGGAAAGGTGATAGGAGTTGGTTGGGCCCTATCCAATTCTCAGTGACCTTTGCCTTTCAGGAGTGTAAAAGTATCTTCAGAGTCACAGAGCACCAGTCTCCAATCTAAAACTAAGGAAGTGTGTGTCGCATATAGGTAAGTGGCGATTATTCTTCTTGTTGGCAGTTTTGATTGCGGGACCAACAATCCAGGTCAAATCCGCACGTGGGCAGGAAGGTCCTCGGCCCCCTCAGAGCGTTCCTCGAGTCTTCTTCGACTGCCGTGGTGCCCGGTGCGATAACACCTATTACCGGACTGAGATCGACTGGGTGGCCTGGGTCAGGGACCAACAGGATGCTCATGTACACGTGATCATGACCAGTCAGCAGACCGGGGTGGGAGGGCGGGAGTTCCTTCTAGATTTCATCGGGAATGAGACTTACCAGAACTATGAATCCCGAAGCCGCTACCAGTCCCTCCCGACCGATACGCAGAGGGAGGACCTTGATGGTATCGCTCTGACTCTTGGGATTGGACTCGCGCAGTTCGCAACGGAGTCAGGGTTCAGGGGTGTCGTTCAAATCGACGGTATTACTCCGGTCCAAGGAGTCAATGCGAACGCTGACACGCCACCGGAGGGGATCCTCTCTCCGGACGAGGTGCAGGATCCCTGGAATCTGTGGGTCTTCCGTATCAATGCGAATGGGAGGATTGAGGGGGAGTCAAGTCAAGAGACCCAACGGTTTTCATCCGGCTTTAGAGCTTCCCGAGTGACACCCACTTGGATCCAGCGCTACAACTCGAACTTCAGCTCTAATAGCCGAGAGTACGAACTGAACGACGGCAGCCGGTTCATCGACGACAGATACGACTGGAGCGTTAGCGCGCGGGTGGTCTACGCCCTCGCAGAGCATTGGTCAATGGGCTTTAATTCCAGAGTCGGGCGTAACACCAGGAACAACCAGCGGATCTGGGGTCAGTGGAACCCGGCGATTGAGTACAGCTTCTTCCCGTACGATGAGGCGACCCGGCGTTCACTGACTGTGTTTTACGAGATTGGTCCGGTGTACCGGGACTACTTCGACGTGACCGTATACGGGGAAGAGGAGGAACTCCGCGGCGAACAGGCCCTCACGCTGGACTTCTCACAGCGACAGCCTTGGGGGAACGCTTCCATCCAAATCAGGGGGTCGACCTACCTTCACGAGGTAGAGCGTAACAATTTATCCCTGCGTGGGAACCTGAGTTTTCGGATCACGCGCGGACTCGACCTGAATGTGCGCGGTGAATACTCGAGGGTCCGCGACCAACTCTTCCTGTCGGGGGAAGGTCTGAGCAACGAGGAGAGGCTGCTTGAGCTAAAAACGCAGCAGACCGAGTACGAGAGTTTGATAAGCTTCGGATTCTCGTACCAGTTCGGCTCGATTTTCAACAACGTCGTAAACAACCGGTTCCCGGGTGGACGCAGGTAGGTTCTTATGACGCCGCCGCGGCCCGGAGGTTTTCGATCTCAGCGCACCGGAATCGAGACTGATAGCTGGCTCGTGATGACCCACGCGTTCTGAAGGGTTAATGGTCCTGTAGGGGCGAGAAGGAAGTCGCTTCGGGCGACGTTGAGTACTTCCGCTTGTTCCGGACTCCAGGCTGTCCCGGGTCGGCCGGTTCCAGTGGTAGCTCGACCAAGGTATCTCAACTCGAGATCCGACACTCCCACATTCAGGCCCCAACTCGGTGTCCACTCCATCCAGCTTTCTTTCTGAGTGCGTCGCTCTTTCGCGATGTTATCGAACTGCTCCAGGTCGTAACGGATCGACCGGAGTTCGAGGCCGAGGCCTAATCCGCCCCATGAGAAGTCCCTGCCCACGCCTGTCCTGAGAGTCGCGTTGGAAAAGAAGAATTCGTTTTCGACAGTCTTCTCTCCGGCACGAATCATTTCACCGCTTACGGTCATCGTGTCGGTCGCTGCCTCGGCCCAGGTGTCACTCCATATCGGCTCGAAGACTAGATCGATCCCATAGGTGGCCCCGTCTCCGTTCCGGGAAAGTCCTACGCCGAAATCGTAAGCCCAGGAATCCCCAGGATCTCGAGGGATATTCTGGATCTCATAATTTGGGATCTTCGGATGGGACTTCTTATTTGCCGTAGCGATCGTTCCAAACTTCCAACCACTTAGTGTGAGTGGCACGGTGTAGCCTAGGTGGATACCAGTGGTATTCGTTTCGTCCCGATTCGTCTCGACGCGTGTCACCCACTCCCAAGACCGCTGGTCCTCCCCCCACAGGGTGTCTAGGTAACTCACGTCGTGGGTGGCGTCAAAGCGGTTGTGAAGGAGTAAGACTTCAAACCCCCGGCCGTTCTCTCCCTCCCCAAGAAGGCCAACTCTTAGGTCGATGCTAGATCCGTCCTGCTCGATTTTCTGACTCAACGCATATAGGTGCTCGACGCCGTCGATGGCCCCGAGATCAGCCCACGACACGCTGCCGGCCAAGGAGAGTCCGGTCTCGCCCAATGTTCGTCCCAGGTATCCATGTAGGTATAGGTTCGTGGCCGATTGTTCGCGCAGGGTCTGGTCGGTCTGGGGGCCCCACCAAATACCGAAGATCCGATCGCGATCTGCTGCGGTGAGCTCCTGGAGGGCGAAGCTGCCTCCACCGAACCAGTTTTCCGAGCCTGCGAGGATTGCGATCGGCAGTGTGCGACCAGCTCCATTGTCATTTGAAATCGTATAAAAGGTAGGCGAGCTTACAAGTGCCATTTCTCGAACGCGAGATCCTTTCGCCGGGTTTACGTAGGGATCTAGAAGTGGGTCGTCGAGGGCGATGCTCGTGCTCCCTAGCGCAAGGTTGGTCGATGGATAGAGAAGGAATTGATCCCCGGTAGCGACCGGTACCGACCTGATAGCAATGAGCTGTGCCTTTGCTGGACCTGCGAGTAGCAGGCTCGAGGCGAACAAGGTAGCGGCGAGAGTGTTCAGTGTCGTATTCTGCATGAACGACTGAGTCATCATCCTTGATCTAGTCGCCCCGAGCGACCGATCAGGTTGACCATTTGATCTGCGTGTATGGGTGTTGATCCAAGAATGTGAACTTGCTCTGAGAAAGGGAAGAAGCTAAACGGAGAACCATGTGACGTCATGATCAATGGAGAACTGTGTGGCCAATCTACTCGACCTTCTCGTGGATCGCATCATGATAGTCATGGCGCATAAGAAGAGACCAGAGAGCCCCTCTGTAGGTAAAGGTGTGAATGTGAATCGATCCGTAGTGGCTGCTGTGAGCGCGTCAATGTCTCTTGCCTTGATCCCTTTCGTCGCATTCGCTCAGGGCAATGATTCGTCGACCATCCTTAGCATCGATCACTACGTCCCCGTGGTTTCGACGGTTCCCTCGATCGCCGGGGAAATGGCACAGATCTATGTCCGGGAGAGAGCATTAGCGAGAACGGACTTGCAGACTAGGAGTCTGGAAGACCGGGTAGTTCTCTTCGTTCATGGTGCGGGAACTCCGGGTGAGGTTGCCTTTGACGTACCCTATGAGGGCTACAGTTGGATGGCCTTCTTGGCGGCGGCCGGTTTTGACGTGTTTTCGATGGACATGACCGGTTACGGACGTTCAACTCGGCCACTCGTCATGAATGACCCCTGTAACCTCGCGAAGCAGCAGCAGGCAGAGTTCGTCCCCGTATTGATCGGCGCACCCTGTTCCCCCAGATACGATTATGCGGCGACCACGATTGCATCGGACTGGAATGACCTGAACGCAGTCGTCGAATATCTGTTGGAGTTGAGAGATGTGGACCGCGTTAGTCTCATCGGCTGGTCCCTGGGCGGTCCCCGGGCAGGAGGGTACGCAGCCCGATATCCAGAGAAGGTGCGGAGCATCGTCCTGCTCTCTCCCGCGTACAGCCGAGGGCGTCCTTCCGAGTCGCCCGAGAGCCTTCCGGTTCCGGGTGCGGCCATGACGAAACAGTCGCAGCGGGACTTCAGGGCAAACTGGGACCGGCAGGTGGGTTGTGCAGACCAATACGACCCGGCCGTAGGGGATGCGGTATGGTCTGCAATGCTGGCTTCCGATCCCGTCGGTGCGAGCTGGGGCACGGGGGTGCGACGCGCTCCTCGGACCACTACCTGGGGATGGGACCCAGATCGGGTCAGATCGACCTCAATTCCTATGCTCCTCTTCGCTCCCGCCCACGACGGTCAGGTGGCCCCTGAACGGGTGGCCGAGCTTTACGAAGATCTGGGTTCCTCCAGGAAGGTGCTGATTGATCTAGCCTGTGCGTCGCACAACGCCATGTGGGAGCGGAATCGCATGCTCCTCTATGACGCTTCGCTGCAGTGGCTTCGGGACGGAGTGGTGAAAGGCGTTGATTCCGGCGAACTGCGCCTGGGCTACTAACCGTGAAATCAAGGGGAGAGGCGCTTCGAGACTACGTCGTGCGACGTCTCCTTCTTATGGTCCCGACCTTTCTCGGCATCACCTTTGTGACCTTTACCCTCTGCCAGTTCGTTCCCGGCGGGCAGATCGATCAGATCCGGATGCAGCTCGCTGGGGCCGGAGGTGGAGGAGAAGTCGGTGGTGGGGGTGGGGCCCCCGTCCAACTCGAAATCCCCGAGGAGCAGCTGGCGAGACTCAGCGAGTACTATGGGTTTGACGATCCTCTGCCGGTGGCCTATGTGACATGGCTCTGGGATGTCGTCCGACTCGACTTCGGCGACTCCTTTCGGTACAGCGAAGGCGTACTTCAGGTGATTGGGGACCGTCTGCCAGTCTCCATCTACTATGGACTTATCACGGCGTTCTTCACCTACGGGATTTGCATCCCTCTTGGGATCCTGAAGGCGATCAAGCACCGCACAAGTATCGACAACTTGACTTCAGTACTGATATTCGTGGGCTACGCGATCCCTGGGTTCGCGCTGGGGGCCGTGCTCAGCAACCTTCTCGCTGTCCAGTTCGGGTTGTTTCCGCTAGGCGGATTCCGATCACCCGACGGCGAAGAGTTGACTCTGATGGCACAGCTTGTGGACATCGTCTGGCACTCCGTTCTCCCGCTGATTGCGTACCTGGCCGGTTCATTCGCGATCATGACGATGCTGATGAAGAATAGCCTGATCGAGAACATGAGTGCCGACTACGTGAAAACGGCCTTGGCAAAGGGCCTCAGTTGGCGCCGGACCGTCTTCGTGCATGCGCTCAGAAACTCTCTGATTCCCATGGCGACAAGCGTTGGTTCCCTGCTGGGCATCTTCCTCACGGGCAGCTTTCTCATTGAGCGCGTGTTCAATATTCAGGGGGTGGGGCTCCTCTCGTTTGAAGCGATCCAAGCCAGGGATTTCCCCGTGGTTCTGGGTTTCCTTGTGATTTCGAGCGTTCTGCTGATGGTGGGGAACCTAGTTTCGGATCTTGCCGTGGCTTTCGTCGATCCTAGGGTCAGGTTTGAGTAAACCCTCTCCTTGGCTGGCAAGATGAAGTGGATCAAATTGGATCCCATCACCCGAAAGCGTCTGGAGCGGTTCCGTCGGATCAAGCGAGGGTACTACTCTTTCATCATCTTGTCCCTCGCGATCGTGCTATCCGTATTTTCACCCTATCTGGCTGAGAGCAGGGCGCTCTTCGTGTGGTATGAGGGACGGCCTTACCTGCCGACCTTTGAGTACTTCCCCATGGACACCTTCGACCAGGAACCGCCGCCAGCCTGGGGAATGGGTGGCCTCGAGACCGAGTACCTACGACTCAGCCGCGAGTGGCAGCTAGAGAGAGAACTCTACGATCGAGGGCGTGCCGAGGCTGCAAATGATCCGGCTGTCCTCGCTGAACTCGATCAGCGGTACCCCAATCGAGGCAACTTCGTGGTTATGCCGCCGGTCCCGTGGGATCCGTATCAGAACGATTTCTGGTACAATGAGATCCTGAACGAGGTGCAGGATCTCGTCGACACAGGAGACATGGAAGGGGCCGCGCACCTGGCGCGCCGTGACAGGCTGGTGGTGTTGGCCGACGCGATCGAGACCGGAGAGATCGCGGGGATCCTGGCGGATCTTGAGCGCTCTCCCACAGGAAACCTCGTGGGTTTGGCGCGGACTGGGACGATGCCCTCTCTCGCCCGCCTAGGAATGGTCCCGCCCACACCGCCTGATTTCGGACAGCGGCATTATCTGGGGACGGATTCACAGGGAAGGGACGTTGCTTCACGACTCCTCTACGGGTTCCGAATCTCGATCTTTTTCGCGCTCTTCCTAGTGCTCATCGGACAGACGATTGGGACCGTTATCGGGAGTCTCCAAGGGTACCTAGGCGGTCGCTTCGATATCCTGAGCCAAAGGGTGATCGAGGTGCTGATCGCTGTGCCGTTCCTTTATGTGGTGATCATCATGGCCGCTCTGGTTGCTCCGACATTCTGGATGCTGCTTGGGATCATGGCGCTTTTCCAGTGGATTGGTATCACCTTCTTCATGCGTACGGAGATGTACCGGGAGAAGACCCGGGAGTATTGCCTGGCCGCTCGTTCCTACGGTGCCTCTCATCTACGGATCATTTTTCGCCATCTCCTCCCGAATTGTCTAACGCCGCTTGTGACCTTCACTCCATTCGCGATCGTGGGGGCGATTTTTGCGCTGACCGGCTTGGATTACCTCGGATATGGTCTTCCAGCACCAACTCCCAGCTGGGGCGAGTTGATCGATCAGGCGCTACAAGTGGAGAACCGGGACAAACTCTGGCTGATCCTTGCTCCCTTCGGAGCGCTTACGGTGACCTTGGTGCTGGTGGTGTTCATCGGTGAGTCCGTCCGGGAGGCGTTCGATCCTAAGCGGTACGCCAAATATGAGTGAGCCCGAAGAAAGGAAGATGACCGGAAGGAGGATGACATGAAGCGAGAGGACTGGTTCGGCCTCGTTGTCGTGGGGATCCTGGTTGCCACAGGAGCTCAGGCCCAAGAGGGCAGCATCAGCGAGCCAATCCCCCTCCCCGAGGACATCATTTGGGAAACAAACACTGACGATCCTCTAATTGGTTCTCCGGATGCGATCCGCGGGGGAAATTTTAATTTCATGCTGGGCGCCTATCCGCTCACCTTTCGCCTGATGGGACCCAACTCTAACGATGCCTTCGCGGGGTGGAACCGGGCCTTTACGATGGCTTTTGGGTTGGTGGGAAGACATCCAGTCACAGACAACTTTATTCCCTTGATGGCGACCCACTGGTCGGTGCAGGAGGATCAAAGGACGATTTATTTCAGGTTGGACCCCGATGCTCGGTTCAGTGACGGCGAGCCCGTAACCGCAGACGATTACGTGTTCACTTGGAGGATGATGCAGTCGGAGCATATCGTCGACCCCTTTTATAACAGCTACGCGGAGCAGTACTACGAGTCGGTCGACAAGATTGACGACTACACGCTGCGGATTGTGGGCACCCGTCCGAGTTGGCGACCCCTCCCCGATTACGCCGGACTCTGGCCGACCCCCTCCCACGCTGTCGTCCTTGATGAGGATTGGGTCACCCGGACTACGAACGAGTATCAGGTCGTGGTTGGCCCCTACCTGGTGTCTGACGTAGTGCGCGGAGAGTCGGTGACTTTCGAGCGCATCGCTGACTGGTGGGGAGATGGAAAACGATACTTCATCGGGCAATACAATTTCGACCGGATCAACCTGCGCGTCATCCAAATCGAGCGGGCTTTGGACTATCTGCGTCTCGGAGAGCTCGACATGATTCTCGAGAATACGGCGCGGACCTGGAACGAGGAGTACACCTTCGATGCGGTCCGAAACGGATGGCTGAGACGGGCGAGAGTCTTCGTAGATATCCCCTCCGGGGTCTATGGGCTCCACATGAACCTGGAGGCTCCAATCTTCCAGGACAAAGACTTCAGGAAGGCGATGCAGCACCTGTTCAACTTCGAGAGGTTGAACGGGAACCTCATGTTCAACGAATACTTCCAGCAGATCTCATTCTTCGAGGGAACCGAATACGCGAATCCGAATATCGAGTCGTATGAGTTTGATCCGATCCTGGCCCGCGAATACCTCGAGCGCGCCGGGTATCGCCGGCCGGATAACATACGGAGCGGGAGCCTTATCGGGAGCGCTTGGAATGTCGTCCGCGGGCTGATCTCTGCTCGGTCGAGTACCGACGACATTCTCGTGAATGAGCGGGGTGAAAAGGCCCGCTTTACAGTCATTTATGGCTCCCCGGGATTGAGCCGTCACCTTACGGTCATGCAGCAGGAGTACCGGAGAGCCGGCGTGGACATGCGGCTTCAGCTTCTTGAGCCGGGTACGGCCTTCGGGCGTGGTCTCGAGCGCAAGTATGAGATGACCGTGACGGGTCGGACTGCGGGCCTATACCCAGCTCCCCGACAGTATCTCCACACCGAATTCCAGGCGGAGACAAATAACAACAACATCTGGGGGTTTGGAAGCGAGGAGGTCGACCAACTCATCCAGGTCTACGAGGAGGACCTCGACTTCGAGCGCCGACTTGAAGCAGTGCATCGGATGGATGAGATCGTAAGTGAGGAAGCTTTCTATATTCCGTTCTGGATGGCTCCATACCTCCGGATCGTCTACTGGGATTATCTGCGGTTCCCGGAGTTCTACTTCCCGCCTCGCACGCAGAGTATCACCGACTGGATGGTATACTGGATTGATCCAGAGCGGAGAGAGCGGCTCGAGGAGATAATGGTGAGGGGTGAAGCCCTGCCGCTGGATGAGGAGATCGACAAGGATTACTACGGGGTGGCCGAGCGCTTCCGGTGACTTCCCCCCCTCCACTCCTTGAGGTTGATAACCTTCAGGTCGCGTTCGAGACCGAGGATGGACTCCTCCATGCCGTGGATGGAGTGTCGTTCCAGGTTGACTCGGGTCGGACCCTCGGAATCGTGGGGGAATCAGGCTGCGGAAAGAGTGTCACCGCGTCATCCATCCTGAGGCTCGTCCCAAGCCCTCCCGGAAGGATTCTCGGTGGGGAGATTCGGTTCGCGGGCACGGATATTCTGCAGTTGACCATTGAGGAACTGTCACACATTCGGGGGAACGAGATCTCGATGATCTTCCAGGATCCGATGACCTCCCTGAACCCTGTGTTCACCGTTGAGAAGCAAATGGGAGAGGTCCTCGACCTAAGGTTCGGGTTTAAGAAGAGGGAAGCTCGAGCACGGTCGGTCGAGATGCTTCGAACCGTGGGGATTGCGGAGCCCGAGGCACGCGTCACCTCCTATCCGCATGAGCTGTCCGGAGGCATGAAACAGAGGGTCATGATTGCGATGGCCCTCCTCTGCGAGCCTAAGCTCCTCATTGCCGATGAACCCACGACAGCCCTGGACGTGACGATTCAGGCGCAGATCCTCAATCTGATCAAGGAGCTTCAGGAGAGGACTGGCGCAGCGGTGATCTTCATCACGCACGACATGGGGGTTATTGCCGAGACCTGTGACGAGGTCGCGGTGATGTACGCTGGTCGTGTGGTAGAGCAGGGAGAGGTGGTAGAGATCTTCGGACGGAGTAAGCATCCCTACACCCTGGGCCTGCTCGAAAGCATTCCCAGGAAAGGTGTGACAAAGAAGTCCGACCTGCCCACGATTGAGGGCCTGGTGCCGTCGCTATTCCATCCCCCGAAGGGCTGTCGGTTCGCCCCGCGCTGCGCCAAGCGAGAGAGGCTCGGCGAAGTGGATCAAAGTCGATGCTTCGGTGAGGATCCGTCCCTTCGCTTGGTGGACGACGGCCTTGTGGCATGCCATTTCCCCCTAGAGGAAGCAGAGTTTACGATCGGGCGGGCGGTCACGCCGCCTGCGGGAGGTACGGGGTGAGCCCGAGTGGGAACGGCAGCGATCCCATTCTCGTGGTGGAGGGACTTAAGAAGTACTACCCGATTCGTGGGGGAGTTCTGGGTGGGAAGGTCGGCGAGGTCCGTGCGGTGGACGGAGTTTCGTTCTCGGTGCGTAGGGGCGAGACGCTTGGGCTGGTCGGCGAATCCGGCTGTGGTAAGTCGACGCTGGGGCGCGCCCTGAATCGCCTGGAGGAGCCGACCGACGGCACCGTCTTATTCGAAGGAAAGGATATCGCACACGCCTCAGGGAAGGAGCTACTCCGTCTCCGACGCGACATCCAGATGATCTTCCAGGATCCCTACTCCTCGCTGAATCCCAGAATGACCATCGGTGAGATTGTGCGCGAGCCATTGCTCGTACACCGGATGGGCACAAAGGTCGAGCAGGTCAAGAAGGTCCGCGATCTGCTCGAAATCGTAGGGTTGGCGGGAGACACGCTTGGGCGCTACCCACATGAATTCTCAGGGGGCCAACGACAGAGGGTCGGACTCGCGAGGGCGCTCGCCCTCGAACCGAAGCTCGTCATCGCGGATGAGCCAGTCTCGGCCCTGGATGTGTCGGTGCAGAGTCAGGTGCTGAACCTGATGGTCCGCCTGCAGCGGGAGCGAAACCTGACGTATGTATTCATCAGCCACGATCTTTCGGTGGTCGAGTACATCAGCGACACGATCGCGATCATGTACCTCGGTAAGATCGTAGAGGTGGGGCCAGTCGAGTCCATTTTCGAGCGTCCCGTACATCCGTACACCAGGGCGCTGATTGAGGCCATCCCGATCCCCGATCCCCGAAGCCGACACAAAGCCGTACCGCTGGAAGGTGAGGCGCCGAGCCCCGTGTCACCTCCCGCGGGCTGCCCGTTCCATCCGCGGTGTCCGTATGCGATTGCCGCATGCAGAGAAACGCTTCCTCTGCTCGAGGCGGTGGGGTCTGGGGAGGAAGACGATGGCCGCGAGCACCTGGCGGCCTGCATTCGGCAGGGGGAGGTCTGAGGGTTGCCGACGCGTGTCTTTCTTGTGCTTTAGGGCTTTCTAGCCAGCGCGTAAATCCCCGGCAGCCGTATTGTCTTCACATCCCCATCCCTGAGTCCCTGGTCACAGGTGGCCCTGACCCGTCTGGTTGCCTCTTCGTCCATCTCGAGCACGGTCCGCCGCATGCTGCTGCCCATGACGGCCAGCCACCAGTCGTCAGGGGTGGAGATCGGGACCTCGCGGGGCTCGAGTCGGAGAGTCGGATTGGTGACCCCCGCACCCTCGAGGAGCGCGCGGACACTGTCGGGATCCTGGGTACGTTCCCAGGAGAAGGTGAGCGGCGCCCCTGGTCGCTCGGCACGAACCGCGCTTTTCCAGATGCCAAAGGCCGACTCGAAGGCGCCTTTGCCCAGCGTGGTGATGGCCAGTTGGCCGCGCGGTTTCAGGATTCTCCAGAGCGCAGAGACCAGGGCCTGTATGTCGGGAACGTAGAACACGCCCAGGACAGAAATGACCGCATCGAAGCTCTGTGGGGCGGCATCGAGTTGCGCCATATCCCCGAGCTGGACGTCCACGTTCTCAAGTCCGTGATCGCCGGCTTGCTCGCTTACCATCCGGAGCATCTGGTCGGAGCTGTCAAGAGCGATGACACGGCCCTGAGGGCCAACGGATTCGGCTGCTGCTAACGTCGACACTCCGGGGCCGCAAGCAACGTCGAGCACGCGTCCACCTCGTGGAAGGTCCATCTGTTCGACCGTCCGGAGCGAGAGAAATTTCCAGAATCGCTCTGAGGCTTCCTGGTAGTCGAGTGATGCCGGGTCGTAGGCCTGAGACTCCGGGTTTCCGCCGAGACTGAGAGGCGCATCGCTCATCATTGATCGAGTCTCAGGGGCCTTCCGACCCACTCTGGTCCGGAGTCCATGGTTGACTCTGACTACTCTAAGCCTTCTGCGGACATTAGGAGGCCCGTGTGCCGCGCAACTTGAGCCAAGCCGCCTTCACCGTCACCCCAGCCTATCTGCCCGTCGTCGTTCCCGTCTTCGCCCTCGAGGAGCTGGTTCGCCAACCTACGAATGCGCCCGGTCAGTCCCTCTGCCTCGCTGTAGTCGCGGGCGGATTCCACCTGAGCTGCGAGTTGCCCGATCTCCTCCGCGCGTTCTGCAACGGTACGAGCGGCAGTCGCGACGTGGGTTGCGTGGGTTCGGACAGCGTCAGAGGCCCCGTCTGAGTTAGCTGCGAGCTCGATATGCTGTGCGATCCCCTCTGCGGCTGCGATTACCCCGAACCCGAGACCGGGGCCTTCATCCACCTGACTCGGATCCAAAGCGCGGAGGACATGAGCGACGTGCCTCTGCATCCATTCCAAGTTTGATGTGTCCCGCCAGGCCAGGTCAACGTGGTCGATTGCGGTCTGGGCTTCTGCCATTGCGGTTGGGAGCAGTCCGGCTCCATCCGGTGCACGACCAAACGCGGTTGCTACGTGGCCGATATGCGTGTGGACGGGGTTGGCTTGCAGAGCCGACACTGGATTAGGAGAGAGCGCAATAGCCAGGATGAGCATAAGCAGTCGTGCGGTTGCTATTTTCAAATACATGTGGGACCTCGCTTATTTATATGATGTGTGAAAACTCATAGTGTTCGAAGGTTATCAAAGTCGGTGTCAAAGGTGATGCCATTCGCACCTAGACGGCAAGGTGACAGCGGGCACGCCTCATCCGTGGTAAGGCATTAAGGAGCCTGAAGGTCACAAGGTGGTATTGTCTTCGAGGGTCCCTACATAGGGTTTCAACCAAGGTAGAGCAGTGGTATGTTCGCCGGAGGTGGCTACCGAAGGCCGCCCACACACGAATTCGGATTCATGGAGCATTCGATGAGTTGGTCTACTCGGTTTGATGCCCGATGGGGCATCACCATTGTTACCGCTGCGGCAATCCCCTGGGGCGTCGTGGCCTGTGGGGCTCCCGATTCTGGCGGGGATGAGCAGGGACGGGAGTTGGCCTCTGTTAGTGAAGCCATGTGGATGGGCTCAGTACCTGAGGGGAATTGGACGGGGGCGGTCGAAGTGGCTCCGGCAGCTGGTGAAGAGAGCTTCGCGGCGTTGACTCAACTTACGCACGGTGGCACGAATGCGGAGGCTTATTTTTCGTCGGACGGCGAGCGGCTCATCTTCCAGTCCACCTGGCCTGGAGTGAGTGAATGCGACCAAATGTACACAATGAATTTGGACGGCTCCGATCTGCAACTCGTTTCGACCGGTGATGGCCGCACCACATGCGGATACCACTTCCCGGGCCAGGACCTCATTCTGTTCAGTTCGACCCATCTGGTGAGCGAGCAGTGTCCACTCGCGCCTGACAGAAGCCAAGGATATGTATGGGGCCTCTTTGATTATGAGGTGTTCACACGTGATCTGGTGACTGGTGAGGTGTCTCAGCTCACGGGCGAACCCGGTTACGATGCTGAGGCGACGATCTCTTCCGATGGAAGCACGATCGTCTTCACATCGATGCGTAGCGGAGACCTAGAAATCTGGGCGATGGACGCGGACGGCTCGAATCCGCGACAATTGACGGATGACCTAGGGTATGAGGGAGGGGCCTTCTTCTCGGCTGACGGATCCAAGATCGTCTACCGGGCCTTCCATCCGCGTAACGAGGAGGAACTCGCCGACTACGAGAACCTCTTGAGTCAGAATCTCATTCGTGGTGGAAGGCTCGAAGTGTTCGTAATGGACGCGGATGGCTCAAACAAGCGCCAGATAACGGACAACGGATCGTCGAACTTCGCTCCGTTTTTTCATCCCAACGGCGAGCAGATCATCTTCAGCTCGAATACGGGTGATCCCTCGGGGAGGTTTTTCGATCTCTATCTGATCAATGTGGACGGTACGGGGCTTCGATCGGTGACCGCGAGCAGCGGATTCAACAGCTTCCCGATGTTCAGTCCAGATGGTAGCCTCCTCGCCTTTGCCTCCGACCGAGGCGCTGCTGGGCCAGGAGAGATCAACGTGTTTCTGGCCGAGTGGAGTGAGATGACGTCGCGATGAGGAGAATCGTGCTCACAGTATCCGCCTTCGTTCCGGTGATTGCGATACTCGCTGCGACGCTGGGATCGGTCGTCCCAGCAGACGCGCAGCAGGTCCTAAACTGTCCCGCTTCCCAGCCGATCGTCGGCGACCTTTCCCAGCCTCTGGCAGCCGTACGATACCTCGCGGACGATGCGCTGGAGGGTCGCTTGTCAGGGAGTGTGGGAGAGCGGTGCGCAGCCGAGTACATTGCCCTTGAGTTCGAGAGGATTGGGCTGACTCCTGGTGGCGAGGGGGGAGGCTATCTCCAACCCGTCGATTTAGAGAGTGTGGTGAATGCCCATGCCCCCGCAGGAAGGGGGATGAATGTTATCGGGGTCTTGGAGGGCTCGGATCCAAATCTGCGTTCTGAGGCGGTCGTTCTGGGTGCGCATCATGACCATCTAGGCCACGGTGAGATCTTCGGCTCGCTGGCGGGCCCGGATGACGGGAACGACGACATCCACAACGGGGCAGACGACAACGCCTCCGGTGTGGGTGCGCTGATCGCAGTGGCTGAGGTGCTGGCGGCGTCCCCTCCGGCCCGGTCGGTCGTGTTCGTCACCTTCTCGGGGGAAGAATTCGGCTTGTTGGGCTCGTCATACTACGCCCAAAATCCGGCGATCCCCCTGGATCGGAGCGTCGCCATGTTAAACATGGATATGGTCGGCAGACTGGAGGACGACCCTTTGATTGTGAACGGGACTGGGACCGCAGAGGAGTGGGGCCAGATCCTGGATTCATTCGAGGACAGCGAAGGGATCCCTCTGGCTCGCTCGCCCGATGGGTTTGGGCCGAGCGACCACACCTCCTTCTATGCGCGGGACATCCCGGTTCTGCACTTCTTCACAAACGTCCACGGCGAATACCATCGTCCCGCTGACCATTGGGAGCTGATTGACCAAGTAGGGCTTGAGCGTGTCACTTCTCTGGTCGAAGGGATTTTGCGGATCGTCGCTGACCAGCCGATGCCCCTGGTTCATATTGCGGGTGCGGGGACTCCACCGGAGGAGCAGACAGGAGGCTATGGGGCTTACCTTGGCACGGTTCCCGACTTCACGCCCGTAGATTTCGGAGTGCTTCTGAGCGGCGTGTCGGGGGGCTCGCCGGCAGAAGAAGTGGGGCTGCGGGCGGGAGACATCCTGATCAGACTGGGTTCTTTCGAGATTGAGGACCTCTACGTTCTTACTGAGGCCCTTCAGACCCTCGAGCCGGGTACGGAGGTGGAAGCGACCTTCCTGCGGGATGGGCAGGAGGTCACCGTTTTGGTGACGCTCAGGGAAAGGGGACTCTGAGGTTGGGTGCTCCCCGAACCGGTCCCCCAGGATCACCTCCTGTTGTCCAAATGCGAGCACCGTGCGTCGATGAGCGGACTCCCCATAACCGGAGAAGACGCATGGAAATAACCTTGATCCGAACGCGATGCTTCGCGACCGCCTGCGCACTGATAGTTGCAGTGTTTGTAGCGCCGCCGGCGGCCGCCCAGTCCCAGTTGGATACGTCGGAGGCCAGGGCGTTCATCGGGAGATGGGACCTCGAGTTCCAGACCCAGATAGGCCCGTTCAATCTTGATCTCGACATTGAGGACGAGGGTGGGAAGGTTACGGCCAGAATGGGCTCGCCCAATTTGGGTGGCAGTCGGGAGATCACGGACATTATTCAGTCTGGCGATAACCTCCTGATGAGGTATCAGATGGACGCTCAGGGCCAGATGGTATCGGTATCCATGACCCTTAGCGTGGCCGGTGAGGGTCTCAGCGCTCAGTTAGACTTTGCGGAGGGGATGTTCTCGGCGATCGGAACGGCAACCAGGGCGGACAGCTAGACTCCACCCCGGCCCAAGGTTGGTGGGGCCTTGACGCCCCCTAACGGGGTGCATACCGTTTGCTGCGTCGTTCACAGCTGCAGAAGAGTATGTTTTAATGTTAGAGACTATTGTTTCCAAAGGATATATGTGCCGCTTTTTGATGACGACTTCCCCAAGCGGGGAAGGCGGGACGGGGGGGAGCGTGTCCGGAGGGAATCAGCGGTAGCGAGTGGATTCGGCAAACCGAACGAGCCCCGGCCTTCCCCACGGAGGTCAGGGCTCTTTTCATTTTCGGTACGAAGAGGGACAACACATGAACCAATCCGGAGCTCAGACGCGTGCCCCCGAGCACCTTGATACGCTCAGGTGTCGGATTTGCCATACGGTGACCGCGGCCGGTCCTTATCATGTCTGCGAGGAGTGCTTTGGGCCCCTCGAAGTGGTGTATGACCTAGAGGGGCTCCGTGGAACGCTGACCCGCGAGAAGATTGCCGGACGCCCGACTGACCTGTGGCGCTACCGAGAACTGCTTCCGACAGCGGAAGAGCCCAGTCGGGGGAAAGGAGTAGGTTGGACCCCCCTGCTTCCAGCACCTCGACTCGGAAATGCGCTCGGGATTCAAGACCTATGGATCAAGGTGGATTCCTCGAATCATCCTACCCAATCGTTCAAGGACCGCGTCGTGGCGGTCGCTCTTCAGAGAGCGAAGGAATTCGGGATTAATGTCGTCGGGTGTGCCTCGACCGGGAACCTAGCGAACTCGGTCGCTGCGCAGGCGGCTACCGCCGGGCTCAGTGCTTGGATCTTCATTCCGGAGGACCTCGAGGAGGAGAAGATCATTGCGACGGGGGTGCACGGGGTCAGACTGGTCCGAATTAAGGGAGTGTACGATGATGTGAATCGGCTGTGTGCGGAGGTCGCGGACCGATTCGACTGGGGAATCGTGAACGTGAATTTGAGAGCCTACTACGCCGAAGGCTCGAAGACGATGGGGTTCGAGATCGCGGAGCAGCTCGGTTGGACGATTCCCGCGAACATCGTGGCCCCGATGGCTGGGGGATCTCTGATCACGAAGCTCCGCAAGGCCTTCAAGGAGCTTGCCGCGGTGGGTCTCGTCCGTGAGGGACCGGAGCCTCGGTTCTTCGGAGCTCAGGCGACGGGCTGCGCCCCGATCATCTCAGCGTTGGAGAGTGGGGCAGACCGGATCACCCCGATCCGAGAACCGGTGACCATCGCACGATCTCTGGCAATCGGGAACCCGGCTGACGGGACCTTCGCTGTCGCGACCATGCGTGAGACCGGAGGGTGGGGCACGGCGGTGTCCGACCCCGAGATCGTCGAGGGAATGAGGCTCCTCGCCACATTAGAAGGCGTGTTTACCGAGACGGCTGGGGGCGTGGCGGTTGCCTCGGCAGCCAAGCTGTCCAAAGAGGGCCGAATAGCGAAACAGGGACCGACGGTACTCTGCATAACAGGAAATGGACTCAAGACAAAGGAAGCCGCCCGTTCCACCTTTGAGCTTGGCGAGTCTATCGAGCCGAGGTTGTCGGAGGTAGAGCGTCTCGCGGATTCTGCAGCCCAACAGAGGCTATGAGGAGGGTCGAAGGATGAGCGTAACGGTTCGGGTTCCGAGTGCCCTGCGCAAACTGACGAGTGGCCAGTCTGAACTGACCGCAGAGGGAAACACGGTGCGGGAGCTCCTTGATGATCTGGGGCGGGAGAATCCTGGTCTGCTCGAACGGATCATGGGAGCTGATGGTGACATCCAGCAGTTTCTAAATGTCTTTGTGAATGGATCTGACATTCGCTACGAAGACGATCTGGATACTGAAGTCAGTGCGGGAGACGAGGTCTCAATCGTTCCTTCGATAGCGGGGGGAGGTGTGATTGAGCAATGAGCTGCAAGGGGAGCAGATAGGGGAGCTACGGCTGCCTGCTGAGCTCTCCGGGCCTCTGGTCGTGGAAGCCAGAAAGTCCGTGCCTCACGAGGTGTGTGGATTGATCGTGGGACGGCGGGAAGCGAACCGAGTCTGGGTGACCAGGACCATATCTTGTGGAAACACAGCTCCACCGAGAACCCGTGAAACCCAGTTTGAGATCGACCCGCGGCGGTTGATTGAGGAGGAGCGATCCCTCAGAAACTCTGAGGACGAGATAGTGGGATTCTACCATTCCCATCCAGCCAGCGATCCTATACCCTCTATGTTAGATCGAACATATATGGCTCTGTGGCCGGACGCGATTTGGGTGATTGTGGGAGTGGAGGTGGAGATGGTGGGGAGAGCCATCCGAGCGTGGAGCCTTGATCTCGCCGATGGCAAGTCAGCCAGGGAGGTTCAGGTCGTCTAGAGGAGCGGTCAAATTGGGGCAGGTAAAGCCGAGAGGAAAAAAAGGAAACAATGACCTATATAATCGCT
>CAUZHN010000024.1:0-34675 GCA_963579625.1 Gemmatimonadales bacterium UBA6960
TGCCTGTACGACCGCATCTTCGCGACCGGTAAGACGACCGAAATATGTCGCGTTGGCTCCGGGACCGTAGTTGTCGAGCACATACTCTTCAACGGCCTTGCGGGCGATCCCTAGTGCAAATGGTGGCACCCTGAGGATTCGGACTTCTGCGTCGGGCGCCCACTCAAGCCCCGTCTCCCCGTCTTCTTCGATCCAGGGAATGTCGTCCGGGCGCACGTCGGTAGTGCCGACCAGCAAGATGTTCGTAGGTGAGAGCCGGCACAGGTTATCCGCTTGAGAGCCCATGTCCGTTCCCTCGATCCGGTGCCCCCCGTGGCGGGCGAGAATAAGAAGGCTCGGTTCTATTTCTTCGATCCACTGGAGGATGCACTGGAACGGCTTCCCAATGAGGATTTGCGGTTCGACCTCGACTTCGGGGAACTCCTGGGCCATCACTTCGGCTCGCTTGAGATTGGCCTGGGCCAGCTTCAGGAGACCCTTGTCGATGATGTTGTTATGGAGTTCCTCCTGCTCTTCGAACTTGAAGACCTTGGAGGCCTGCACGGAGAGAATGTCTTTGATGTTGCCGAAGACGGCGTGGTGGTACTCCACGTCGAAAGCGGAGCACACATAGAGCTTCGCCCCGAACTCCTTTGCCATCTCCAGGGCATGCCGCATGGCCTTGTAGGAGTACGAGGAGCCGTCGATGCAGACCATCCAGTCACCGCCGGCGAGTGCGCGATCGTCTCTGACGATGAGCGTGTCTTTCTCAACCTCGCGGATGACCCTCGACACCATACCCCCCAACTGAGAGTAGGGCTGCAAGCCGATGCCATGCGCGCCGATGGCGAGGAGGTCATAAGCTCGACCACTTGATCCGGCGAGTTTCTCGTCCTGTTCCTCGTCCTCCGCGATGATCCGACCGTCCTCGTCCACGATGACGTCGCTACGGACCGTCTCTCCGCCGTCATACTTGTCTGCGATGTTGGGGTCGAAGCCGATCAGGCTGGGGAGGCGCCCGGCGCCCCGGTTGGCCTCCCGGGAGACCTCTTCATAGTTGATGCCCTCGAGGAGCTGCCGGGTCAGTCGTACGCCGGCCGCTTCACAACTCTTGGCGGTCTGATCGAGAAAGGAATCCGAGATGAGCTGGAGGCCCTTCTCAATCAGCTTGTCGTGGATCTTTCTCTGTCTCTTGATCTCTGCCGCGCTCTGGAATTGCGCCGGAAGTCCAGTCTCCAATTGGCGAAAACGCACATCGTGAAGGCGCGCCGCATACACATGATTGCCAGTGATCCGTCCTTCGGAGCGCTTGCAGATCTCAATGGCGCGATCAACGGCCCAATGTGAATTGTCGGAGTTGTCGACGGGTACGAAGACTTCTCGGTACATCATTGTCTCGGTCTTTGGAGTGGCATATCTCTCCACATCCCTATTGCCAAAGCACACACGCCCCGGATTCCGTATCGAAATCGTGACGATCTCCCGCCCAGTGCTACTCTAGTCCGTGCGTCTGCCGGAGCGGATTGGAGATGCAATGTCAACCAAGTGCGAAGGGGGTGAGACTTTTTCACCCTTTCATTTTCCCGCTTGTCGACTCTCGTTTGAGAGCTGAGTTCCGCCAGGCCAAGACCCGTACGGACTCACAGTGACGATATATACTTCAGACCGGAGATCCGAACACCGATTGAAGTTCGGGTCCCGCGTATTAATCTCGACGTGCACAACACATTAGATCTTCGTTTGGATTCCTAGACCTTGGCGGTTGCCTCGGCCCCCATTGGTAGACCGAAGCCGGACAAAATATACACGCTTGTGAAAAATGCCTCAAGCAATTTCACTGACTGTTACAGGTGCCTAGAGAGCCCTTGTTTCCAGCCAGCAACTGGTGTTTCTCCTGGCTTCAGTGGATTTTGCCCGCAATATATTAACGGAGGCTTAGAGGCTGTCAACAATTGTGTTGCCGTGGCCCCCGGCAGGTTGGACACCAAGGCCTGAGTGAACTGCTCAACCCGTCGGGACAGTGATCCTTTCCATCAGGACTCGGGACACCAAGAGGGTAAGAGAAAACAGGAGTAAGGTAGCTCCAGTTGGTACCAGGAAATCGTTGAGTCCAACCGTAGGACCAGTTCCCCCAGTGGCCGAGAATAGGACCTCATGAAGGGGTGCGAATGGCAGGAATCCTTCAATGGTGGCTCCCCATCCGCCGGGCTCCGGGGTGCGGAATACCCCTGACCCATGGAGAAGGAAGAGTGACACTACCGCTGCGAAGAGTGCTCCTTCGGCCATTGAGCGGGCCCCTGCCGCTACCCAGACTCCGACCAGGTTTGCAGCTATAAGCGCTAAGAGGACAGAGGGGATCAATAGAGCCCATGCCATCACCTCCGCCCCTCCCAGAGATAGGATGACCAGTAGTGCCGGGAGGAGTTCCAGAGTATCCAATCCGGCTGAAGCTAGGACGCGCTCTGTAACCAGGGTGGACTCTGAAACCCCTCTCAGAATTATGCGACGCAGGGGCCCACCATCTCCTTCCTTAAGGAGAGAGATGGCCGAACCGAAGGTTCCGAACAAAACGAAAAGAACGGTAAACGCTGCGGAAGCGTGATAAGCGGGGGCGCCCCCGGCGGAGATAGGAAAGACCAGAAGGAGAGGGATTCCCATGTTCAATAGGAGAAGTCTTCTCCGCCGAAACGCGAGGCGCCACTCAAGCCTCCAGATTGATAGCCTCAGGTTCCTAAGCCTCCCTCTCCCCATGAGCCATCGGATATGGCGTCGAGGTACTTGCCGGTCAATTCCAGGAAGAGGTCTCCCAGATTGGGTTCCCGGACTCTGATGTCTCGGATCCGGTGACCGGCCGTGAGGAGCGTACTGACGAGGTCTGGCAGGGGTCGTCCTGCCTGAGAGCTCTCCACGACGATTCCAGTGGAGCTGGGCTGTGCCACTTCGACTCCGTCGATGTCTGAGAGATTGACGTCCAGAGCCCGTGGCTCCGGATTCGCTAGGTCGATCTCGATCCGGGTGCGACCCGCTAACCGCCCGAGAAGCGCTGGAAGTGAGGCGTCCTCAACCAGCTCCCCGCAATGGAAGAAGAGCACCCGATCTGCCCACATTGGGATCTCGCGGATCTCATTGGACGCCACGATCACCGCGCCGCCGTCCCTTCCCCGGGCCTCAACCGCCTTCCTAAGCGCCAGCATGCCGCTTGGGTCAAGACCGACTGAGGGTTCGTCGAGTAGCAGGAGGGGCGGCGCTAAAGCAAGAGACTCAAGAAGAAGAAGCTTCCGGCTCATACCGAACGAATACTCCGAAACCAGAGTGTCGAAAACCTCATCGAGATCGAAGGAGCGACAAAGATCCTGGATTCGATCTCGGGATCCGTCCTTCGCCGACCGGTGTCCCAAGTGACCCCTCCCAGGAGGAGGTGCGAGAGTCTGAAATACCTCCGTATTCTCGGCGCCGGTGAAGACTTGAAAGTGGACGGGTGTGTCTGCGGCGTATCCGATCTGTCTACGAATGGAGGTGAGCTGGCCGGACACGGGTTGGCCCAGCAGGGAGAGAGTACCCTCGGTTGGTCGAAGATCGGTGGCAAGGAGTCGGAGCAGCGTGCTCTTTCCTGAGCCATTTGGACCCAGAACTACTACCACCTCACCCGCGTCTACCTGGAGATCAAGAGCTTTGAGACCAATTCGGCCTGAGCGGTAACGCAGTCCCATCCCGTGGGTCAGGACTGCGGGCACTTCCGGACTCACAGATCCCATGCGGCCCTGGCAAGCATCCCCAAGTTTCCCATCACGATGACGAGAGCGGTCAGATAGAAGGATGCAGGAACCTGGGTATCGGAGAGAGGGAAAAATGCACCCTGGATCAGTGCAGGCAGTCGAAGTGCATGGAGTCCCCAGATCACCCGGGCGAACCAGGAATTGCGCCAGCTCCAGAGCCCCCAGAATACGCCAGCGAGAATGGCCGTGCCGAGGACCAGCCAAAGCCATAGTGGCCCCCTGCCCTCGGGGATCAGGCCGGCTCTACCCATCACCCAAACCGTGAAGATGTAGAGTAGACCCACGTGAAGGTAGACAATGGCTGCTTGACGGTATTTGCGGGCCAGTTGATCCGACATCTACATCCCTTCCAGCCCCAGATCCGACCTCGCCGTATCCATCACCTCTGGAGTGAGCGTTCGGATTTGCCGTTCTTGCGCGTAGTCGGTGTAAATCCTCTTTACCATCCCCCGCACGAAGCCAGGGACCCGCTGGAGCCGCTCTACTGCCTCCGGACTCCACTCGACCGCGGTTGGACCCGCGTAAGTAGGAGGGTCAGCCTGGGTCGGGTCCGTGCCGACAGAGGGTCGAGCCTCTTCATCTTCGGGGTCGGATCTGGTGTCCGGATCGACGAATGCCGTGTCGCTACCTCCTTCCAGTCCCCCACGGGTAACCTCCATGGGCTGGGCAGGGACCTCACGCCCTCCAATCTTCACCCCCATGGAACTCACGAACTGCGTCTCCATGGGGTTCGTGAGCATTGCCATTTCCCGATGACACTTTTCACATGCGAAAACCGCGGCCAGAGTGCCGTCCCCCGGGATCTGGCGTTCTACAAAGTCCATGACCTCGTCGCAGGGGATGCAGAGAAACTTCACTTGAAAACTCCTTGCTCTTCATTGGTTTCCTCAGACATCACACCATCCCCACTACTCTTCTCCAAATTATCGCCACTCTGCACCAACCCTTCCAGACGGTCTGCGAGAGAGCCAAAGGCGAGGGCCACTTCCCCTTCCGGGTCTTCCAATGTTCGTGGCCGACCCCGGTCGGTGTCCTCACCCATACGAGGGTCGAAGGGGATCTCAGCCCAGATTGGATGACCGGAGTCCTCTGCTAATCGCCGGGCGCCGTTCCCACGGAAGAGCGGGTGGCGGTTGCCACAATCGGGACAGAGGTAGTCGGTCATGTTGGAGACGAGAGCCACGGTGGGGACCCCCGCCTCCTTCACGAGTCGGATAGACCTGGCCACCACGGACCGGGATATTTCTGAGGGGGTGGTGACCATCAGGAGGACGGGAAGGTTGGGAACCAGTTCAAGAAGCCGTCGTATCTTGTCGGTTCCCGGAGGGACGTCGATGAGAAGGTAGTCAGGTTCGCCCCAGTCTACATCTGCCAGAAACTCTCGGAGGGCACTCGCCTCCATGCTGCTTTGCCAGAGGAAGGTGTCCGAGTCTGGTTCTTTCCACCGGAGGGGAGCGTCCTTGTTACGCTGAAGGAGCTCCATAGACATGACTCGGATTCCCGCGACTCCCCTCGGAGGGACGACGCCGTCTTTCCGGTCCTCCAGAGTGGCATCGGTGACAGCCAGCATCTGCGCGATGGAGGGTCCGTTCAGGTCGGCGTCCAAAACTCCGACCTGATGTCCCCGGGTGGCCAGTGTGGTTGCCAGATTCGTGGTGACGGCACTCTTTCCCACCCCTCCTTTTCCACTGGCGATAGCGACTACTGTTCCAACTCGCGACAGGCGAGTGGACAGTCGGACGCGCTGGTCCAGCACCTGTTCTAGCAGCTCGGACTCAGTTTGGTGCTTTACTTCGCCGTAGGTGCGGAATTTCCTCACCTCATGCCCTTGGGGTTAAAGACGAGTGCACGGAATCGGAGTCAGATCCGGTCACCGGAACCTCGGGTGTCACGGAAGGATCTGAATCCCCTGGGAATCGAGCACGGTGAACGCGTCCACCGGACAGGTCTGGCAGGCTGCGATTAGCTCCTCTTTTGACACGGAGTCCACACTGTCGCAAAACACCGCGATCCCCTCGTCATCGAACTCAAATGCTTCCGGGCTTGCCTCGATGCAATCACCGAAGCCCACGCAGATCAGACGGTCAATCGTGATTGTCAAATCTCCAGTCTTCTTCTCTTGTGCTTCGGACAAATGGGAGATCCTCCCTGAGACTATTATGGTTTCGCTGAACCTGCCCTCTCCGCCAGCTACCGGTCAAGGATCGAGAGCGAAGGAGGGCCTGGCCTATCTAGCTTGAGTTCTTCCTTGGAGATGCCTGATCGGAAAGAGAGGACCTCTCGCCCGCCCTTGCCCTGGTATACGTACTCGAAAGTAACACACCCCGGCTGCGCTCCCGGGCAGTAATAGCCCAGAAACCGGAACTTGGCGTAGCGTCCATCCGCCGTACGAACGGCATATACCCTTGGAGTAGGGCTGAGGAGGTGGCTGAGAAAGGAATAGTCGTACCAGTCCTCCAACGGGGGAGATATGGAGTCTCCACGTGCAGCCTCAGTCCCCTGGTAGCCTGCCTCCGGAAGCGAGGATACTGAGTCGAATGGGGCGTCTCTCAACCCGATAACCCCCCCCATTCCTGGAAATCTGTCTCCCCCGTTCACGATCACCTGGAAACGTCGGAAAGCGAGGTCCCATTCGAAAGGACGGGGGTCCGTGACCACAGTCCCTTGCGAGAAGGAGAAAAACTGCCACCGGTCGGAACTCCGGGCGTCCACCGTGTAGGTGAGCGGTCCCACTAACTCCCCTCCCGCTGGAGTGGGCTCCCGAGACGAGGGTACGAAGGTGGCGAGCTCGGGTCGCCGCAGAGTGAGAGTTACGAAGGTCGCGGCCAGAAGAACCGTCACTGTTGCGATCGTCACAGCAGTTCGATTCCGGGCGAGTTCGCGCCAGAGGAGTTCCCCAGTGCCGGAGGTTTCGTCTGGCGAGGTCACTCTGCCCCTCGTCGAATGAGTTCGGCGTAAAAGCGGATCACATTGAGGTATACGCTAACACGGACTCGCTCGCCCCCGCCGTGGATTGTCTGTAGGGTCTCTTCGTCGACTCGAAACGGAGTGAACCCGTACACATTTTCCGATACCGTGCCATAATGCCTGGAGTCCGTCCCCAGGGTGGCCAGCCCCGGAACCACAGCCACAACGTTAGGGAACGTTCGGTGGATCGCCTCCCGAATGGCGTGGAAGCCCTTCGATTCCGACGAGTACACAGCGGTGGGGGGGGTCGTGTCCATGCCCTCTTCCACGACTTCAACCTCGATCTCAAGATCGGAGACAACGGAACGAATCTCCTCCACGACTGAGTCGGGTGAGTCCCACGGAGCAATCCGTAGGTGAACCAGTACAAAAACCTCGGACGGAAGTTCGTCTCCGTTGGATCCGGGGTGGAACATTGTTGGCACTGCTGTCGTTCGGAGAGAGGCGCCCAACATCGGACTCTCTGAAAGGGCCTTGGCCAGAGGTCTTTCGAGCAGCCACAGATTTGCGACAAGCATTCGGGTTCCAGGATCCATATAGGGTACCAAAGTCTCGAGGCCCTCGAGCGTGGGACCCCTGATCTTAGCCGGGAAAGCGCTGTTTTCGAGACGCGTTATAGCACTCGCTAGAACTCCGGCCGCGGTGCTTTGAGGCGACATCAATGAACTTCTCCCCTCCGCTCGAGCGATCAGACGGATGTTCATCCCGCCCTTTTCCGCAACTCCGATCATGCCTACCGGATCTTCGAGACCTGGAATCATTCCAGATACTAGGTAGAGACCCTCGCCAAGGGTCCAGGTTGTGTGGGTTCTTCTCTCTTCCAGAAGATTTGCAATTCGACGGGCGCCATTGACCCCTCCGGACTCGCTGTCGTGCCCGAATGCCAGGAGAATGGTCCGTCGGGGTACGAAGCCGGCTTCCAATAGGCCTTCCACGGCTTCGAGAATCCCGAGTGCCGACCCCTTGTTGTCGATAGCGCCCCTTCCCCAGATGTATCCTCCTTCGATCCTTCCGGAAAAAGGACGATACCTCCAGCTTTCCGTCTGGTCTTCGGACCCGGGGACCACGTCCATATGTGCGTTCAGAAGGATGGGGCTGAGATTCGGATCCGTTCCTGGCCAGCGGTAGAGAAGGGAAAACTCCGAGACCGTTTCCCTCTCCAGGACTTCATGGACCCGCGGAAAGGCCTGCTTGAGATGCCGGTGGAAGGCCAGCCAGACGGCCAAATCCCCATCTGTGAGGTCCCCGAGGGGAACCGTGGCGATACGCAAAGCCCCAGCCAGTCTCTCTGGTGCGCCGAGCTCATCGAAAACGAAGGGGTAGGGGCTTCCCTCGGGGATCGGGTTTCGCTCGAAGGCGGCAGTACGAAGAAGCATGGTCGCGGCCACCACGCCCGAGAGCACGACGGCTGCTAATACCATGCGGATCATAAACGTCTTCATCAAACGGAGCCTAGGGTCGGTTCAGCGAGCGAGAAAGATCCAAGAAGATGTGAGCCTTTAGTGGTGCGACTACGATACCCGGGTTAGGCAGGGGCGTTGCTCTTTAAAGATCCTGCCTGAGGTATTCACCACGAATGTAGAGGGGTCCCGCCTGCCTCAAAGTCAGCACCTCTTTCCCCGGAGCGGTCGTGCTTATCCCCACTCTTCGAGGTGTGCGATCGCTGCGTTTACTCCCCCTCGCTGGATGGGGATATCAGCGAGGGCAAGCCCCGACTCCACACCCGCCAGTGTGGCGAACAGCATAAGGTCGTTGAAGTCTCCTAGGTGGCCTATACGGAACATCGTCCCCTTCAACTTTCCGAGTCCGGTGCCCAGGGAGAGGTCGAACCGGTCGAGGGTAAGGGCTCGAAAGCGGTCCGCATCATGGCCTTCCGGGAGTCGGACTCCAGTCAGGACCCCACTGTACTCTTCAGGATGTCCGCATTGGATTTCAAGTCCCCATGTGAGCACCGCCCGTCGAGTCGCCGCGCCATGACGAATGTGGCGTTGAAAGATGTTCTCCAACCCCTCCTCGCGGAACATCACGAGTGACTCCCTTAGCCCGTATAGGAGATTCGTGGCTGGTGTGTACGGGAAGAACCCTTTCTCGTTCTGGGCGATCATTCGCTCCCACTCCCAATACGAGCGCGGCAGTGTTGCCGTTCTTGAGGCCTCGATGGCTTTGGCGCTCACACCTGTGAAAGCTAGACCCGGTGGAAGCATCAGACCCTTCTGGGAGGCCGAAACGGTGACGTCCACGCCCCACTCGTCATGGTGGTACTCGATGGACCCGAGTGACGAGATTGTATCGACCATAAAGAGGGCGGGGTGCCCCGCACGATCGATTGATCGCCGGATTTCATGGATTCGGCTCACAGCCCCTGTTGAGGTCTCGTTGTGCAGGACGGCGATGGCCTTGTACGTTTGGGACTCATCTTCCTTGAGCCGTTCTTCAACAACGTCAGGGTCGACTCCTTGGCGCCAGTCTCCTGGGACAAGATCCACGTCGAGGCCCAATCGTCCAGCCACCTCAGCCCACTCCACACCGAAATGGCCCGTCTCGAACATCAAGACCCTATCGCCAGGGCTCAATGTATTGACCAGTGCAGCTTCCCAAGCGCCGGTGCCAGAGGAAGGGTAGACGATGACGGGACCCTCGGTTCCTACCAGCCACCGGAGTCCGTCCAGGATCTTTCGGCCGATCTCCGCGAACTCCGGCCCACGGTGATCGATAGTCGGGCGAGCCATGGCTCGCAGGATGCGATCGGGGACGTTCGACGGCCCGGGGATCTGAAGGAAGTGCCGGCCGGTTGGGGGTCTTGCCATGAGGGTAGGCTTCCTGGAGGGAGAACAGCCCAGCCGACGGTGAGGGCTGGGAGGCGAGGGGGAGAGAGTAGGAGTGGCTCGGGATTAGTGTCAAGCAAGCAAGCTACGATGATAAGGGGTGTGAGTGGCCAGTCGGGAAAGCTTCGCGAATCCGGAGTGGGGTGCGCTTCTTGAGCCGCGCGAACATTCCCATGGCCCCGGCGTCCGACGTAGACGTGACCATCGCTCGATCGGCCGAGCTTGAAGCTGATCTTTCACAAGCTGTTCAGGGAGAGGTTCGCTTCGACCCCTACTCCCGACACCTATTCGCTACGGACGCGAGTATGTATGCGATCGAGCCGCTTGGGGTCGTCTTTCCACGCGACAAAGACGACGTAGTGGCTGTCGTAGAAACTGCGCAACGTTTCTCAGTTCCCATTCTACCGCGAGGCGGGGGAACCAGCCTGGCTGGACAGACCGAGGGTCGGGCGATTGTCCTTGACTTCTCCAGGCATATGAACGAAGTGCTCAAGGTGGATCCCGAGTCGCGGACGGCAATCGTACAGCCGGGCCTTGTTCAGGATGACCTGAATCGAGCCGTCGCTTCCCACGGATTGTTGTTCGCTCCAGATACCTCCACGGGGAATCGGGCGACTATCGGTGGGATGATTGGCAATAACTCGTGCGGTGCTCGCTCCGCCCGGTATGGGATGACAATTGACCATGTCGACAAGCTGAGTGTCGTGCTGTCGGATGGGAGCACTGCGCTCTTGCAACCGATAGCTCCCGAAGACATCCAAGAGCAAGCTAGAAAGCCTACCCTGGAGGGTGCCCTTTACAGAGAGATCCCTCCACTGATTACGAAGCGGGCCGATACGATTCGCTCGGCAATCCCCAGTCACTGGCGTCGGTCCGGTGGGTACCGACTCGAGCGGATGCTTCCGGAGGCGGGTCCCTTCAGCCTCGCAAACCTCGTGGTTGGTTCGGAGGGAACCCTGGCCGTGACCGTCGAGGCAAAGGTCCGGCTTGTGCCCCGTCCTGGAGCGATCGCCGCGTTGGTTGGGCATTTTGACACTATCGCGGCGGCAATTGAGGCTTCGCCCACGGCAATGGATTGCGGTGCCACGACCGTAGAACTCGTGGATCGGATGATTCTCGACTTGGCACGTACTTCGCCGGTGCATGGCCATCTCACCGGCCACCTGAAGGGCAATCCGGGCGCGATCCTCTGGGTAGAATTCTATGGGGACAGTGCATCTGAAGCGGAAAGCGGAATGGAGCGTTTGCGGCAACAGTGGGAGGCGGAAGGACACGGGTACGCCTTGGTGGCGGCACCCACCCCTAGAGAGCAGAAGGGCTTTCGGGAGTTACGGAAGGCGGGCCTAGGCCTTCTCATGGCCGCCGGTCACGGTCGTGAACGCTCTCTCGCCTTCGTAGAAGATACGGCGGTGGATCCAATCCGGTTGCCTGAGTTCACACAGAGGTTTGCAGGAATCCTGGATGACTATGGGCTTCGGGCCGGTTTCTACGGCCACGCCTCGGCCGGCACTCTCCACGTCCGTCCGTTCATGGATCTGACCCGAGCGGGTGAAGTTGAGAAGATGAGGGCGGTTGCTGAGGCTGTGCTCGGACTGGTTCAGGAGTTTGGAGGGATGAATAGCAGCGAGCACGGAGATGGCCTGGCTCGAGGGGAATTCAACCAGCGGTTCTTCGGTGATGAGTTCTACGAAGCCATGACAGAGGTGAAACGAATCTTCGATCCTGAAAATCGACTCAACCCGGGAAAAAAGGTGGCTGGTTCGGCAATGACCGATCACCTGCGCGAGCCGGCGCTCCCGAAAGCCTCCCCACTTTCCACACACTTTCAATTTGACTTTGAGGATGGAATGCGAGGGGCTGCGAACCGCTGCATGCGGATCGGGGCCTGCCGAAAGTCGGCGGGGGCCGGTGGGACGATGTGCCCCTCGTACATGGCGACTCGGGACGAGGAGCACTCTACCCGAGGACGAGCTAACGCCTTGGTCAAGGCTCTCTCTGGATCGGATCCCGAGAAAGATCTAGCTGATCCCCGGCTCCACGAGATCCTTGATCTCTGCCTTGAGTGCAAGGCGTGCCAGACTGAGTGTCCCCTGTCTGTGGACATGGCTGCCATGAAATCGGAGGTGCTGGCACACTACTATGCAGTGCATGGAGTACCCCTACGCACGAAAGTCTTCGCCCACGCCCGAACACTGAATAAATGGGGATCCACCTTTTCCCCTTTCTCCAACTTGCCAAGTTCGTTTGGCCCGTTTCGATTTCTTCTTGAGCGAGCTGTGGGGATCGATCGTAGGCGTCCGCTCCCCCAATTCCGAAGGAGAAATCTGTCGAAATGGTTTTCTCGTCGCCCTGTGTTGAGGGACGCAGGAGTGAGCAGGAACGGCGAGTTGAGACCTGGCTCACGCGGACCGCTCATCTTCTTCGCAGACTCGTTTAGTAGCTACACTGAGCCGGAGATCGGACAAGCGGCGATTGAGCTCCTCGAAGCGGCAGGATGGGAAGTTACTCTCGTCGATGATGTTTGCTGTGGCCGTGCCCTTATATCCAAGGGGTTACTCGAGGAGGCTCGCTCAGCCCAGGCTGGTCTGTTGAAACGACTCGGACCTCCCGCTCGGGCCGGGGTCCCAATCGTGGGTTGCGAGCCTTCCTGCATCTTTACGCTTAGGGATGAGTTGCTCGGATTACAACCCAGGCATCGGGAAGATGCTGAGGCTGTGGCTCGTCAGGCTCGTTTGGCAGATGAGGTGCTTGCCGAATCTCTAGAGGAAGGGAGTATCGTTCCCGACCCAGGATCTCCGATCTCGGGTCGTCCTATTCTTTTTCATGGCCACTGCCATCAGAAGGCTGCCGGTGCGCAGCAGGGAAGTATCCGCCTGTTGAAGGGGATCCCTGAGTCACGAGTGGAGGTCCTTGATGCCGGCTGTTGCGGAATGGCGGGCTCATTTGGGTTTGAAAGAGAGCATTACGATCTTTCGATGAAGGTAGGCAGTCTCCGCTTGTTCCCCGCGGTAACCGCAGCGGAATCAGACGTATTGGTGGCGGCTACCGGTGTGTCATGTCGGCAGCAGATTGTCCACGGTACGGGAAGGGTGGCACAACACCCAATCACCCTCCTCCATTCGACGGTGAGGATTCAATGATCATCGAAAACATCCTTATTGCTTTGTCGGGTTTGCTCGCCGTGGTTGCCCTTCTGTTTCTGACGATCACCCACTACAAGTGGCACGTCTTTATCGCTCTCCTCGTGCCAATTCTCTTATTTGCCCTCCTTCCAGGGGTAGATCGAGAGCTGTTTATAACTGCTTTCGAGGAGGGGTTTGGAGGAACGATCCAGGGGATCGCGGTGATCATCGTACTTGGTTCTATTTTGGCTGAGGCCCTGAAACATACCGGTGCCGTCGAGCAGATCACGGCGACAATGATTCGGTGGGTTGGTGAGAAGCGCATGCCTTTAGCGCTAACATTGAGTGGTTTCGTGATTGGTGTCGCGATCTTCTCAGATGTGGGTTACGTGATCCTGAACCCGCTCGTGCACTCTGCTGCACTACAGACCGGTTTGAACATGAGCGTGATGTCGACGGGTCTCGTGGGTGCGATGCAACTCACTCATGCAATGGTTCCCCCGACACCAGGGCCACTGGCCGCCGTAGCGCTCGTGGGGGCAGATCTTGGCACAGTCATCTTATTCGGCTCGATCGCTTGTCTTATTGGTTCGCTTGCGGGCTGGGGTTTCGCACTCCTCGCTGGACCGTGGATTGAATCCCCCCCGTCCGATGAGTTTGTAGGTCAGTCGTTCGTCGACCAGGGCCGGGAGTCGGAGTTGCCTTCGACGTGGAGAGCCTATGCGCCGATCCTGATACCGCTCGTGCTGATCGGAGGTCAGGGCGTGGCTGCTCTCACCCTCCCATCTGAGCACATTATCAACGTCATCTTGCTCTATCTGGGCTGGCCAGTTGTGGCCCTTGGGATCGGCGTTCTCCTGGCATATAGAAATACGAAATCCGAACATTCTGGAGATCGGACTGGTGCCTGGGTAGAGGAGGGTCTTCGCGCTTCGGCGATGATCATCATGGTTACAGGTCTAGGTGGAGCGTTGAGTCAGATCTTGCGGGGAACACCTGCCGTGGATGCGATTGCCAACGCGGTAGCGCTAACCGGGCTACCCTCAATCTTTCTCCCCTTTACCCTCGGGATCGTTGGAAATATGATCACCGGCTCTACTACAGTCGGCGTGATTACGGCGGCATCCATCGCGGCACCGATGATGGGTACGCTGGGTCTCTCGCCGGAGGCCACGATGCTAGCCGGTGCCTCGGGATCGATCATCGTCAAATACGTCAACTCAAGCTACTTCTGGGTGTGCGCCTCCTTCTCTCGGATGCCGCTGAGATCAGCCCTTCTGTCATATGGAGGGGTTACGTTTGTTAATGGTGTATTCGCGATGGCAACGGTCTACTTCCTTTGGGTGATTGGCTGGGTCTGATTGCTCAGTAGGTTCGGGTTGCTTCGATGAAGTTTGGCGAGGGGCCTTTAAGGTTAAACGTTAAGGTGAACCGATAAGGAGAGAGACATGGATATCCGGGTCATAACCCTGGCTTTCGTCACGAGCATCGGCCTTTTTCCGGCTACGGTGACTGCTCAGGAGTTTCCGCCGGGCTTCGTGGATCCTGGGCCTCTTCTGGCCGCGGCTGCCGCGGAAATCGGTGAAGCTAATCTCCAGTGCATCACGTTTTCGGGTGCTGGTTATAGTGGTGCTGTCGGCCAAACGTTCGAGAACTCGGTTAACATCGACTGGGAACGCATCGACGGGATGGCCAACTACACGCGCACTATCAACTGGGAAGCTGAAACCAGTAAAGAGACATTCGATCGCCAACCCGGTCTGAATCCCGCCTCATGGAAGTACGGATTGGGCTGGCAGGGAGGCACGCCGACACAAAGCGAGACGCGCCAGACACACATTGTTAATGGCGAATTCGCCTGGCACATCGATGGCGACAATCCACCGGTGGCCGTGCCACCGGAACTGGCCGAACTGTACCGACTCGACCTCTGGCTGAACCCTCCCGGCTTCATCAAAGCCGCCCGTCTGCCCGGTGCTAATCCCATCGCTTTTTGGCGGTGGGAGCAGATTGAGAAGGGGCGGGACGGAAATGTGGTGATGCCGGAAAAGATGCATGTGGTCGCGATCACGATGTTGGGGAAATACCGTGTGGATGCCACGATCAACTCACAGAATCAGATCCAACGCATCAAGACCACCGTGAACGAGCCCTCACTGGGTGACTTCAACATCGAGCACGAATCCATTGACCAGATGACATTCGGCAACGTGAAGTGGCCGATCACGTGGCATTCGCACCACGGATGGGATGACAACTGGCAGTTTTACCGTCAGAGTACGGGCCACAACGGTTACGGTGGCAGCTTTCCGGAGGTGCAGCCAAACGTCTGCGACGATCCGGTTCCGGTGCCACCGGTAGTGAGGCGGGCAGCGTTTCCCACCCAAGTCACCGTTGAAAGGATAGCGGAGGGCGTGTATCTGCTTGGCGGAGGCGCTGCGAACAGCTACATGGTGGAGTTTGAGGACTTTGTCGCTGTGTTCGAGGCGCCAGGTAATGAGGAGCGTAGCCTCCTAGTCATCGAGGAAATTGCTAGGCTGGCTCCAAACAAGCCAATTCGTTGGCTGATAAGTTCGCATCCGCACTTCGACCACATCGGAGGACTACGAACCTATCTTCACATCGGCTCGACGATCGTAACGCACATGGCCAACCTCGACTTCTTGAACAGCGACGTGTTGGCCTATGAACCCAGGACGGTCAAACCCGACATCGTGTCGTTATGGCCACCCACTGAGTTGTCTGAGGGTTATAACTACGAGGCGATTCAGGAGAACTATGTGATCACGGACAATTCGCGGATTCTTCGTGTCTACTACGTCCAGCCTTTGCAGCACGTCGCTGGCATGCTGATGGCCTACTTGCCGGCTGAGGGCATTGCATTTCAAGCGGATCTGTTCGATACGCACGAGGCTCCTCGGGCAGCGCAGTTGCCGGCAATGCGTAGCCTTAATACCCAAGTTGAACGGATGAGACTGGACGTCACGACACTCGCGCCCGTTCATGGGCGACCGGTGCCGTGGAGCACATTCGTGGAGGCTTTGAACTCGCTGGAGAGAGCCAACTGATACGGAACACAGCACGTCCCTGTTCCGACCCATGGGCTCCCTATTCCCGGAGAACGGCTTCGATGCCTGTATCACCTCAGGCAATGAGGAATAGACTCATGAGCGTGAAAATAAACCGGCGGGAGTTTCTCTTCTCACTCTCTGGCATCGCTGTTTTGCCTCGAGTCCTAGCACGAATGGGTCACCGTCACCTCCCGGTTTTCACACTCAACCACATGGAACTCAGCGTCTCCGACCCACAGCGGTCCATCGAATTCTACCAAGGATTATTTGGGATGCCGATCCAGGCCCGCATGGGTGGAACAACCATTCTGAGGATCGGCGACGGACCCCAATTCATGGCGATCCGAGCCGTAGCTAGGGGACAGGCGCCGAGTATCAGCTGTCTCGGGATAGCACTGAGTGAGTTTGACCCCGGTAAGATTATCGAGACGTTGAAGGCCTCAGGGGTTCGAGATGCTGGACTGGGGATGCCTGCCGAAACCGTCATGAGGGTATGGACGATGGGACGGGGTGTGGAGGTGGGTGGTGAGGGTACGACTGAGTTGTTCCTCGGCGATCCTCACGGGATCATTGTTCGGTTGGTTGGACCGACTCACTGCGGGGGTAGAGGACCTCTAGGAAATATTTGCAGTGTCCCGGAGGCTTCGCCCGTTACCGGCCTTCTGTCAGTCCACGATCTGAACCACTTTACGATCAACGTACCTGATCCTCCGAGTGCAGTTCGTTTCTATCAGGAGGCGTTTGGATTGCCCATACAGGCTTATCAGGCGAGCACTCCGGCGCTCGGCATTGGGGAAGGGCCACAGTTCCTCATGTTCAGCGGCGGCACTGTGGCTTCCCGGCCGGCTGTTATCAACCATGTCTGTATGACGGTGGAAGCGTTCGATACGGAAGAAATTATCGGAAAGTTAAGCGACTACGGTATTCGGTCACGTGTTGAGGGCGAGAGCACCGCTGTACCCCTGAGATCCTATATCAGTATGCGGATGCCCAACCGTGGTGGTGCAGAGGGTGGCACACCGGAGTTGTACTTCACCGACCCGGATGGTCTGCGCATTCAGCTCCAGGATACGACCTATTGTGGGGGAGGTGGGTATTTGGGCCAGGTCTGCATTTAAGCACCGTTTTGTCCGTAGGTGGGAGCGGAGTACCCTCCGGCGTGCGTTAACCCCACACTAGGGACAGTGAGAATCCGATGGCCGTACCTCCGAGGAGAACGAGCCCCAAGTAGGAGAACACCCTAAGCAGCCGGTTCGGGCGGAAGGTCACCGGTACGTGGTCTGCAGTCACAGCGCGCAGATTCAGGTAGCCGAGCACTGGTGCCGTGATAAACGAAATGATCGTAGCGAAGTCCACCATCGTTGTAAGACTTCCCACAAAGAAGCGGAAAACCACTAGGGTCAGGCCGGCGAGAGCCCACAGAGAAAACCAGTACAGCTTCCCCTTATCCTCCTCGAATGCCATGTCGCGGCCGACTCGGAGTACGTGGTAGGTTCGGGATATGGCCCTGGGAAATCCATCCATGACCGTGAGCATTGTGGAGAACATGGTGGTCACTACGGCAATGAGGATTACCGGGCGTGACCATGCGCCCAGAGTGCTCGCGTATAGGTCAACGAGTTGAAGCGAAAATGTGGTCCCGTCCGCGCTAAAGCTCTGGTCCGACGCATACATAACGGTGGCCCCAAGGGTGAGGAAGGCGATCGCGATGATGCCCGTGCCGACATATCCGATCCGAAAGTCCAGCAGCGCCTCTTCAACCGTCACCTTCACACCACTGGCTCGGTTCTTCGCAAGCGTCCACAAGGAGTTCCATACCGCGATGTCGAAGGCTGACGGCATCCAGCCAACAAGGGCTAGAATGAAGCCAAAGGTCACGACATCAGAATTGGCTGATGGCCAGGGGATCCAGTAGGATGCTGTGGCCCGCGGGAGCGCCATCGTGGCCGCCACGAGCGTGCATGCGGCCAGCAGCAGGAGCACTCCCTTCATCGTGCTGTCGAGCGCGCGAAAACGTCCGGTCCAGAGGAGTAGCCCGGCTCCTCCCATGACCAAGGTGCCCATCGTTACTATCGACCAGGTTACGCCCAGCACATAGGTGAAGACGGATGCGGTAAACAAGCCCACTGTCGTCTGGATGATGAGAGCCGTGCTCAGCGTGATGAGGAAGTACACCCACACCGCCCAGCGACCGAGGCGATGGTACCCTTCGATGAGGCTCTCTCCGGTTGCAGCAGCGTAGCGGGGACCAAACTCGAAGAACGGGTATTTAAGTGCCAGCGCGATGAGGATCACCCAGAGGAGGCTGAATCCGGTATCTGCGCCGGCACGAGTGGATTGGACGAGGTGGGAGACTCCAATGGCGGTTCCAGCCCAGAGGAGCCCAGGACCGAAAGTTCGCGTGAATCGACGTGGTGACTTGGCCCGGTTCACTGGGTACGTGAACCGCTAGTCGTCACAAGTCATAGTCGGGAACTAGCATCCGCACGACACCGTCGTGCTTGTTCAGCAAAAGAACCTGGCCGTCTGGCCCGGATGCCAAGTGCAGGTCTACTCGCGTTGCGGGATCTCTGCCTTGCTCAGCGTTCTTCTCGCGAATGACCTGGAGGATAGTTTTTGCTTCACCCCCATCATTAAGGAGGATGCGACGGATGGAGTTTTGTCCACCATCCGGCAGTTCGTCTGCGTTTATGTAGAAGAGTTCCCCGCTCGGCAGGTCGTTAAACAGGACCAAATCGGTAAGCTGTGAAATGGCATCTCCGCGGTACACATGAACACCGGAGGCGGCCGACTGGGGCTGCAGAAGTGGATCTAGCTGCCCGTACTCAGCCACGGGATAAGTCACGGAGGGATCGCCGCGACGGCCCGCTAGATCAACTTCCTGGCGGCTGATCCAGCCAAAGCTTCCTTCCCAAATATTCCATCCGAGATTTGCTCCTCTGGAGACAAGACTGATTTCCTCTACGATGTTCTGTCCGATATCAGCAAGGAACATATTCCCGTTCTCAGGATCCCACGCGAATCGCTGGGGGTTCCGAACCCCATATGCATAAACTTCACCGAGCGTATTGGGGTCGTTGTCCTCGGCAAACGGGTTGTCGTTCGGAATTCCGTATTCACCGTTCACGCTATTAGATCCGAGGGGGTCAATCCGAAAGATCTTGCCGAAAGCTGAGCTAAGGCTCTGCGAAAGACTGAGGGGGTCTCCCCCACTCCCCCCGTCTGCAATACCCACATAGAGCAGCCCAAAATCCTGGTCCCCCGCAGATGTAAGCGGGTTGAAACCAATCTGACCCCCATTGTGGTTGCCGAACGGCTGCTCAAACCGTATCAGTTCCCTGGGTGCATCACCATCGTACCTGGCTGCTGTTGGGTCACGGGCGGTCCACTCGAGCAGCACGGTGTCATGGGTATCCTGACTTTCTACACGTGTGCCCGAGACACGCTCATTAATATTCGAAGTCATGCACCTGCCGTATAGTAATGCGCATTGCGGAATGAAGTCTGCCGTCGGAGCGGTGTTGTTCGTATCGGTCCAGGTATAGAGTTTTCCGAATCCTGGTTGGCCTGGTTGGCCGAACTGTGGGTGTACCGTGAAGCTTTGGACGCCGCGCTCCCTGCCACTGTATTCGACCTCGATTTCCCAACGAGGATCATTGACATTCAGGTACTCGGTAACTGTTTGGCCATCATAACTAATAACGTAGAGCGGGCCACGCTGGTCGTTGACGAACAACCGGTGGGTTCCGGGTTCGTCGACCAGATGCATCAGTCGTGCGGGCTCCCCGTCGCTATCGGGGATTGCCACGAACTCGACGAAGTCCACCAAGATTGGATCGCCATTAGCGGAAATGGGGTTTGGGAAGGGATCATCGGCAGTCTGAGCGCAAAGAGGGTATGCTGCCAGTAGTGCGCTAAAGATTAGGCGGTTCAAGTACATTGTGTCTCCATTCCTCTATTCTGCTATTCTGCCTCTCATGCCATCTAATGTCTCAGGTGAGACACACAATAGCAGGAAAGCTAATATGTCCGGGTAAACCCTGAAGGAAAAATACAACTGTCAGTAGACAGTTCCTGGTCGCAAAGTAAACGCCGGCCGGTCAATCAGACCGGCCGGCGTTTACTTTGCTCAGGTTTCAGGTTGGCTTAGGTCCTGATGTTGTTGGTTACGGTAGTGGGTCCCGGTACATGCTCGTCGGAGGTAGCTGAGCGCCAGACAGATCGTTCGGAACGCCATCCTCAGCTACGACAGTGTGCGTTAGCGAACCGATCCCCTCAATGGAGGCTTCGATTCTCTCGCCAGCCTGAAGGTACCCAGAGCCTGTCGCCCGCTCGACACGACCAGCGCCCGTTCCGCCCGACGTCCCGCTTTGCAAAACGTCACCGGGAAATAAGGTGATGAGCGACGATGCGTACTCGATCAGCTCCGGAATATTATGGATCATGTCTCCTGCCCTGGCCTCCTGAACGGTCACGCCGTCGATGACCGTAGTCTGGTGCAGGCGGTCCATCGGATCGCCAAAGAACTCCTTTGGAACAATCCACGGCCCCTGGGGCGCGAAGGTGTCATGGCCCTTACCGACGAACCAGTCCGAGTCCCTCTCGCTTCCTCCTGGCGGACGCCCGCCACGATCGGATATATCCATGGCGACCATGTAGCCGAACACATGGTCGTAAGCGCGCGCCGCAGAGATGTATTTGCCTGCCCGCCCGAATACGATAGCCATCTCGACTTCCCATTCGATCCGGTCACGGCCATAAGGCATCACGATGTTATCGCCGTTGCCAATGACCGCGCCACGGGTTGGCTTAAGGAACAGGTATGGCACCCCTCGATCTGCCTGCCGCTGACTGGTTCTATCCGCCAGCTCCTCCGGGCTGCAGCCTTCACATGCGTGCGAATAGAAGTTGACTGCAGCGTTCATGATCTTGCTGGGATACAGGATCGGCGCAAGGATCCGAATGTCATCCACATCGTAGACGAAGTCCGCTCGCATGCTTCCCTGGAGCCGACCGTTGGCCACGAGATAGTTAGTAAGCTCGTAGAGGCGGTACTTGAGGCCATAATCATAGCGACCAATCAGATCGAGCATATCCTCCGGCATCGGAAGTGCCTGATACAGGGGGTTTATCTCGAGTGCGGCGTTCGCCGCATTGAGATCGACGACCAAGGCATCGCGGAAAACGAGACCCACTGTCGGCGCGCCATTGATCTCGAAGGTTCCTACTTTGTAGGGCTCGGCGACCTCGATATCCTGGGCGGAGAGCCCCGGGGTACCAGCGAGCGCTAACAGAGCTGCTAGAATGACGGTGATTCGCATGATGTGCCTTGGGGTGAAGTCGTAGGAAAAATGCTTGGTCAGTAGCCCTTCATTGCTATTCCCCCACCACTAAGCTGTCAAGGAGTGGCCAGGAATAGGTGAGGAGTCAGAGCCGCGAGAAACCGATGCTATTTCCGGTGCATTCTGTCTACGAACCTGTCCTCGGCACAGTGCTTGAGGCGGCTCCGAGGCTACGTCAAGAGTAAGGTGCGGTGGGCGTTGTCCCTGCGCTACGTACCTGCAGATTGCGTCGACAAAAACCCATGCATATCCTGCAAAGCCCTGATGAGATGGCTTTCTGCCTTTAGCGAGGAAAGGAGGAGTGCCAAATGCTACGCAACCTTATCGGTGCTATGCTGGGCGTTTCTTCTCTCTTTTTTGGATCGAGTGTAGAGGCGCAGTTGTCCCTTCCCGCGTACGACTTTACTGCTGCTGATATCCAGGCATTCGTGGACGAGTTTACGGGGGATAGGATTGGCGACTGGCTGACTCGTACCATAGACGCCGGAATCTGCCGGATTGGAGTGTAAGGGGTGTTCCCGCCACAACGGTCGCTCGGGCGACGAATCTTCACGAAGTGGCGAGATCCGAGGTCTGCTACATGTTGGAGGGGACTGTCACGCTAGTGACTGGCAGAACCTTATCGGACCTAAGAAGGCCTACGCCCGAGAGTGCGAGCATGAAGGTTCGGAAATCGAAGGGGGCGTGAGTCGGCGGATCGTTCCCGGCGACATCATTGTCATTCCGGGTGGCACTCCGCATTGGTGGAATGGGCTGGAAGGAGACATCGCCTACCTAGTCATCCGTTCCGATCCCGATAATGTTCTCCCTCTGAGGGGGGCTGACGCCCGTTGCTTCCTCGTTGACGGAGGGCGCAATATTGATTGAACGAGACCCCTTGCCGAGAATCGTGCTAGAGAGAACTATGACGATAGGAAATCTGCTCGGCGTGCCGATCGGAGTCCCGGCGCCGCTCTTGGCGCCTTCTGTTCCACTCTGCTAAGGAGGCGTACCTAATGGCTGCTCTCTTCGAAGTGCATCGGGCAGTGAATCTCAAGGATCGATACCTCTTCGGCCTAGTTGGAGTGATTGAGGAGGGCATGGTCCACACAGGGATGGAGGCTTCCCTAGGAGATGACGAGGATGCCCAAAAGTTCGAAGGGAAAGTTCATGGGGTCGAGTTCGTGGGTGCCGAGGGCATTCCAGAGCCCACTCTTACCTTTCACTATCGGGACCCCGAGAAACTGGAACGGTGGAAATCCATCAACTGGGAGGGAAAAAAGATTCGTTTGGAGTGGTCGCTCTACTGACCCCCCGGGCTTCACCTAAGCCGTGAGTTTCCGCTCCGGCTAAAACTTCCGAGAGATCAAATGATGGTAGTGAAGGAATATCCTACGCAGCGGATTCGTAACGTTGCCGTTCTAGGACATGCGGGCGTGGGCAAAACAACCTTGATAGATGCCCTGTGCTTCACCGCGGGCTCATCGTCTCGAAAAGGGAACATCCAAGAAGGGCACGCGCTGACGATGACCAGTGCCGAGGAGATCTCCCACGGAGTATCCATGCAGCTCACTCCGGCGTTTGCCGAGTGTATGGATCACAAGATCAACCTCTTGGACACCCCTGGATATTTGGACTTCACCGGAGACGCGCTGGCCGCGGTGCGGGCAGCGGACGCCGCCGTAATCGTTCTGGGTGCCACCTCGGGGGTGGAGGTCGGTACCGAAAAAGTGTGGGAGTACTGCGAGGACCGCGGAATTCCCCGAATGCTCTTTGTGTCCATGATGGACAAGGAGAACGCCGATTTCGACGGTGTCTTTGCGGATATCAGAGCCCGCCTAACAGAGAAGGCCGTGCCGGTGGAGATCCCAATCGGATCCGGTGACAGCTTCTCCGGGCTCGTCAACCTGTTCCAAGAGCGGGCCCACATCTACAAGCCCTCGAATCTTAAGGGCGAGTTTGATGAAGGAGAGGTTCCTAAAGAGCTTTCAGAAACCTTCCAAGAGTGGAGGACGGAACTCCAGGAGACTCTTGCCACGCTGGATGAGGTTCTCCTCGAAAAGTACCTGGAGGGAGGCATGATCTCCAGAGACGATGCCATCGGGGCCATGGCCCTCGGGGTTAGAAGAAACGAGGTCGTCCCTGTCCTGCTGGGTTCCGCCGGGCGCGGCTACGGTACCCGTGCGCTGCTCAGACGAATCGTACAGCTTTTTCCGAACCCTGCTGAGGCGGTGGGGAACATTGCCACGTCGCAGGGCAGTGGAGACGAGATTTCTCTTTTGGCCTCGGACGATGAGCCTTTCACGGCTCTCGTGTTCAAGACCACGATGGAACCACACGTGGGGAATCTTTCTCTGTTCAGGATCTGCAGCGGGTCGGTGCATAACGGTGAGCACGTCGTAAACGCCACGAGGAACTCGCAGGAGAAGCTGAACCATCTGTCGGTGTCACTGGGAAAGGAGCGTCCGGAGGTGGAGTGCCTCCACGCCGGCGACATCGGAGTGGTAGCGAAGCTGCGGGATACACACACCAATGACACCCTGGCAGATCCCGTACGCCCCATGATCATCCCTGGAATTGACTTCCCGAACCCCGACATTACTCTGGCGGTCCGGGGAGTGACTCGGAACGACGACAACAAGTTGGGAGAATCCCTGATGAGCTTACGACGGGAAGATCCATGCTTTCGGTCCGAGTACAACCCAGAGATTCGTCAGACAATCGTGCGAGGTATGGGCGAACTCCACCTGGAAATACAGTTGGAACGTATGGCGAGGAAGTATGGGGTGAAGGTGGAGACCGAACGGCCCCGGATCGCATACCGCGAAACGATAACCCGAAAGGCCGAGGCTCATGGTCGGCACAAGAAACAGTCTGGAGGTCGCGGGCAGTTTGGGGATTGTTGGATTCGCATAGAACCACTCCCATCAGGCGGGGGATACGAATTCAAAAACGCCATCAAGGGTGGAGTTATTCCTGGGAGATTCGTCCCGTCGGTGGACCGAGGAATCCGGGAGGCTGCTGGTAGGGGCATTCTTGCCAGCTACCCCACCGTTGACTTTCGGGCTGAGTGCTACGACGGCTCGTATCATGCGGTGGACTCCTCTGACATTGCGTTCCAGGTCGCGGGCTCCGTGGCGTTTCGGAACGCGGCGAAAGAGGCACGACCGACCTTGCTTGAACCCATTATGGAAGTGGAGGTTACGACTCCTGAAGCCTACATGGGAGACATCATGGCGGATGTCAGCCAACGAAGGGGGAAGGTGCTTGGCATTGAGAGCGCGGACAGACGGACGGTGATCCGAGCCCGTGTGCCCGAGGCTGAGCTATACAAGTATGCCGCTGCTCTTCGCGCTATGACCCACGGGCGGGCCCACCACGTTCGAGAGATGGTTGCTTACGAGCCAGTTCCTGATTTTGAGCAGGCTAAGCTCATAAAAGAGGTTGAGAGGGAGGAAGCCTAGAAGATAGCCTTTGGCGAACATCCGGTTTATTGATTTGGGCTTCACAATGGGGAAGAAGAAACGGGAGGGCGACTGCCCTCCCGTTTCTTCTAGAGGCTGTAGCCAATCCGATTTGCGCGACATGTGTACCACCAGTTGGCGGTTATATGACTCCTTTCTCTTGAGTCGCCGAGTATACTTGAAATTAACAAATTGACCCATCAGGGAGTCTGATGTGTTAGAGAGGTGGGGTTGACTCGGGAACCGTGAATCGACGCGGAGTTCGAGATGCGTGACAATCGAACGTTTCAGGAAAGGATCAGGTGGCTCCTGACGCAAGCGCGTTCAGCGGAGGTGCGTGGGGATGGGGAGGTGGCTCGCAACTTTCGTGCCTTGGCAAGGGACCTTGGACCAGCACCGGCTGAGAAACGAATGAGATAACTGGCATTGCCCTGAGGCGACCTTCGAGGTCACCTTGATGTTGCCGATCCTTCCGGGACGGCAACTTCTTTTTTCTGGCTTTCACCATCTTATCTCGTTCGCATGTCCTTCCACGACCCACCCAGGCTTCCTAAGGGATTTCGCTGTGCGGCTCGCTGCTGTGGAATGAAGGACAGCGAGCCCGATCTCTCGCTGTTCTATTCTGAGGTTCCCGCGGAGGCCTCTGCACTCTTCACGAGAAGTCATTTCCCTGGCGCACCGATCGTGGTGGGTCGGGAGCGGATGCGGGCGGGGTGTCTACAGGCGGTTGTAGTGAACTCGAAGGTGAGCAATGTGGCGACCGGCGAGCAGGGTCTGGAAGACGCTCGCCGGATGGCTCGTTTGGCAGCCCATGAACTTGGGATCTCTGAAGAGTTGGTCCTGATGAGCTCGACGGGGGTTATTGGCCGCAGACTTCCCATGGACAAGATCGAGGACGGACTTCGGGGGATGGCGCTAGAACTGGCGGATGATCCATGGCCCGCGGCCCGAGGGATCATGACCACTGACACTGAGCCAAAGGTTCTCTCGATAGACGTGGGGTCGGCGACGCTCACTGCAGTTGGGAAGGGTTCGGGGATGATTGCGCCAAACCTTGCCACCATGCTCGTGTATCTTTTCACGGATGCAAAGCTGTCAGTTGCCACGCTTAAGGACCTCCTAGAGGATGCTACGGCCCAGAGCTTCCAGTGCCTCTCAGTGGACTCGGACACGAGCACCTCCGACACTGTCGCGCTTCTGGCCAACGGCAGGATGGGTCCCGTGGATGAAAGAGCGTTCCGGAGCGCATTGAACCGCACATGCCTGAGGATGGCCGAATGGCTTGCCCGGGATGGGGAGGGGGCGACAAAACTCCTGCGTGTACAGGTAGAGGGGGCAGCCACTGATGTGGAGGCTCGGAGGGTGGCCCGCGCCGTGATCGACTCTCCTCTCATCAAGACGATGGCGTTCGGTGCGGATCCAAATGTGGGTCGAATCATCATGGCAGTAGGAAAGTGTGTGGACTGTCGGATTGTTCCCGAAAAGTTATCTGCGACCCTCCAGGGAGTGGCAGTGGTAGAGAAAGGCCTTATTGCGTCCTTCGAGGAGGCGCACGTCCGATATCTTCTCCAGGGGGATCCTGTGGAGATCGCTATCGACCTTGGGGTGGGGGAGGGGAATGGCCTTGGCCTAGGGTGTGATCTGACCGAGGGGTATATCGGAGAGAACGCGGCCTATGCCTCTTCTTGAGGGCACCTTCGACCACTATCGATCATGAGTAGTCTCCTTTATTCTTGCTTCTTCTAGTGTCACGCACGGAGGAAAGTGGCATGCCCTGACCGGTGCCGATTGGGCCTCGGATAGCGGAGGCTTGTGAGGACCGTTCACTCTAAACTGGTACCTAGATGAGGACACGATCATTATGCGTATCAAAGCTTTAACCGCCGTACTTGCCCTTATCTGTGGGCTTGCCGCTTGTGGTGGAGGAGATTCCTCCGATGAGGCCCCTCCCGCTTCTGCTCCTGGGGCGGGGACAGCCCCGGCGGCCGCGCCCGAAGAGTTCAGGATGCCGGATTGGATGCAGGTGGACAACGTTCTTCGAACGGTCAGCATCCAGCTGGTAGCGGGGCTGACGGACGACAACAATCGGTGGAATTACAATGGGTATTCTGGCGGGACCGGTGGTATAACTGTTCCCGTAGGTTATACAGTGACGATCACCCTCGAGAACCAAGACCCCGCAATGGCTCACTCCGTGGGTGTGGACGAGGCGCAGCCGAACTATCCCAACGTGTTCGCGGAGGTCACTCCGGTGTTTGAGGGTGGGGTCACCGCTGACCCGGCGTCAATGATGGATGCGACGATGCCCGGCGAGACGGAGGAGATCACCTTCGTGGCCAGTGAGGCAGGCGAGTATGCGCTTCTATGTTACGTGACTGGGCATGCGGCGCTCGGTATGTGGATAGATTTTACGGTTTCCGCGGAGGATGAGGTCGGAGCCTTCATGTAGAAGGAGAAAATGCGGCGCTTTCTTTCTTGATGCCGTTCGAAAGGGCAAGTTGTTGGCGAGAGTGGGGGATGCCGAGGTCAGGGGCCTTCGAGCTGGATGACTATTGGTGCTCCTATATCAGCCGATGAGGGGCCAGGGTTCTTCCTGGTTCGAACTGTACGAATTGAGTCAAGGGCCAAAGGGTCTCTGGGACTTTGGCCGATCTAGATATATTTCCAACACCATGTAGCTCTGCTCATCTCACTTCCCACACTCCAGTGCAACTTCCTGACGATCTCATTCTTCGCGAGGCGACCGGAACCATCCTGTTGGTGATCTTGGATGGGTTGGGTGGACTCCCCGACCCCGAGTTAGGAGTCACCGAGCTGGAGTCGGCTCACACCCCGCACCTGGATGCTCTGGCCCGTCGCAGTTCCCTCGGGATGCTTCTGCCGGTGGCCCCAGGGATTACCCCGGGAAGTGGTCCTGCACATCTTGCCCTATTCGGCTATGACCCCAAGGACTATGTGGTTGGGAGAGGGGCGCTCAGTGCGCTGGGGGTTGGGTTTGATTTGGTGATGGGAGACGTGGCCGTTCGTCTGAATCTGGCCACCTTGGATGAGGCCGGTCTCATTACTGACCGGCGTGCAGGCCGACCACGCGACGACGAAGGCAGCCGGATCGTCAACCTCCTTCGTAGCGGTATTTCTCTTGGTGAAGAGGCAGAGTTCTTCCTCATCCATGAGAAGGAGCACCGGGTCGTGCTGGTCCTCCGTGGGGAGGGGCTTGGGGCAGATATTTCGGACACCGATCCGCAAGCGACCCGAGTTCCGCAGCTCGAGCTTCGCCTCCTCAACTCCAGTTCGGCGAAAACTGCTCGGATCATGGGTCAGTTCCTGGCCCAGGCCCACGAACTCATTCGCGATGAGGATCAGATCTCGGGTCTCCTCGCTCGAGGGTTCGCCCGCTACGACGGACTCCCCTCCCTAAAGGACCGATTTGGTCTCGATGCGCTTGCGGTGGCCCGCTACCCCATGTACCGGGGAGTTGCTCGTCTTGTCGGCATGGAAGTAGCGGGCGTGCCGTCGTCCGACGAGGAGGCCGTGGCACTCATGGAAGATCAGTTTGGAAAGGCGGACTTCTATTTTATCCACTTCAAGGCTCCAGATGCGAGGGGGGAGGATGGGGACTTCGATGCGAAGGTGGCGGCGATCGAGGCAGTTGACGCGGTGATTCCCCGCCTGGTCGCCCTGAGTCCGGATGTGCTGGTAATCACGGGAGACCATTCGACTCCGGCCCGAATGGGAGGGCACTCCTGGCATCATGTGCCTCTTCTTCTGGCCGCCGAGGAGACCCGACCGACGGGCGATTCATTCTCCGAAAGGGAGTGTGGCAGTGGAGATTTGGGGAGGCTTGAGGCCAAATACCTCATGAGTCTGATGCTGGCGCACGCCGGGCGCCTAGGGAAGTTCGGTGCGTGAGGTCCCTTGGGCGATGATGGATTCCTCCTTCTTCTCAGCTTCCGGCCCACTTTCCGACGCGGCTGAGGGGGTGTTACAAACGGCATTCCTCTACGCGGAGGACGGAGCTTGGGATCGGGCGGCAGAGGTTATGAGGGACGCGCTGGAGGGTGATCCTGAGGATCCCTACCTTCTCTGCTCGTTGGGGCTTGTTGAGCGAGAGCTGGGGATGGATGGGATTGCGTATGAGCGGTTTAAGCAGGTGCTCGCTACTGAGTCTGAGGATCCCCTGCTCCTAGCTACAGTGGGGACCGCCATCGCCGCCTTTGATGACCCATCAGCAGAACCTGCTCTTCGGACAGCTGCCCTGCTGGCTCCAAATCATCCTCGGACCCGATGGATGTACGGTGCCTACCTCTCTAGGGAGGGAATGGTGGATAAGGCGCTCGAGGAACTAGCCGCTGCGGCAGAGCTAGATCCTGAGGATCCGATGATCCCGCTGGAACAAGGTGTTGCTCAGGCCTTCAGGGGAGACTTCGAATCGGCGTACCTATCGTTTGCGCGTTCCGTAGAGCTCGAACCCAGAAATGGGTGGGGGCTTGTCCTACTTGGATTGGTCGCTCTCCAGTCAGGAGATCTTGAAGAATCTTGTCCCGCCCTCGAAGAGGGGGCAAGGGTCTGTCCTGATGATCTCGAAGCCCAGCTCTTGGCTGCCTTGGCTCTTCGTGCAACGGGATGGAAGGAGAGGGCGTTCGAGATGCTGGAGAGAGGACGGTTTGCCGCAGAGGGGTCGGACCCCGGTCTCGTAGAACAGGCCGAAGAGCAAATAGAAATGGGTCCGGAGGCCGCCCTTGAGTTTTTGGAAGAGTCGTTGGGGCCATCGGTCTTTCGTCAACGGCTCATGGAGCGCCCGTGAGGAGTCCGGCATTCACTTCCCAGACCAGGGTGTACTGACCTTATTTGGAGGGACCATTTTGCTGTCCATCGATTCTGAATGCCGCACCCTAGAAAACGGGCTGAGCGTGGTCCTTGCCCCTGACTCTGCGGTTCCGGTAGTGGCGGTGAACCTTTGGTACGGCGTGGGTTCGAGAAACGAGATGGAAGGACGGACCGGGTTCGCGCATCTATTCGAGCACATGATGTTCCAGGGATCGGCCCACGTCCCCAAGGGTCAGCACTTCGAGCTTCTCGAAAGCGCCGGTGGGTCGATGAACGCTACGACATGGTTTGACCGGACGAACTACTTCGAGACCTTGCCTGCGCACCAGCTGGATCTTGCGCTCTGGCTTGAGTCAGACCGGATGGGATGGCTCTTGCCGGCAATGAATCAGGAGAAGCTCGACAATCAGCGCGACGTAGTTCGAAACGAAAAGCGCCAATCGTATGACAATCAGCCCTACGGGGACTGGCAGGAACGGATCCAGGCTCTGCTCTTCCCCTCGGACCACCCGTACCATCATACGGTGATTGGGTCGATGGAGGATCTGGGTCGGGCGGAGCTCGCTGATGTCGAGGGGTTCTTTCTCACCTACTACCGCCCTAACAACGCAGTTTTGACCTTGGCGGGTGATTTCGATCCGGACGATGCGTTCGAACGGGTCAAGCGATATTTCGGCGAGATTCCGCCAGGCCGCCCGCCGCCGCCCCATCCGGGCCGGACCGATATAGGCTTCGTGATTGGCCAGACTGCCCGTGAGCGTGTGGAGGCGGAAGTGCCTCTCCCCCGTGTGTACCTAGCATGCCGGATTCCCCCATTTACCCATCCTGAGTTTTATACGGGTGACGTGCTCACTTCGATTTTGGGCGATGGTCGGGCCTCGCGTGTCTACCGACGACTAGTCCGTGAAAAGCGGATCGCAAAGGACGTCGCCGCCTTTGCGGCCCCGCTCATCACGGGCTCGAGTTTTATGATCATGTGGGCCACCGGGCTCCATGACACTGATCCAGTGGAGCTCGAACGGGCACTCGAAAATGAGATGGAAGCCATCCGAGAGGTCGAGCAACAGGAAGTGGGGAGAGCCGTCGCTCGAAGCGAGACTGAGCTGCTCCGACAGGTCGAGGGTTTGGCGTCGCGAGCGGACCTTCTCTCCATGCACCAGATGATTTTCAGTGATGCCAACCGCCTGAATGGCGCGGTTGATCTCCTGCGGAGCGTGACGCCCAAGGACGTGAGCGAGTTTGCGGCATCAAAGCTTGGAGCCGACAATCGAGCGATTCTCACATACGTTCCGAAGCCCGGGGGATGATAGCTTTGCCTCATCTACCGATTGACCGATCGACTCCTCCTTCTGGCGGACCGATTAGGCCTTTCCACCTTCCTAAAGTGGAAGTGGGCTCTTTGGAGAGTGGTCTTAGGCTGTGCTCTATGCTCCGGGATCAGGTTCCCTTGGCGAATGTGTGTCTTGTTCTCGATGCAGGTGAGGCAAAGGTACCCCTCGGAGGCGGAGGGGTCGCAGTCCTTACTGGGGACGCGCTCCAAGGTGGTACGGAGCACCGGTCTGGGGCGGAGTTGGCGGAGGAGCTCGAGGGGCTCGGCTCAGGCCTGAGGGTCTCCACCGCTTGGGACGCGACAACCGTTTCCTTCACCTGCGTCGCAGAGCGCGTAGATGAAGTCTTGTCGCTCCTGTCCGAGGTTGTTCGCTTTCCTGCGTTTCCGGTGGAGGAAGTCGAGAGGGTTCGACAACAGCGTCTTTCGTCGATTCAGCAGCGTAGGATGGACCCCGGCAATCTAGCGGACGATGAGCTGGCTCGGCTCGTCTTCGATGCTGTGCACCCCTACCATAGGCCCGTGGCTGGGGATGAGCAGTCGGTAACCTCGCTCGACCGGGGAGACATGATGACATTGGCCTCTAAGCGGTACGCGCCGGTTGGGGCTGGGCTTGTCGTCGTGGGCAATCTCTCCTCGGACCAGTCGACTGAACTGGCGCGAAGGCACTTCGGTTCATGGGATTCGCCGGGTGTGGCAGACGTCGAGGTTCCCGCTCCGAGCCAGTGGCCTTCCCGCTCCATAACGATTGTGCATAGGCCTGGTGCCGTCCAATCCGAACTCCGGATTGGGCACCCGGGACTGGCGCGTGGACACCCGGATGAGATCCCTCTTCGCGTGTCGAATGTCGTACTAGGGGGTGCCTTCACTAGCCGACTAAATCTCAGCCTTCGGGAGAAACATGGATTCACCTACGGTGCCCGCTCGTGGCTTGCGTTTCGGAGAGATGGCGGCGCGTTTTCGATCGGTACGGCGGTGCAAACTGAGGTAACCGCCCCGGCGCTGAGCGAAGCGATCGCCGTGTTCGAGGCCTTCAGTGACGCCGGTCCGTCCCATGAGGAATTGGTGCGTGCGCGCGACTACCTCGCCGGCATTTTTCCACTTCGAATGGAGACGACTGCACAGCTTGCGGCGCGACTTGCCGAGTTGATCATCTACGATTTGGCCGAGGACTATCACCACATCTACAGGGACCGGGTCAGAGCGGTCGACGTCGGATCGGCTCGAGCCGCGGTTCAGCAACATCTCCGCCCTGAGCGATCGACGGTGGTAGTCGTGGGAGACGCTGACCGTATCGGTCCGGAACTCGACGCTTTAGGGTTGGGCCCGGTCCAGGTTGCTGAGCCTTGGACCTAGGGCACCCTGGGCTGGGAGATGCTCCCAGGGATGGAGACGGGTCGATCGATGACCTCTCAGGGGCCGGGCTACTTGCGCGCAAGCACATCTATTCGGGTCGAATCGTTCGGCTGAGCCTGGATACCGTCTGCTTTCCGGATGGGGGGATAGGGGAATTCGAGATCGTGACCCATTCGGGAGCCTCGGCGATTCTACCCTTTGTAGATCCGCCGAATGATCCTGATCCACGAATCATTCTGGTGCACCAATACCGGTATGCTGTGGGTGGGCTTCTGTACGAGGTGCCCGCGGGGATGCCCAACTCCCCCGAGGAATCCTGGGTGAGCTGTGCGCGGAGGGAACTGGTCGAGGAAACAGGCTTTGAAGCCTGTGAGATCCGGTATCTCAGTAGCGTTCTTACGACTCCGGGGTTCACCGACGAGCGGATTCATCTCTTTGCAGCAACCGATCTGCATCCCCGCAAGGGAGATCGCGATTCGGATGAGTTTCTGGATGTCGTCAGACCCCGTTTCTCTGAAGCGCTAGAGGGGATCCGGACGGGAGAGATTGTGGATGCCAAGAGCATTTCAGTGTTGCTGTTTGTTTCCGCGTTTCTCGGCACAGTCTGGAAGGAGAATCGGAAAGCGCCCCCTCGCTGATGGCATGTCCTTTTGGGTGCCCCGACCATCCTCTGGGGGGAACATATGGCGCGAAGTTTGATTCCAAGAGCCCCCGTAGACTACACTGATTCGGTGGGGCTCGCCGTGGCACGCATCCTGCATTACCCTAGTGTCAGAGGCTCAGGGCGTGCCTCTGCTCCCCGAAGGGCGAGACCTTCGCAACCCTAGAGGTGTCTGCCATGCCTGCTGACGCGACTCAGACCCCTACTCGGGTAGCCGAGTTCAGTCCGGCTAAGAAGAACCGGGATGAGCTCTCGGCGCTGAACGACAGTGAGGTGGTTCAGCGGTTTCTCGATGGCGAGCAGCGGGCTTTTGGGGAATTGGTAGATCGCTATGACACACGCCTCGTCAATTTCGTTTACCGAACGGTAGGGGATCGGGAGAAGGCGCAGGACTTGGTTCAGGAGACCTTTATACGTGTGTACCGTCACCTGCACCGGTTCGACCAGAGCAAGAAGTTCTCGACCTGGATCTACACAATCGCAAGCAATCTGGCGAAGAATGAGCTCCGCAATCGATCTCGGAATCCGCTGGTTCTCTTTCAGACCATCAAGAAGAATTGGGACGCGGACCACCGGCCTCTTGAGTGGGAAGACGAATCGTTTAAGCCCGACGATCTTTTCCGGAAGCGGCACCTTAGGGAAATGGTGGAGAAGGCGGTCCGCGAGCTTCCTGAGCACCATAAGATCGTGTTTGTTCTGAGGGAACTCGAGGGTCGAACCTACGAAGAGATCGCTGAGATTACGGACACTAATCTGGGCACCGTCAAGAGCCGTCTAAATCGGGCCCGAAACAACTTTGCCCGGATTGTGGCGCCGATGATCGACTGACTAGACGGGTTGGCTAGACCGGGTCTTACCACTGGAGACAAGCTACTGCCCCTAGGTGGTTTCTCTCCACTGCTCCCCATCGAGTGATTCGTTGGGGGGCATTTCTTTTTGCTTCTGTCCCCGCGGAACCTGCGGGCCTCACTCCACGTATCACAGGGGAACTCACTCACGATGCTCCAGCTTGACAATCAGGCTTCCGCGAGGTTTCGGATCCAATGACGTGCTCGGATTTCCTCTTCTGCTACACAGGTTTTAACGACGGAGACCTCTCGCCTGAGGATTCCAGGCGATGCAGCGATCACCTGGAGTCGTGTACTGAGTGTCGACGGTATAATGAAGTTGTGATTCAGGGGATCGATCTATTCAGAACGATGCCCGCAGAGGAGCCTACGGAAGACTTCCGGGCTCGGCTGCAACACTCGATCTACGCTCTTGGTGAGGAACGTCGGCGCAGAGGGATATCTCAGGGTGGTTTTGGAACAATGCCTCTGGTCGCAATGGCTGTAATCGTCGCGACTGTGATCTTGACCCCATTCTTTCGGGTCCCCGAGGCGGTTGTCGACCTCCCACCGATTGTCGTTCAAGGGCCGGTGGCGCGGGAGATACAGGTGCCCCCGGACGTCGGACGTGCTGCTGTGGTCGGCGCACCGTTCGAGGAGTTGGACCTGTGGACGCGGTCCAATGCTCTTCTCTATCAGCACTCCTCCCTTTACTTCCGGTACAGGGAACCCAGCCTGGTACGCACCGGACTTCGGTAGGTAGGAATGATCTCCACCGAACTCCAAACGGATCTCGGTGAAGCGAAGGGTGGAGTTTTTTACCTCCATGGGTCGGATGAATACCGTAAGGAAGCCGCGGCTCACACTTTGGTGGATGCCCATCTCGACCCCGCGACCGCCGACTTCAACTATGATCTGATTCGTGGGTCCGAGGTTAGCTTAGAGAGGCTAGCCTGCGCGCTTGGGACCCCGCCGATGATGGCCGAGTGGAGGGTTATTCTTCTTAAAGAGACCCAGGCTTTGGCATCCTCGCAACGTTCCCGGACCCTTCTGCTCCGGGTGGCAGAATCTCCTCCCCCCGGCTTGGTCCTGATCCTCCTGTGCACCGTTCCGGAGAGGTCTTCGGCTCGCTTCTATAAGGACCTTGCGCGA
>CAUZHN010000025.1:0-33598 GCA_963579625.1 Gemmatimonadales bacterium UBA6960
TGCTGGTCTCGTGCCGGAGGAGGTGGCGTACCATCCTTTCGGGGGGTCCGCTGGAATCACTTTGAGTGCGGGTGTCGGGGCCTTCTATGAAGAGACTGATTCGAGTAAGGAACTGATCAGGGCTGCGGACGAGGACATGTGTCGTTCGAAGGCCGAGAAGAGCTCGAAATGAAGGGACGAGGGGCAGAGGGGGGGCTCGTTAAGGAAGATCTTGCCAACCTCATGGAGCTTGCTCGGGGATTGGCACTTCGGGCTGGGGAGATCACCCTAAAGTATTTTGGGGAGGTCCTAGTCGCCGACGAGAAGGCGGACGGGACTCCCGTGACGAGGGCGGATCGCGAGGCAGAGGCCCTGCTGAGGTCGGAGATTCGCCGGCTGTACCCCGATCACTCAATCCTAGGCGAAGAATTCGGGGAGTACGTGGGTCCGGCCCCGGTGCGGTGGATCCTAGATCCTATCGATGGAACGCTTGCGTTCATGCGGGGAGTTCCCCTCTATGCAGTTCTTATCGGGATTGAGATTGAGGGAGATCCGGTGGTGGGCGTGGCGCACTTTCCGGCATTGGATGAAACAGTAGCGGCAGCCCGCGATCAAGGTTGCAACTGGTGGCCCCGGAAGAGCGTGTCCTCCGTGTCCGCTTGCGTATCAGATGTCGGTAACCTCAAGAACGCCCTGGCCTTGACGACGGACCTTGAACGCATATTGGTCTCGAGGGTTGGCTCAGGCTGGCGTAACCTCAGCGGTAGGGTCAGACTGGTCCGCGGCTGGGGCGACGCGTACGGTCATATTCTCGTCGCGACGGGGCGAGCTGAGGTCATGGTCGATCCTTTCCTCTCTTTGTGGGATGCGGCGCCCCTGCTTCCGATTGTGACGGAGTCGGGGGGGCAGTTCACCGATCTGCAGGGGAACGAGACCATCCTTGGGGGGTCCGGTGTTTCGACGAACGGTCGAGTGCACCAACCGGTGCTTGATATCTTGAAGGAGGGGGTCTGAGAGATACCTGCCAGAGCAGACCATTCCCCTGTCAGCATCCGGTCGAGGTTCGATGCGTTTGCGGTGGTGCTTGCTCGGTCCTCTGGTGAGTCTCAGTTGGTTGCTGAGGGGAGCAGTGCCACGAGAGCACGATCTCAGCTGACGACTGACTCGTGCTGTAGCTCTGCTTCTAACATTTCTGGGTCCGGTGCGGGCTGCCACATCTGAATCATGGGAAAAGTTGCGAGGAACCAATGGATGGTTCCCCCAAAGAGGCCCAGGAAACCCAGCCCAATGAGGGGTTCCCAGATCGTGATTGTAGGCGTGCCGATTTCGTGGAGGGAAGGAGCCACGAGGAGGAAACGCTCGAGCCAAAGCCCCAAGAGCGCTAGAAACGCAATGCTGCCGAGCCAACTGGGAATGATCTTGGGTTTCCTGCCGATCAGGGCAGCAAATGGTACTAGGAAGCAGAGCACGATGACCAGAAGAGACAGAGGTCCCCACTCAGCGCCAGAGCGGTGGACGATCCATTCCTGCTCCCACGGAAGCTTTCCGTACCAGATCACGATGTACTGCGACCAGAAAAGATAGGTCCAGAAAATCGAGAACGCGAAGGTCAACTTCCCCAGGTCATGCAGCTGATAGCTGGATATATGCTTGTCGGCGTAGGTACTCCTCCGCTTGAGAAGGACTGAGACAAGTGCCGTGGCTCCGATGCCTCCCCAGAAAGCTCCCATGAAGAACCAGCCGGGGAACATGGTCGAGAGCCAATGAGGCTCGAGTGACATGGCCCAGTCGATCGCGAAGATGCTCATGACCACGACGTAGACCAAGACAAGCGCTGGAGAGAGGATCTTGAGTTTTGCCCAGCTTCGAGACTCCTCCTCAGCGGTGCCAACCCAGCTTCGGGAGAGCCACTTCCGCCAACGGGTTCTCGACGTACCTTCTTTCTCGTCTGCTTCTCTTTCCGGTCCCAGGTCAGGTCGGAGGGCCAAATACATAAAAAAGAGGCTCAGGGAGAAGAGAATGAGGGCCCCGAGGAAGTTCCGAGCGGTGAGAAACGGTATGTTGAGGAACGCCGCTTTCTTTTGGATGAGCTCGTCGGTTGCCATGAGTTCGATCCAGGGGAAGTAATTCTCCCTCAGCGTAAGCATCGGCAACAGCAGAAGGAACGAGAACGGAAGGAATGCTCCGATAGCGAGTGAGACGCGCCTCACAGACCAGTTCCACCTGGCCTTGGTGATCACCGTCACGGCACAGAGAATCACCGCTCCCTGTGCGATACTGGTGAAGAAGAGCCAGTTGGAGACATATGCCTGCCATGCCCGGTCGGGATTCGATCCCAGGAGGATCAAGAAGGAGACGCCACCTACCGCCAATAGCGCGCTGGCAAGGAATACAGAGCCTCTGCCACGCGTCAGGTACCGGGCCGGGAGCTCAGGGGGGATTGGGATATCGTACATTCTAATCGTCCTGGTCCTGATCAGTCGGCCCGGTTTCCAGTTCCTCCTGTATCACTGGCCCCTGCAGTTGCCGTACGTAGTTCACGATATGCCAACGGTCGTAATGAGTGATTTGGTGTCCGTACGGAGGCATGATTCCTCTTCCGATCCGGATGAGCGAGTAGATGTACCCGTCCGTATAATCAATCGCCTGGGGCGAGAGAAGGGAGAACGGGGGAATCCCCGCGCTGGCCACTGGCCCAGCACCATCTCCCGCAGTCCCGTGACACGGGCTACAGGCGCGATTGAACATCACTTCGCCACGCGCAAGGGAGGCGGGCGTGGCCTCCACGGGGTTCGGGATTCCGGTTACCTCTGGCGCTTGCTGGAATAGCTGTGTTTGCGTTACCGGGTAGGGGATGTCTGCGATTTGCGGTTGGCCGAGGTTTACTGTACCAGGGGCGGGCGGAAAGTTGCCAGCGGCGAAAGGAACCGAGCCTTCGGGTGGGAGGATCGGATTCTCGTACGCTCCAATGGACGACTGTACTCGCATGCTTCTTCCAAATACAGCCTGCAGAACATCGTCTAGCGGTGAGCAACCAGTTCCGGTTAGAACGATGGCCAGAAGAGTGAGCCCTCTCGCGGTTCGCACGGATCCACCTCCACCTTCAGCCATGGGCTTCCCCGTCGGTATCTTGTTCGAGCTTCACCGGGTTGTTCGACTCCAAAATCACTCGAGCCGCTCCCAGTCGATCATCCGGTGCGGTGACGTATACAGCGAACCGCCCTGCGGTGACCTCAGGGTCGTAGACTACACTCGTCTTCAGATCTGGAATCCGCATGTTCCAGAACACCCCGATCACTGTGGCCAACACCCCGAAGAGGATCATCATCTCAAACGCGATTACAACGTAGGCGGGGATCGAAAGGATTGGTTTGCCCCCGGTCACGAGCGGCCAGTCCATGGCCGTGAAAATGGTGAAGGCAAACCCGGTTGCGGCACCGGTGAGGCCTCCCACGAGCGTGAACAGCCGGACCGGGCTTGTTCCGTATCCGAGAGCTTGCTCTAACTTGTGCTCGGCGAAGGGCGCAAATGCTGTAATTTCGTCAAATCCGTTCCCCCGTAACGCCTTGATCGATTCCACCGTGGAGTCGAGATAATCGAAGGAGGCCATCAGGCCCTGGCGGTTGTTGTTCACCTGGCGGCCTCCTCGCGGGCACTCCGACTCAAGGGTGCAGGAAGCACTTCCTTCAACTCGCTGATGGCCACAGGGGGGAAGATTCTGATGAAAAGGAGGAACCAGAAGGCGAACCAGGCAAAACTTCCGATAACGATGCCCATTTCGGTAACACTTGGACGATACGTGCCCCAAGCGAACGGCATGAACTCATGAGAGAGGGAAGTCACGATGATCACGAAGCGCTCGAACCACATCCCGATGTTGATGAAGATGGAGATGACGAAGAGCGCTGCTATGGAGTGTCTCACCCGCTTGAACCATAGGAGGATAGGGATCATCCCATTACATGTGAGCATGATCCAGCCAGCCCACCAGTAGGGCCCGAAGAACCGGTTCCAGAACGCCTGGCGCTCGGGAGCCTCACCGGAGTACCACGCCATGAAGAATTCGGTTAGGTACGCGTAGAGCACGATGGTTCCAGTGACGAGACACAGCTTCGCCATCGCATCGAAGTGCTTAGTCGTTAGGTAGGCCTCCAGCCCGAATGCCTTTCGGATAGGCACCGTGAGCGTAATCACCATTGCCACACCCGAGAAGATTGCACCAGCCACGAAGTACGGTGCAAAAATCGTGGCATGCCATCCGGGAACGATCGCCATGGCGAAGTCCCAGGAGACCACTGAGTGGACTGACAGCACGAGCGGAGTAGCGAGCGCTGCCATGTACAGATAGGCCTTCCCGAAGTGATGCCACTGCCGGTCGGTTCCCCTCCACCCAAACGAAGTCAACTGGTAGATCCTATGCCGAAGGCTTCCGGGCTTGGCCTGATCGCGAGCCGCCGCGATGTCAGGAAGCAGACCGAGGAGGAGGAAGAGTGACGATACCGTGAAATAGGTCGTGACCGCGAAAACGTCCCAAACCAACGGGGATCGGAAATTCGGCCATAGGAGCCGCTCGTTTGGATAGGGAAAGAGCCAGTACGCGTGCCAGGCCCGACCGAGATGGATGAGGGGGAAGAGGCCAGCTGTCATAACTGCGAAGACCGTCATTGCCTCTGCGGCCCGGTAGATCGACTGTCTCCACTTCGCTCTGAAGAGATAGAGAATGGCAGAGATCAGGGTCCCGGAATGGGCGATACCGACCCAGAATACGAAGGTGGTGATGTAGACACCCCAACCGACCGGCGAGTTCAACCCAGTGAGCCCGATCCCTGTTATAAGCTGATTCCCCCATGAGAAAGCAAGGAGGCCCACGCCGGCTGTTGCCAGCCCGAAGAGGAACCACCATAGCTTCCCAGGTCGGGAGAGCATCTTAAGGATGTCGACATTGACCTCGCCGTAGGACTGGATGTCCGGGTGAGTCTGCGCTCCTCTTTCTGACTCGACGGCCAAACTAGACATGGATGTCTTCCACGGGGTGGAAGGTGACCTTCCGCAAATAGTTGATGGCTGGCTGCGTATTGATGAGAGCGTCCAGGACTCGGTACGAGCGTTCGCTCTCGGAGAGCTGGGCAACCCGAGACCCGGGATCCCGGATGTTGCCGAACACGATCGCTTCGGCCGGACAACTCTGTTGACACGCCGGCACCACGTCTCCGTCTCGAACCGGCCGGCCGTCCAACGTTGCTCGGCTTTCAGCTTGTCGAATCCGCTGGACGCAGAAGGAGCACTTCTCCATGACTCCGCCGGTGCGCACCGTGACGTCTGGGTTGTATTGCCAGTTTAGGGGTTCGGGTACGTCTGAGAAGTCGAACCAGTTGAAGACTCGAACCTTGTAGGGGCAGTTGTTGGCACAGTATCGCGTACCCACGCAGCGGTTATATACCTGTGCGTTCAATCCCTCCGGTGTGTGGTAGGCGGCGTACACGGGGCAGACCGATTCACAGGGGGCGTTTCCGCAGTGCTGGCACAGCATTGGCAGGAAACGGATGTCGACTGGTCCCGGTTCGTCAGCATTCACCTCCTCGTAGAACCGTTCGAGCCGGATCCAATGGAGGTCCCGCCCCATTTTACTCTGCTCCTCGCCAACGGAGGCTACGTTATTCTCGGATTGACACGCGGTGACGCAGGCGGAGCAACCGGTGCACTTGTCTAGGTCAACGGCCATCGCCCATCTGGCATAGCCTTCGGGCTCATACTGTCCATGACGTGCACCCTCCAAGGGAAAATCTTCGGGTCTACCCTCGGTCGGCACAGGAACAAATCCACCCACCGCTTGCAGTTCGTGGATTTCGGAGTGTTCTTCCTCTTCCAACTGTCCGGCCTGGAGAGCGCTCAACTCCACCGCCGGGGTGATTGGACGGTCATTCTGGTCGCTCGACCCCTCGATAGTAGCGATACGTTGGCGCTCTCCCGTGGGTTCGATGACGACCCGAGTTGCTAGGTGAACCAGGGAGCCCGATGTTTGCTCGATTTCAGCGGGCAGAAGAGCCATCGGGTTCACGCCACGGCCATCCGCGAACCGCCCGAAGCGGGTGTGTCCGCCTCCCATCGCCAGGGCTACCGTGTTGCGGAGGATGCCCGGGTAAGTCCAGACCGGTACCTCGAGTTGGCCATGCGGTGAGGTAACCCGGACGATGTCGCCCGTGGAGATGCCCAGGTCGGATGCCGTTTCAGGATGAACCTCCACCCAGGAGTGCCACGAGATCTTCGATACTGGATCGGGGAGCTCCTGAAGCCAGGGCCGGTTAGCGGAGTACCCATCCCCAAACCGTGAAGAAGGGTAGACAAGAAGGGTCAGACCTTCCCCGTCTAGAGCCGGCGGGTCAAAGGTGAGAGCGCGGTCCGGAACTTGAAGGCTCGGAGCCTCCTGATCGCCCGTGAGAAGATCAATTACCCCTTCCCTCAAAGCCCGGTGCCAAAAGGCTTCGGCCGGTTCTTCGGACCTCTGCGCCGCGTGAAGATCGAGCCAGGACATGCGGAGGTAATCGTAGAAAGTCTCCGCACCGAGGTCTTGACCCAGCCCACGGGCCAAGGACAGCAGTATGTCGCCAGAGGCACGTGAGTCGAAGTGGGGAACAGGTCGCATCGCCGGCTGCTGAATGGCCCAGAGGTTGGGCCGGGGATTCGAATCGCCCCATGCCTCAAGGAAGTGCCGGTCGGGAAGGACGAGGTCCGCGTGGCTTGCCGTTTCATCCATCCGGTCGGTGATCGCGACAGTAAAAGGAACCGAGGCCAAGGCTTCCGGGAAGCCGGCCGCCGGTGGAAGAGTATAGGCCGGGTTTGTGCCGTGGAGGATCAGGGCCTGGATCTGCCCCGCTGACATGGAATCCACGATGGCCAGGAGATCACCAGCCGGGGCCGTGGTCGCGCTCAGGTGTGCTTGACGCGGAAACAGTGTCCGACCAACCGCCCCGCCAACGGTATTCAGGACCAAGACCGCCAGATTCACAGCAGTAGCGTTCTGCCCCTGACCGGCGATCCCAGGGCCAACCGCGAGCCCTGGACCCTCAGAGACGAACAGAGACGCCAACTCGTGAAGCGTGTCGACGGAGATGCCGACCTGATCAGATACGGTTTGAGGATCATGGGCACCGAGAAGTTCTGTGTAAGGGCCCGCATCTCCTCCGGTGGCAGAGATGATGTTGGCGATTGCGAGAGCGACTAACCCCTCAGTGCCGGCTTCTACCGGGACCCACTCGTCCGCGTTCTGGCCGGTCAGAGAGAGTCGTGGTCCGAGGAAGACGAAGCGGCTCTTTCGAAACGTCTCATCCGTGCCACTCGCGCGCGCGAATCCTCGGGTATGTTCGACCGGCGATATCCAGGATCCGAGGAAGTCCGCTCCAAACGAGAACACGATTCCTGCGGATTCGAAGTCGAATGAGGGTAGAGCGTCTACGCCGAATGCTAGCCTGGCCGCCTCGCGGAGTGGTGCCTCCGATATAGCATCATATTCGATGCGGCGTCCCCCCACTGCCTCGATCATCCGCTCCTGAAGACCGGTCAGGGTCGGGCCGGTTCTGCCGCTGATAAGGACAACATCGGAGTCCGCCCCTTGGACGCCTTCGAGCAAAAGTGCCTCGGCCTCATCCCAGGATATTGCCTCGTAGGACTCACCTGACCGTCGCATTGGCTGAGTGAGCCGATCCGGGTCATAGAGGCCTTGAAGGGCAGAGTGGCCGCGCGAGCAGAGTGCGCCACCAGAGATGGGGTGATGCGGGTTCCCCTCGAGCTTGATAGCTCGACCTTCGCGGGTCTTGACCCACGCTCCGCATCCCGCAGAGCATTCTGAGCAAACCGTAGAATACCAGGTTGCAACACCGGGTGTGATCTCCTCGGGAGCAGTCACGTACGGAATCAGTTTTTGAACCTCGTCCGTAGAGCATCCGACGAGCCCGGCTCCCGCACCGCTCACTCCAAGTACCCTGAGGAAGTCTCGTCGCTTGATTCCTTCTCTCATATGCTATGGCTCGTTAAGGCTCTCGGGCCCGATTTGAAGACGCCTACTCGGGCACCCCATGGGGGAAGCTTGCTCTCAATCAGTAGTGACAGACCGTGCAGTCCCGGGATGCCCCTCTCTCAATATGGCAACCCACGCACCATCCCATCGTGAGGGGTTGGCTCACCTGTTGGATGATTTCGATTTCTTGAACGTTGCCGTGGCAGTTCGCACACTCTACTCCAGCGGATATATGTCGCATGTGGGGGAACTGGACATGGTCCGCGACCTTGTAAATCCGGTTCCACGGGATTGCCTCCTGCCTTTCAAAATATCCACGCAGAAGCGCAATTTCCTCCGGATTTTGACTCCCAGCTACGAGAGCGTGGCATCCCATGCAGGTAGCAACCGGCGGGATCCCAGCCCTCATCGACCGCTCAGCCGAAAAGTGACAATACTGGCAGTCAATCTGGTTATCGCCGGCATGTATGTTGTGAGGGAAGGCAATCGGCTGCTCGGAAGGCCCGACGTCGGCGTTGGCTTCGGTTCCCGTCGGGTCCTGGCTCGATGGGTTCTCCTGGGCCAAAAGAGACGATGCGTATGCGAAGATGACGAGTGCCGCAATCGGCAGGAGGGAGCACTGCTTCTTCATGGTCGTTCTCTTCATAGGTCTGGGAAAGCGGAAAATTGGCTTCCCTGCAGCAAACAAACGCCGGAAGTTAGAAAAGCCATCCCTAGGCGTCAACGTAGGAAGATTTAGCTGAATTGCGGGCGACGGTGGGTGGCGGTTGTACTCGACCGTATCCCTACGCCAACTGCAGGAGGTGGTGGTCTGGACGTTCGCGTGATACCGTACGATTAATGAGCGCTATTTTCCCCACCCCATCCTCGGCCCAGAGGCCGTCTTCGGGCCAACACTTGGCCACGATAAGTTATGAGGGCCGCTTCTGGGATATCTATTTGGAGTTCGACGACGACCTGAGGCGTCCTGGGGGGTGCCGAGCGAATCTTGCGTTTTCACCTGCGGATCGGGCGGAAGGAGAAGAAATCCTACGGACGATTCCGGTGATCATAGAGCCGTCCTACGAGGAGGCCTTGAGCAAGGCTCGGGGTCTGGAGGAACATCAACTTGTGGGGTTCCTTAGATCGCTCCTTCCATAGACTCGGTACTTCCCGAAATTGGGCCATACGTCTTCCTGAGGTTGGTCTGGGCAAAACGCGGATCCTTCACATGGGTCCGGGGGTTTCAAGGGTCAATCCATAAAAGCGGCTTGTTCTACCACGACGTTCGTCCCGGACCAGACCTGTGAGGAGATTGGATGGCCATCTATCGGACTCGTTACTACAGCGACATGACTGTCGGAGTTGGCGGTCGAGTTACGATTCCACAAGATATGCGGGACGATCTTGGAATCGAGGAAGGTGATGTCCTGACGGTTCGAGTTGAGGAAAACTCCTCCGGCACCCGTCAGATGGTGGTTTGGCGCTCTGAACAGGAAGTTGAGGACTAATCCCTCAGCGGGGCTCTTGGTGACCCCCGGTCAATCATTTTCTTCCAGCACCACCCAACTTACGAGAGCTTGAAGGGGCCCGGTGCCGTCGTGACGCCACCAGGCGGCCGGCCAGGGTTGTTTCTTGAATGTGGTTATTCGCGTTATTCCGCTCGTAGCGAGCGGGTCTTCCAATTCTCGTCGCCTCAACTCAGGAGCATCGAGGGCCAGCGTTTGGAGAGTCCTTGAGGCAGGACGAATAACTTCTGAGAGCTGACTTAGATCAGCAATCGGCTTGACTACAACTGTTCGGCCCGTGCCCGCAAGCGATGTAACCCCACTGGTTTTCGGGTCGAAGAAGACAATCCCCTTCCCGGCGGCATCACCGAACACCCGGTCTCCCATTCCCGCAAGGCCCTTCAGTTCAGCGGTCGCCTTCAACTGCTGGAGAGCGGCTGCGACAGTCTTGTCGATAGGACCGGCTGGCATCTCTTGCGCGAGAACTTCGAGTTCCGTGGCTAGTAATTTAGCCCAAGTGACAGGCTTGGTCGGAGCACCCTCCTCGACCCAAATGATCTGCGGTGAGACACACCCGCGCTGATCGAATGTGGCTACCGAGCGGGCTGCTTTCCGAGCGACAGCCTCGGCTTGGGCGAGAGTGTCCAAGTGCTCTCGGGCTACCGCGCCGATTGAGAGACGGTGGTGGTAGGCGACAAGCGGTGTGGTAGGAGGCAGGCGAGTACGTAGCTCTCGCACGAGATCAGTTCCTCCGTACGCGACCACGCGATCCGCCTCGTGAATTGCCAGTTCTTCAAGATCACTTCCTTCCCCGCGGGCCCAATAGACGACGGCGACAGCCTTAGCCAGCTCGGGGTCGGACTCTAACAGAGCCTGGACGAACAGGCAGGGGAGAGTGACATCCCCTCGTCCAGGCTTCAGGAGAACGGGGCATTTCACTAGGAGAGATCGAATGATGGAGGTGGTACCGATTCCCGGTAGGTTTCCGGCACCGATGTGAAAGGCGAGGGACCCGCCTACCGCTTTGGACAGCTGACCCTCAACGTCGGGTCTAAAGTTGTCGAGAATCCCGGGATCCTGGAAGTCGGCGAGCAGAAGGCGCTCGAGTGGCTCCGGCGTCCAGTCGCGCGCCATTCCATCGATAATCAAGCTTGCCATGGAAGGCGATATTCCGGCCTCGGAGGGAAGCTTTAGTTCGGCTTCGCGTCGTAACGGGTCACCTGGTTCCGTAAAACGGCGACCGACCTCGCCTATGGATTGAGCTAGGTCGCGTGAGGTTCGGCCACAGAGGGTCGCTCGAGCCCTGCGGAGGGACCGCAGCAGTGCCTCTCCTCCCGCCCGTGAGAAACGGGCCCTGAGATGGCCCTTCGCCTGTATTTCGGCAGTTTCGAAGCCGCGTGTACCAGGAGGGAGCTGGAAGGCTCGGAAGGCAGTCATCGTCTGGCCTCTCTATCCAGATATCGACAAGAGTTCTTCCATGATTAGTGAGCATCCCCTGGGTGTAGCATCCTGAGCGCGGCCGAGGATGCGAAATCCCTCGCCCACGGCGACTGCCAGATCTTCGGTGAGAACCATTGCTACGGAGTCAAGGTTCGCGAGGTCGATATGACAAAGGATTCCCGGGTGACCGGATGGCACGGCGTGAAGGGTGTGCGGATTTAATATCCGGGTTCTGACCCACGGCGGACCAAGGTGTCGTCGGTTTTCCGGATCCTCGGGGCCATTCTCGAGGAGGATCGGTTCGTAGAACTGGGAAAGGAGCTCTGTCATTCCGTATTCGTTCACGATCCGGGCCATTGAAATCCCGAACGCGTCGGCAATTGCCTTGTAAAGCTTCACCCGCGAGACGGTCCTACTTCTGCCCTTGAAGCCACCCGTCTCCACCACCATGGATCCAGCAGTGAGGGGTGGAAATCCCTCCTTGCTGATACGATCTAGCACGTGCATGAAGCTGAATGCGGTTCCCGCGATGAGCACTTGGTTTTTGTCGAGATGTGACCTTTCGATTGCCTCTCGAAGGTCCGACGTGCGAACATGCCATTCGGGATCCGCTAAGAAGCAGCCCCCCCCGTCATCCCACTCATCAATCCAAGTATGAAGCATGTAGATGAGAGACGAGTCTGGGCACTCTTTCAGATCCGGCGTAAGACACAGAATACGCATTCTGGTGCTGGTATCAGCCGAGGATCGGTTTGGCGCTTGAAGCTCCGGCCTGAGATACCGAGTGGCCGTGCTGATTAGGGAATCGCGATAGAGCGAAAGATCGCGGACTTGGTGAACTCCCCGGCCGATCAGTCCTGTGGTGGTACCGCTCGTCCTGAAGGTTGCCTCGACCGGTCGTGGATCCTGAGACAGGAGCGGGAGCTCCTTGAACGCCCTGGCCGGGACGGGGGGGATGTCTCTCCAATCGGTGAGTGCACTAGGATCAATATGGCGAGCCTGGACGAGGGACCTGTAAACCGGATTGGCGTCGACCTGATAACGGAAAATTTGCAGCGCTAAATGATTGAAGAGTCTGTCACTCCGAAGATCCTCGTTTCCCAGAAGCATGGCGGTCCGAAGCGCCTGACGTATAGTGACACGGCGCTCCGCAAGGTCCGACGGCGGATAGATATCTGTGGGTTGAACGTGGGCCATCTCAGCTGCACAGGGTTAATGCGACGAGGAGCGGCGTACCCGTCCGGGCTCAAGACCGCCAGCTTCCAGGATCTTCTCTTGAAGACGCAGCGCTTCCTCATCCGTGAACTCTAGGAGTAGGCTTACCCGGAGGTCCGCCTCTCGATATGCATCGTTCGGAAAATCGGCTCCCTCAGCATGCCGGATGGCACCCTTGAGAGCCCCAAGCTCGCGGCGGGTCTTCTCGAGGGCTCTTTGAAGTCGGTTTAGGGCCTGTCGAGCCTCGGATTGGACTGTTGTCATCAGATGGATGGGTTGGAGGAGGGACAAAGTGTGCCTACTTGCGATAGGTTGTGTCGGTAGAAATGAAGGGTGACAAATGAGCGCGCCCGTAGCAATGGGGATCGAGGTTGATCGGACTACAACTTGCACGGACCATGAGACGGGCGATGTTCCAGTCGTGCCTAAAGCTAAATGAAAGGTGACAATGAGTGAGCGGTCGATAGATATAGCGATCATTGGGGCGGGTCCTTGCGGCCTCGCTGTCGCCGCCGCCGCCCAGCGGGCGGACCTGCGGTCCGTGCTGTTCGATCGTGGCCCCCTCTGCTCCTCGATCGTTAGGTATCCTCCGTACGTGTCCTTTTTCTCGACTCCGGACAAACTAGAAATCGAGAACCTCCCTTTCGTAACTGCGAGGACGAATCCGAACCGTCAAGAGGCTCTTGCGTACTACCGGGGTGTGGCGCGGTACTTTGGGCTCGACGTGAGGCAATATCAAAGCGTCGAGTCGCTCGTGCTTGGCGGGGAGAGCTTCCGGCTCCGGACTCAAATGGATACCAGAGACATCGAGGATTGGGTGGCTAAGACGGTTGTGGTTGCCACCGGTGGATTCGATGGGCCGAACTACCTCGGTGTGCCCGGCGAGGACCTCCCCAAAGTTTCCCACTACTACAGGGAGGCGCATCCTTACTGGGACCAAGACGTGGTAGTGGTAGGGGGGGGGAACTCTGCTGTCGAGGCGACCCTCGATCTGTTTCGGGTCGGCGCCCGGGTCACGATTGTCCACTTCGGGAGCAGCTTCGACTCTGGCGTGAAGACCTGGATTCTGCCCGATATCTTAAACCGGATCGAGCACCGGGAGGTGGCTGTGCGATGGCGGCACCGCGTTACAGAGATTCATCCGCAGTCGGTGATTCTTCGAGCTGAGGACACTGGAGGGATCGAGGAAATCGCGAACGATTGGGTGCTGGCGCTCACTGGTTGGCGGCCTGACCCAGTGCTGCTTCAATCTGCGGGTGTGCCCGTGGACGAAGAGACTGGAGTCCCCGCGCATGACCCGAATACGATGGAGACACCGATTCCAGGGCTGTTCGTAGCAGGTGTCCTTGCGGCCGGCTTGGATGGCAACCGGATTTTCATAGAGAATGGTCGGCTGCACGGCCAGAAGATCGTGGATCGGCTCCTGAGTATCCGCTAGAGTCTGGCAACTCTACGGTACCGGCAGCACTGCCCTGAACTCTAACAGAAAAGCTTCTGTGTCGAAGGTCAAATTCATCTGTCTCTTTCTCGGGGGCCTGAACGCTCAAGGATAGAGGGTGGGATCTCCTTCCACCAAGAGCCATCCGTCATCGGAGAGGGCTCGGACCTTCACCTCGGGTCCAGTCGGATCGCCGATGGTCACTACGGCTGGCGGCTCCACCCTCCTGCGGAGATAACCCAGCGCGATTCCCTGATCGAAGCGTGGAGAGAGGACGAAACTCCTGATGGTCCCAGCCGGTTGTTCCTGGCCGGGCTGGAATAGCGGGGTCCCTGGTTTTGAGGACGGAGTATCGCCAAGGAGGATTCCTCGGAGGTGGCGGTTCACGTGGCCTCGATCCCGGATCCGTACGACCACCTCTTGTCCCGTGTAGCATCCCTTGGTGTCGTCGATGCAGCGTTGCTGAATCCCCGCCTCTGCGGGCATTGTCGTCTCGTCCAACTCGACTCCAAACTCAGGCCGGCCCCGTTCCAGTCGCAGGACATCCCAAAGTCCCTCTTCCGCTACTGGGACTCCAGCCTCAACGAGCCCCAAGCGGAGTGCATTGATGGTGGTTGCGGAACCGAAAATGTCGAACGCTAGCGGTGATACGTCCGCGGTCCGAATCACCCGGATACCGATTTCAGATCCATCGGACGCGATCCATTCATCCCCTTCCTTCATTTTGAGGAGCGTCGGTGCGTCCACCGGGAAGCGGATGGCCCCACCGGAGATCCTCTGCGGAGCATCAGGTCCTACTAACGTTACCATCGCGATGGGCTCCGCAAGCTCAACGACCTTAGCCAGGCGGGGGGGTAGGAACTTCTCAAAGTGCGCCAATGCGCCAGCGGCCCCGGCTTCCGGGAGATCCAGAAGCAGGCTTCCATCGTCTCCATTCGTGAGCCGAGCCACCCTAAGGTCCGTCACAAGCCGGCCTTTGGGTGTTAACATCGCCGAATAGGGAACGTGCCCCAGGTATATACCCGCCCCTTGAGCCTGGAGGGCTGGAGGTGTCATACCGGTGAGAAGCCCAGAGAACATTTGGGTCGGGGCTAGGCCGGCCACGCGCAGGAGCCTTCGAGCGGGACGAAAAAGGAGGACCGCTTCCTCCTGTGCCGCCTGGTACCCTCCAATCACAGGACGTCGTCCCTGCTTCCCCACGCCCTGAGGTCCTCGACAAGTGTTCGAATCTGACCTGTGTCGGATGCGTCGGGAGCATAGTCTAGGTACCATTGCAGCTGTTCGAGGGCCTCACCGGACCTCCCCATTCGCGCGAGAAGGGTGCCCTTGTCTCGGATTTGCCCGGCGGCGGTCGGATGTATCACAAGGATTCGCTCAATGGTGGCCAAAGCCCGATCGTTGTCCTGGACGTTTAGGTAAATCCCCTTCAGGTGGGTCAGTAGGCGCACGAGCATTTCCCTGCGGGATGAAACCTTCAGGAATCGTGGCTGAACCATCACCATCCCGCCGTAAACCCGGTTCAGAAGCTCCTGGGCTTGGTCTTCAAACCAAATGCGACCGCCGTTGAAAGGATCCACCAAGAGCCGAACGGCGATTCCCTGGTAACGGACCAAGAAATGCCCGGGGAAGTTGACACCTTCTAGTGGGAGGCCCAGCCGCCATCCAACTTCAAGAAGAACAATGCCGAGGGTGAGCGGGACACCTTTCTTCCTATCTAGCACATCACTGAGAAACGAGTTGCGGGGGTCGTAGAACGCTTCCCTGTTTCCCCGGAAGCCATTTCGTGTGTAGACAGTTCGCAAAAGCTCCTCGAGAATGACGAGAGGTGCCATCTCGTCTGCAATGCTATCCCTCACCTCTTCAGTCAGCTGATCAAGGCATCCGAGGTGGCGCTCGACTGAGAGTTGCGGATACTCCTCCTTGGCAATGAGAAGGGCGGCACGCGCGAGATTGATACGCTCGTCAGACTGATCGATCTCGTTGATGAATTGACGTCGGGGAGATGGAGTGGGGAGGTTCAAGATGCTAGACCGTTCTGAAGCATGTTTGAATAAGATTCACTTTTCGGGCTTGGGAGCCCTCGTACATTGGAATGATCGTATGTTGCTCAGTAACGAATGGTATGCTCCGGCCAACGATCGTCAAAGGGAATCGTTCCGGGTCGACTCTGTCGACGATCCTCGGTGCGGGGGTGGTAGCACGGCTTCCACTCTGGTTATTGCTCTGCACTTCCCTCCTGGATAGACTCGGGATCATGACGGCGCCCGCCCGCTTCCGGATCATCCGGGATCCCCTCTGGAGCACCATCCGTTTAGACCCCGTCGCGGTGGAGATCGTGGACACCGCGGCTTTCCAGCGCCTCAGGTATATTCGGCAGCTTGGATTTGCCCACCTGGTCTACCCCGGGGCGACACATACAAGGTTTGATCATGCCCTGGGAGTCTATCACCTAGCGGGGACTGCCCTCCGGCTGCTTCGAGAGCAAGGGGGAGTTGGAAAGGAAGTGTGGGAAGGGGCTGAGCTTATTCCATACGCGGCACTACTGCACGACATCGGGCATTACGCCTTCTCGCATGCGATGGAGGAACTGGAAGCGGACTGCTTTCCGGGGGACCACGAGGCAGTGAGCGCACGGTTCTTCTCCTCTCCGGAGCTAGGAGAGGCGCTTGCATCCCTTGGGAAGGGAGCGGCAGATGAGATCCATGCGCTGATCCGGGGAGAGAGTGAGCATCCGCTCAGGGGTTTGGTGAGCGGCAGTCTGGACCTGGACAAGATGGAGTATCTTCGGCGCGATGCCCGTTTTTGCGGGGTCCCGTATGGCGAGGTAGATGTAGACCGACTCCTCCAGGGTCTGGTGCTCCTTTCCGACCTGGATACTGGGAAGGTGGAGGTGGGCGTCCGAGAGAAGGCGATCAGCGCCTTGGAGTCCTTACTCTTCGCCAAGTACCAAATGTTCAGGAATGTGTACTGGCACCATGCGGTCCGGAGCGCGACCGCTCTTTACCGCCGTATCGTAGGCGAGGCCGTGCGGGTGGGCTTGATTGAGAAGAACGAGCTTGTCGGACCCACTGACGAGGAGCTTCTGTATCGAATCCACGAACGAGCAGTATCAAGCCCAGATTTGAATGTGCAGCACATCGGACATCGCTGGGTGAGCGCACTCAGGAATCGGGATCTCCCAAAGAGAGCATGTGAGCTTACCGCACCTGACCTCGAGGGCATAGCCCTTCCCGACTGGATCTCTGTGGAGTCAATGGAACGTCGGCGAGTTGAAGATGCACTAGCAGAGGAACTCGGCCTTGCCTCCGGCGAGGTCATGCTCGATTACCCATCGAAGAAGAAAATGCTGAATCTGGATCTTCTGGTCCTCCGAAGGGGAGGGGTAGTGGAGCGTCTTGGAGAGGCGGGTTTACGGGGTGTGATCGACCTTCCGGGAGTGGCAGAAGAGCTCTACCGGACGAGTCGGGTACTCCGGATCTTCACTTTCGAGCCACGGATCGTTGAGCCTGAGCTCGCTCTGGAGATCATTTCGGTCGATTGAACGGGGCTATTAGATCGTTGAGCCTGAGCTCGCTCTGGAGATCATTTCGGTCGATCGAATGGGGCCAGCGGATCGCCCGCTTGGAATGAGGAAATTCATAGGGAACCCATGGAGAAGGGGGGGTTAGGAGGAGCCCGTGAGGGCTGTGGATCCTGCTGATATCGGTAAAGTAGGAGAAGCAGGCAGTGAGCAGGTGGGCACGAACGATCAAAAAAGCGGTGTGGGGGGTCTTGCGGGTAACCGATTCGGCTGTAGGATGGGCACAGGTTCAGAGTCTGGGGACTCTAGGGAGATGTGTATATGGCCACCACGAATGGCCGTGCGAGAAAGCGGAAGGGGAGAAGGGGAGCGCTCGGTGGTTTCGATTCCACCCTTGATGAGCAGACCGCCCTTGACCAGTATCTCCGCGACGTCAGCCGTCATGAGCTGATTTCGCCAGATAAGGAGAAAGAGCTGGGGGCTCTGGCTCAAGCGGGCGATGAAAACGCCGTGCAAGAGCTTGCTCGGGCGAACCTGAGATTCGTGATTAGCGTTGCCAAAAAGTACCAAAATAGGGGCGTATCCCTTACTGACTTAATTCAGGAGGGGAATGTCGGTCTGGTCACGGCTGCCAGGAAGTTCGATCCGGAACAGGGAGTGAAGTTTATTTCCTATGCCGTCTGGTGGATCAGACAAGCGATTCTGGCTTCATTAGCGAATCACGGACGGTCTGTCCGGGTGCCTCTTAACCGAGCTTCGGATCTCGCGCGCATATTTCGGGAGAAAGAACGGCTCAAGCAGGAGTTGGGTCGTGATCCGAACCCCGAGGAACTAAGTGGTGCCACCGATCTCACCCCGGAGCTGATTGAGTCATTGCAGACTCTGAATGCCGCTGAGATCCGGTTAGATGGCCCGATCGGAGACAGCGAGGACTCTCAGCTGGTTGAGCGGTTCATAAACGAGGAAGCGGCTGAGCCGGAGCAGGACGTCGAAACTCGCCTCCTCACTGAGACCGTCTCGGGTGCGCTGAATACCCTAGAGGCTCGTGATGCCAAGGTTCTTCGTCTGTACTTTGGTCTGGAGGGTGAGCGAGAGCACACGCTAGAGGAAATTGGGAACATGCTGGGTGTGACACGCGAGCGAATCCGGCAACTGCGTGACCGGGCGCTCCGCCGTCTCCGGGAGGGTGAAAAGGGTTCTGCCTTGGAGTCTTTCGCCGCGTAGTGGCCTGTGACAGATGAGCACTTAGCATTCGAACGGCGATGCATTCTGCCCGGCTTTGTTAGGACTCTTCATAGTAATCCTGCTATTCCTCATTGTCCTGCCTCGACGGATTAGTGTGATTCTCTTTTTTGTACAGCCGTGACGCAGGCCACGAGTTCGGCGGAGGGGACTCAACATGGCTGGGCTGGAAGGGTTCTCGAAGCGATCGGTGGCCTTTACCGAGTGCAGGTGGACGAGGTGGGGGAGATTGAGGCTTCCCTGCGGGGCAGACTCAAGCACGCTGCACGCGCTGTAGACCGGGTCGTAACGGGCGATGTCGTCATGGTTTCGAATACGAGTTCGTCCGGAAGTTGGACCATCGACAAGGTGCAAGCTCGCCACAGCCGGTTGGTGAGGGCGGCTCCCGGCGGCCAGAGGCCAAAGGTCGTTGTCACGAATGTCGACCACGTCATGGTTGTGCTCTCCGTCTTTCAGCCTGCATTTGATTTCAGGTCCGCCGACCGGTTTCTCGTTCTAGGAGAAGCCTGCGGGATACCGTCAGTGCTTGTTCTGAATAAGATGGACCTTCCGGGAGCTTCTGCAGTGGCGCAGGAAGTCCTCCGGATCTATGAGCAAATCGGGTACGCAGTGCTTCCTACGTCGACTCAGACTGGCGAGGGTGTCGAGCGTTTGAGGGCTCTACTTGAGGGAAGTGTCTCTGCCTTGGTTGGCCCTTCGGGGGTCGGTAAGTCTTCGATCTTGAACACCCTATGTCCCAAGCTGAACCTACGAACTGGACCGGTGTCCCGCCGTGGGGGCCGGGGACGTCACACCACCGTTGGAGTCTGTCTACTTCCCCTGACTACGGGTGGCTGGGTTGCTGACACTCCTGGGTTCTCTGACGTGAGCCTTTGGGGTGTGGAGTCGCGGGAATTGTCCGGAGCGTTTCCTGAATTCAGAGAACCAGCGAAACGATGCCGCTTTAGGGGTTGTACCCATTCTCACGAACCGGATTGTGCGGTTTTGGCTGCGGTAGAGGCGGCGCAGATTCGGGAGGAGAGATACAAGAGTTATCGTGTGCTTCTTGAGGAGAAATAGTCACCAACCGTCAAGTTTCTGAGCCAATTCATCGAGTTCGGCCCCTCGCCACTTCTACGAGCCGTTGCCACCGGCAAGCCGATGGCTGATGATACGCGGGAAAACTCGTATGAAGCCTAGCACGGCAAACCGAGGCGACTGGGTTCTCCAACTCGGGAGCCATCTCGGTGAGGGTAAGGTTCTGCTCTCGGAGCTGAGCGGTGGCTACTCGGAAACCCGCTTCCTCTTCAGTAGCGCCCGTGCAAGCCTTCCTTCACCCAGTCCTTGACTGGGGCCGTTTTCGTGAGGTTCTGGAGTGCCGTTCGTTTGGACGGTTGAGAGTCAGCTCGATAGGGAAGTGGAGATTGTCCCCAGGGACAGGAGCCTTTAGCTGGCTCATGACCGCTTCTCCTCAAAGGATGGTTCAGAGGACTCCTTGTCTGTTTCTAATTCCGCGGCCTTGCGGAGGATTCCGGTGGAAGTGATCCGTCAGGCGAGCGGAGTGACTGAGAGGTGTCCGGTGACCGGGTCATTCCGGACTGCAATCCGGCAGCGGTAAACCCTCTTCAGCACGTCCTCTTTCAGTACCTCCTCCGCCGTTCCTTCTGCTGCGACCTTTCCCTCCTCGAGAAGCAGTAGCTGATCTGCGAATCGAGCGGCGAGATCGATGTGATGGGTGACGAAGATCACCGTCAGTCCAGAATCCACAGAATCCCGGAGGAGTCCCAGGATTCCCATCTCGTGCCGAAGGTCGAGATTGGCCGTCGGCTCGTCCATCACCAACGCCTGAGGGGCCTGAGCCAGAGCACGAGCGATCCGGACCCTCTGGAACTCCCCACCCGAGAGCGTGCCCACATCCCGTTCGGCCAAGCCGAGGGCATCGCACTGTTCGAGTGCTCTCCGGATGGCTTCATGGTCGTCCACACCCTCGCGCTCGAGGGGTCCCAAGTGAGGGTACCGCCCCATCGCTACGAGCTGACGTACCGAGATTGGAAAGGTGACGTTCTCCGTTTGTGTTACGACTCCTACCGAGCGAGCCAGCAGTCGGCGCGCCCACGACTCGGTAGGCCGGCCATCGATCGAAACCGATCCGGTGTTGATTGGAATCGAGCCAAGAAGTGCCCGAAGAAGAGTGGATTTTCCAGATCCGTTGGGGCCCAGCACGGCGTAAAGACAGGCGGACGGGACCCGCATGGACACACCGTTGAGTGCGGGTGCATGGTCTGAGCTGTAGCGAACTACTAGGTCCCGTGCCTCGAAGATCATGGTTGGAGGCTTCTCCTGAGGAGGAGCAGAAAGAAAGGAACGCCCACGAACGCAGTTACGACCCCCACGGGGATCTCCGCTGGAGCAATGACCGTACGCGCAAGAAGGTCGGCGAGCATGAGAAACCCCGCACCGGCTAGGAATGACAGGGGGAGGAGGACCCGGTGGTCAGGTCCCACTAGAAGCCGAACAGCATGGGGGATGATGAGGCCGATGAATCCGATGACGCCGACGAACGCCACTCCCGCGGCAGCGACAAGCGATGCGGCACCATATGCCAGTCTCTTCACGCGTTCCACGTCCTCACCCAAATATGTTGCAGTCTCCTCGCTAATAGCCATGAGATTCAACGGCCGGGCAAGCGTGAAGAGAATGAGAGCGAGTGGAAAAGTATAAATGCTGACCACCCCAACGGTTCGCCAGCTCGCTCCGGAGAGGCTCCCCATCATCCAAAGAACCGCGGAACGGACTGTCGGAGCCTCCGCGAGAGCCAGTATTAGAGCGATGAAGGCCGAGAAGAAGGCCCCCACCACAACTCCCGCAAGAAGGAGCATCCGGACGTCCATCCGTCGGTTTGCCGATAGGGCCACGCCGAATACGAGGACAACGGCCAACGTAGCACCGACAAATGCTGCAATGGGTAAAGCGAAAGAAGTTGCGGACACCCAGCCACCGGCGAGCACTAGGACTGCGCCGGCTGCGGCGCCACCCGAGATCCCTAGGATGTATGGCTCGGCCAACGCATTTCGGAGAAGAGCTTGGAAGGAGGCTCCAGCGATTGCCAGGCCACCTCCGACCAAAATTGCCATCAGAGCACGGGGAGCACGGAGTTCCACCACGATGAATCGGTTTGAGTAGGAACCGGAGCCGAGAAGCGCACTTAAGAACTCGCTACTCGAGAGACGGACGGCACCGAATCGCAGTGCCAGCAGCAGACTGCCAGCCAGGATCACCGCGAGGAGGATAAATGGTAGAGCCCCCGTGGTCGATTTGAGGTTCCTCACCTGAACCGGTCCGGATGGAGAATGGCAGCCAACACCCTGGCCGAACGTCCCACCTGCAGCCCCGGTGTGAGCACGTCTAAGGGAATCCTGTGTACAGGAATGCGGCCCAGTGCAGACGGGATGGGGGTAGCCTCCGGAGCGAGGATCAGGTGGACATCCCGGCGAAGGATCTCCTCCAGACTGATGGGGGCGTACAGTTCCTGGATGTCAGCGAATGCATTCTGTCCGCCGGCAAGCTCCACTAATTCGTGGAGAAAGGTACCAGGCCCCGCCACGGACGGGGGGTCGCCACCTAGGAATACGATTCGAGGACGATCGGCACCCTGTACCTGAAGAGAGACGCTCCTTAATTCCCTATCCATCTCCGCGCTTAGCGAAGCGGCTCTCAACGGCTCCCCTACCATTGATCCAAGGAGGCCGATGATTCTGCGGATGTCATCTAGGCGATCAGGTCGAATCGCGAGGTGGGAGATTCCCATGGCATCTAGCTGTCGAGGCGTGTTGGGGTCCGATTCGGCGCGAAAGCGAACCACCATGTCGGGCTTTAGGGAAGCGATCCACTCCATCGATGGTTTCAATCCACCCCCCACCGAAGGGAGACCCTCGATTTTGGCAGCGACATCGTAGTCTGTTCGGCCGACTAGTCGGTCCGCCTGGCCCAGGGCTAGGAGAATGTCCGTAGCGGATGGGACGAGCGATATGATTCGTTGTGGTGATCCTTCGAGAACGATCGCGGTGCCCGCGTCGTCAATGAGCGAGGGAGTCCCCGCTCTGCCGCGCGAGTCCGCTTCCGGAGGTGAGTCTACGGTGCAGGCACTCGGGGTGAAGAATAAAAGGCACCCAAGCAGTACTAACCAACCTGTTCTTGGGGTCAAAGGTAGGGCCGGATTGTCCCTCGATAAGCAGACTTCCCGCAGACATCCAGATGCAGGATCGACCAATCTTCGTCCAGCGGTCCGAGCATCGTAAGCGAACGGTGCGTTTCTCCACATACCTTGAGCACTGCGTGGAGTGTGTCTAGGTGGGGCCGGTATCCGTCCTCGGAGAGGTGGGGGAACGGAAGGATGGTAGTAGATGGGAAGTGAGTCCGCCCCACCACATATAGGAGGGGATCCGGTTCGACTGGGAGGAGAGGCTCCAACACCCGCAGCTCTTCTTCTTCGGCGGTGTCCACGGTGGGGTCACCCGGAGCCTCTTTGAAGGGGCGTAGCTCGGCCTGTATTCCGTCGAGAGCCACGTTGTCGCACGTTGTGACCCCGGTTATGATGACGGGGAACACGAGTTGCGGGAATCGCCTGGCGTGCATGGGGTTTCGGGGGTAGAGGCAATCCAGCCTCATAGGTCTCCTCAGATTGGACGGAGGCCGACATCCTTAATACCGAAAGTTATCTGAGCCGGGTGACGAGCGCAAAGGCCGCGATGGCTGGGAGACCGTTAGGGGGACTAGATCTGATCAGAGGGGGATGGTGCGGAACGCTCAGCTATTCAAGGAGGTCATGTCGCGGTTGCCCACCGGTGTGACGGTAGTGACCGGCACCGACCCCCTAGGCGTTCCCGTCGGATTCACTGTCAACGCGGTGGCTTCGGTTTCGCTAGAGCCCCATTTGATCCTTGTGTGTGCCGACCGCAAGTCAGAATCACTTTCCGTGCTGCTCCGAACCGGGAGCTTTGCCGTCTCGATACTTCGTGCGGAGGACGCGAAGATCGCTCGCCGCTTCTCGGAGGAGATTCGGGACCAGCGTTTTCAGGAGCTGGAGCTTGTGGACATGCGGGTCGGTCCTCCTACCCTCAAGAACGCTCTAGCCTGGATAGATTGCAGGATTTGGAAGAAGGTGGAAGCAGGGGATCATGTGGTCTTGATTAGCGAGGTTGTCGACTGTGGGGTGGGACCGGCTAGTCATCCGCTGGTGTTCTTCGAAAAGAAGTTCGGTACCGTTGCTGATCTATCATAAGGGTTGAGAGTGCGGCTGGTCCATCTGTCCGATCTCCATCTCGGGTTCCGGGCGTATCTCCAGATAGAGCAGGGATGGAATCAGAGAGAGCGCGATCTTGCCGCGTCATTTCGGTGGGCGCTTCAGGAAACGGTTCGGTTGAAACCGGATCTAGTTCTGATTACGGGAGACCTGTTCGACCATCCGAACCCTCCGAGTACAGCTTTTCTCACCATTCATCGAGGGGTGTCCCGTCTCCGAACGTACCTTCCTGGGATTCCGATCCTGATTATTGCCGGAGAACGAGATTCTCCGATAAATCCGGCTGATCCCGGTCCAGTCGCCGTCCTCGACGCCCTGCCGGGGGTCGAGGCAGCGGTCGGTGCACCGCGTGCAGTTCGGTTTCGCAGCACGAAGCTGCATGCCCTTCTCATCCCATTTCGAGCCGCGGCCTATCCTCCAATGCCCGACGTGAGACCAGATCCAGCCGCCCGCTGGAACGTGCTGCTCGTGAGGGGCGATCCCTCGGACTCGCGTCCTGGGATCCCTGTGAACCCTGATGAGTGGAGTTACGTGGCCGTTGGTGGGGATCACCAACGTAGGGCCTGGGCACCGAACGTTCAGACGGCCGGAGCGTTGGAGAGGCCAGGGTCATGCCCTTGGAGAGAGGCGACGGAAGAGAAAGGCTTTTTGAGTTTTGATCTGGAGGATGGGAGTGCTGAGTTCCACCCTGTTCCGGGTCGCCCTGTAGTAGATTTGGCACCTGTTCGCGTTGCCCGTGAGGATCCGCAACCAGGGACAAGACGGCTACGAGAACTTCTCCAGGGGGTCCCAGGGGGGATCGAGAGAAAAATCGTGCGGGTCCGCTTGCGAGGGGACATAATCACCCCCGACGAGGGGGTATCTCAGGGGCTGCTGGATGCTGTACGGAGAAGAGCGGCCCACCTCGAGGTTCATGCGGAGTCTAATGAGGCCGACTCCATGCAGCGGATGAGCAGCCTTGCTTGGGCAGCCGAGGAAATTGTGTGGTCTGGCACATCACCAGTACGAGTTAGTGAGAGCGGTAAATTTCCCGAGATTACGCTGCTCACGTCAGCGTCGGAGTCCTTTCGGATCGAGATGGTCGATGCACTCCGTCGGAATCGCAAAGTGAGGGGCTCCGGAATGCCGCTCCTCAGGAAGCTCCGAATTTCCCCATCCCCTCCCGACGATCCGGTTTCAGCTGGGCTATGGGCCGGAGGCCTGGATCCCGAGTTTCTGCTTCGTACTGTTCTCGCGGGCTTCCGGGAAGACTCCATCAGTGAACCGGACCAAGAAAGCTCTCTGTCCAGAGGAACCCTGGATCGAGAGGTGCTTGCCGGGGAGACAGAAGAGGAGAGTCTGCTGTCGATGGAGGTGGGTCTTACCGATCGACGGGCGGATTGGGTGGAGGCATCTGCCGACCTCGAAGCAGCAACTCTTCAGTGGGGGCAGGAGAGACAGGATGCCGAGTCCAAGCTGCGGGCCTATCGCGACCGAGCTGGAGAGCTTCGGTTTCGCATACGGGCGCTTGAGTCTGACAAGGAGAGCGCAAGCTGTCCGACCTGTGGTCGGACACTGGGAGCTGGATTCGGGAGTCTGCTGGAGACTCTTCACGGGGAGTGGGAAGATGTGGTCCAGGATGGACGATGGTGGAAACGGCGTCGGGGCCAGCTCGACAAGAAGCCAGAGGAGTTACGAGAACTAGAGGAGCAAGCGTTACGGCTTCAGGTGAGAGTGGAAGAGGCGACGAAGGTCTTGGAGGGTCGTCGGGAGAGACGGCGAGGATATGGTGTGGAGAGGTCGAATCAGAGCGCTGTCGCAGAAGATGTCTTCACACCTGTCCCCCCGGCCTTCGACTCCGCCGAGGATCTGGCTCTCAGAGAGGTGCTTCGGTTGGCGGGGAGTCTCCTGAGTCAAATCACCGAGGGGCTAATCATAGGCGTGAGGGTGGATCCTGAGTTGCAGGTCGTCAGCTCGGATGGGCAGCAGAGAGAGCCTGTGGGAATCGAGCATGCAGCGCTTCGCCTGGCAATCCACTTGGCTCTCTGGCTCCACAGTCGCTCGAAGACCACGCAGACGAACTCGCTATTGGTGTGGGAACTACACGAGGCCGGTACGGAAGAACTTTGCCGCGGCGCGCTTGAGGTGCTGTCCGATGCCGAACGGTTCAACGTTCCTGTTGTCCTGGTCGCACCACCTTCGGTTTGGGAGAGGTTGCCAGAGGTATTTTACCAGGTCCTGGAACTTGTCGTCGACGAACAGGGCCGGCAAGAATTTCGGCGCTTGGAGTGTGGGAGGCCAGGAGTCAGGTTGCTGGGTTGAGATGTCTAGGCTGGTTGACTATTGGAAAGATGTAGGATACCCCACGAGTCACACTCGATTTGCCATTTCGGGGGACACCAGGTTGTTGCGCTGTACTCGACTATGATCGCGGGTCCAGATATAGTCGTGCCCGGGGGGATGTCGGACCGCGAGAAGATTGGCGTCTCTAGCTCCTTCCCACCAATCGGTACCGGCGCGCGATCGTGACCGGGAGGGGCCGATTCTTCCGGGATCTCAAGGATGTGAACCCGATCGCCGGGAGCCTCCACTTTGACACGTAGAGTGACCGCATCAACAGGAGTCGATCGAAGGTACCCGTACCGCTTCTCGTGCGCCCGATGGAAGCCGTCCAGCCAATCCTCTGCTCGGACGGACAACTCGAAACTCTGCCCGCGATACCGGGCATCTACCCATCGTTCGGCGACGAGAGAGGCTGAGGCGGCCCCATCTTTTATTATTTCCACCCGAGCCTCCCCTTCCAATTCGTCTAAGATTCTGGTCATATGAGCATCCGTGGCGGGATCGTCTCCGGGCAGGAAGACTGTACGGGATCGGTTCCGTAAGACTGGCGCGACGAGCATTCCGTAAGCGGAGAGAAGACCGGGATCCGGTGGGATGAGTGCTCCTCGAAGTCCTAGCCGCTGCGTGAGGTCTGCAGCATGTAGTCCAGCTGCCCCGCCGAACGCGACGAGGTGATAGTCAGAAGGGTCTACTCCCCGTTCAACGGAGATGACCCGGAGGGCTCCCTCTATTGCTGTGTTCGCTACCTCGATGACCCCTGCTGCTGCCTCTTCGGCAGAGAGCCCCGCTTCCTGTGCCAGAGTCTTTATATGCTTGGCAACGCGGTCACGGTCGAGAGGTGCAGTGCCTCCGAGCAGTCCGCTTGCGGGAAGTCGACCAAGCCAAACGTGTGCATCCGTTACAGTCACCTGAGTCCCCCCCTGTCCATAGGCGATCGGGCCGGGCTTCGCACCGGCGCTCTTCGGACCCACGTGGAGCGCCCCAGCCGGGTCTAGGTAAGCGATTGATCCGCCACCTGCACCAACCGTGTGGATGTCTAGGAGGGGGATGGCGATCGGTATGCCTCCCACCTTCCCTTCGCGTGTGTCTAAGGGCGCGCCCCGGACGAGACTGACATCGGTGGAGGTCCCCCCCATGTCGAACGAAAGGATCTTTGTTAGCCCTGCGCGGCGAGCCCAATCCATAGCGCCCACCACTCCCCCGGCGGGGCCGGAGAGGACCGTATTGACTGGCTCTGAGAGTGACTGATCGAGAGAGAGAGCTCCCCCGTTTGATCCCATGACGCGAATGGCCTCGGTCCCGCACTCCCGGCTCAGGCGGGATATGTAGCTCCGTACCCGAGGTGCCACATAGGCGTTTGCAACGGTCGTGGAGGTCCGCTCGAACTCTCTGAACTCGGGGAGGATTCGTGAGGAGAGGGACACCGATACCCCGATACTCTCCAAAGCCTTCGCGACGGCTAATTCGTGCGTGGGGTTAGCATAACTGTGGAGCAGAACGACCGCGATGGCTTCAGCATCGCCCACCTGTTTGGAAAGGAGGGAAAGCTGGTCGTGGTCGACCGGAGAGAGCTCATCACCAGCGGGATCCAGCCGTCCCCTGATTCCTATCCGATCCCTGCGATCGACCAGTTGGGGTGGGCGATGACCGGTTAGCGCGTAGAGCTGGGGCCGATCCTGACGCCCTATCTCGATCACATCCTCAAAACCCTCATTCGTGATCAACGCCACTCGGGAGCCGCTGCGTTCTAGGAGGGTGTTCGTCGCTACCGTCGATCCAAGGATCAGCCGGTAGCATTTTGGAGCTTCCTCCGCGAAGATTCGCCGGATTCCGGTAAGTACCGCAGCCGCCGGGTCGGTTGGGGTCGAGGGCACTTTGAGTGCGGTGACGCTACCACCCTGGAGAAGCAGAAGATCGGTGAACGTCCCCCCAGTGTCCACGGCAAGCACTGGCGTTGACTTTCCACGTTTACGTCTGGACATTCTGCCCCTCCGGATCACCCGTAACGGTTTTCAGCCCATCCCTACTAGGGCACATGAATCTGATTCCCTCATTCGAGGCGTTCGTTGATCTGTCACGCACGGCCGCGGTCATTCCCCTGCGGGCTGAGTTTCTGTTTGATACTGAGACGGCCGTCACCGCCTATCGAAAGCTCGTGCGGCCCCCGTTTGGTTTTCTTCTCGAATCCGTAGTTGGAGGGGAAAAGTGGGCCCGATACACTTTTCTGGGAACCGAACCAAGCGCTGCCTGGCGGCTCCAGGGAAGAGAAGTATCGTGGTGGACTCCAGAAGGAGGCTGGGCGCCCGTAGATGTCGAGGATCCCCTCGCCGACCTCGATCAGAGACTGCGTGACCGCGCTCCCGCGCAGATTGACGGGCTTCCCCGTTTCTGGGGTGGTGCCGTAGGGTACTTCGGATATGACCTCGTGCGCCAGATTGAGCGGCTCCCCGACCTTGCGGAGCGTGATCTGGAGCTTCCGGAGGTGATGGTCGTCTTTACCGATGTAGTCTTGGCGATCGACAACCTTTTGGGGCGCGCTATGGCGATACGGGCTGTTCCGGTAGAGCCCGGGCTGTCGGAAGAGGAGCTGCGGGTTCGCTACCGTGCTACTGCCGAAAAAATCGAGGAGCTTGTAGAGCGCCTCGGCTCCGAGGAGGGTCCGTCAGCCCTCTCCCTGAAGGCTGAGCCCCCAGCGGATCCGCCTTTCGAGAGCACAATGACCCGGGAAGAGTACGAAACTGCGGTCACTCGCATTCGAGACTATATCCTAGAGGGGGACGCCTTTCAAGTGGTGCTCAGCCAACGCCTGAGCATGAACCTAGGAGGATCGCCGTTCGATCTGTATCGAGCCCTCAGATCCTTGAACCCGTCGCCGTATCTTTACTTCATGGAGCTCGACGGAGTCAGCCTCGTAGGGTCATCCCCGGAGGTGCTGGCACGGGTCGAGGATGGCACAATCACTGTGAGACCGATTGCCGGCACACGACCACGGGGTCGCAATCCGAGGGAGGACCGTGAACTTGCGGACGATTTACTGAGGGATGAAAAGGAGCTTGCGGAGCACAGGATGCTCGTCGATTTAGGACGGAACGACGTTGGCCGAGTGGCCAAGTACGGTACTGTTAGAGTGCCAGAGCTGATGGCTGTCGAGCGCTACTCTCACGTCATGCATCTCTGCTCACAGGTGGAGGGCGAGTTGCTCGAGGGGTTAGGTGCGATCGATGTGCTCCGGGCATGCTTTCCAGCGGGCACTGTATCAGGAGCACCTAAGATTCGTGCCATGGAGATCATCGAAGAGCTGGAGCCTGTACGGAGAGGTCCCTACGCTGGCGCGGTGGGATATCTCGGATACGGAGGAATGTCAATGGACACGGCGATCGCAATTCGGACCATGCTCGTTCATGAGGGGCGCGCGTTTGTACAGGCTGGCGCAGGGATTGTCGCTGATTCGAATCCGGGACAGGAATACGAAGAGACCCTCAATAAAGCCCGAGCGCTGCTCCGTGCGGGAGTGATGGTTGGGAAGTCGGAAGACTGATTGTCCCATTTGGCATGCCGGCGTCGGCTTGTTTCATAACAGTTCCCCGAGTTCCTCGTAGTACCTCATCAGCGTTTCAATCCCCTTTCTCAGGTGTGCATCCGGGAACCATTCGTCCGGCGCGTGCATGTTTGCTCCCGGTAGGGCGAAGCCCATCAATACAGCGTGAGCTCCGAGGATTCGCTCGAGATCGGTCACGATCGGAATCGACGCACCCTCACCAGTGAGGATGGGCTCCACACCAAAGGTGCTCTCCAGCGCACGGCGCGCGGCCTCGAAGAAGGGGCCCTCAAGGTGAGCGCGCCAGGGGCGTCCTCCTGCGATTTCCACTACGTCAACCTCTGCGCCGGCCGGCGTAACTCGGGCGATGTGTGTCCGGAGAAGCTTCCCGATCCGCACGGGGTCCTGGTCGGGAACTAGCCGGAAGCTCACCTTTGCCGCGGCCGTCGCTGGGAGGACAGTTTTGGCGCCCTGACCCGTGTATCCCGAAACAAGGCCATTCACGTCGCAGGTCGGGCGTGTCCATAGACGCTCGAGGGTCGAGTAGCCGATTTCCCCATTCGGACTCGTCGTGCCCGCTTCCGCGAAAAACTCCTCTTCCCGGAAGGGGAGAGCCCTGATCTGCTCGCGAGTTCGATCGTCCCACTCGATGACTTGGTCGTAAAAACCATTGACCGCGACCCTGTGGTGACTGTCATGGAGCGTGGACACGATCTCAGCGAGGATCGTGGCGGCATTGGGTACTGCTCCTCCATAGCTGCCAGAGTGAAGGTCTCTATCGTTCCCTCTGACAAGGATTTCGAAGTAAGCCATGCCCCGAAGCGAAAATAAAAGTGAGGGCAGATCCGGGGCGAACATCGCCGAGTCTGAGATGAGCACCGCATCTGTCGCAAGGCGGTCACGGTACATCTCTATGAACCGCAGGAGATTAGGTGAGGCGATCTCCTCTTCTCCCTCCACCAGCACCACTACGTTGACGGGCAGAGTTCCGCGGGTGGCGAGTAACTCTTCAAGCGCCTTGAGATGGAGGAAAAGCTGACCCTTGTTGTCAGCCGCCCCTCTCGCGTAGATGCGCCCATCTCTGAGGGTCGGCTCAAAGGGGGGAGAGGTCCAGAGATTGAGTGGCTCCGGAGGCTGCACGTCGTAGTGGCCGTAAATGAGAACCGTAGGAGCGTTGTCTACGGCGCTACGCCACTCCCCGAGAGCTACAGGGTGTCCGGCAGTATCCAGGAGCTCCGCCTCAAGCCCGGCCCGGCCGAGGGCCTCCACAACCCACTCTGCGGCGCGGCGGGTGTCGTCCGCGTACTCTAACCGAGCGCTGACCGAGGGGATTCGCAAAAACTCGAAGAGCTCTCGACGCAGGTCCTTCAGATCGAAGGTCATTTTCTGGTGCTTGTCGAGATTGGGCCGAGCGGATGTCAGACGACCGATTTGCTTCCCCACCGATAGGTCCAGGTCAGAAGAGTACTCAGGAACAGCGCGCCGACCATGCCTCCGATGCTCAGTGCCCTGGGGTCACCGAACTGGAAGAGCCCTACTCCAAGCATTCCCCCAATGACGGCTCCGAATGCACCAAATACTACGAGAAGTAAGGTGTGCCCGGGCTGCGCCGAAGGCAGCTTTACGAGCATCTTCATTATGAGACCTACTATTGCCCCGATCCCGATCCAGACGCCGATCCCGATCCAGTTCTCCATGAGTCACCTGGTGATGTCCAAGGTTCCAGCCAATTTCGATCTACAGCCGGCCAGCGGCAACCTCAATCTTGACCGGGAGAATCTACTCGCCCGACTCTGGCTTTACTACCCCAGCGTCTGAGCTGATGTCAACTATTGTTCATCCGCTTCTTCAGGGCCTCGAGACGTGCATCCAGCTCGTGCTCTGGGAGTGTATCCCCCACTGAGGAAGAACCATCGCCGCGTGTTTCATCAATGTCCTGAGGGGCTTGAGTATGAGTCTCCAGGTCCTTGATTCTCTCAGCGACGCAGTCCATCTCTTGAAATGAGTCGTCCGTCTGACGTGGGTGGTCGCTTGTGTGGGTTCGTCCCGCGGTGGCTCCGAGCGGATCACGCCGGAGTAGCGCCTCCTGAAACTGGTCCTTCATCTCCTCTAGGTTCTCTCGACGCTCATGGAGTTCCCGTGTAAGAACCTCCGACTTTTCAAAGAGAATCTCCTGGCGCTGCAGGTGCTTTCCCGCGAAGTCTCTAGCAACGGAGGCCGTTTCTTCATCGTCGATCTTCCGGGCCATGTCCTCCCGTCGAAGGCAGGTCTTCGTAGCCTCATGTTCCCTTCGGGTCCCCTCCTGAACGGCCTCGAGTTCCCTTTCGAGCTCTTTGGACTGTCTCTGTAGCTCGATCAACTCGGCCCTCATGGCTCGAAGCAGCTGATCAGCGGCGTCAGGGATGCGGTCGCGATTGACCTCAGATTGGAAATTCTCGATTGCCTGGCGAAAGGCCTTTCGGAGAGATGGGAACATGGCGTCCGATGGGCAGGGGGCCGCTCCACTGCTCCGGGGGGCGGGACCAGCAGATGTCAGCGGAAGAGCCAGGTCTCAGTTCAGGAGGTGCTCAATCTTCTGAGCGAAAGAATTCCGAGCCCGATGTAGTCGGCTCTTCACTGTTCCCAGGTTCACCCCGGTGATCTCGGAGATTTCCTCGTAGCTCTTGCCCTCCAGTTCCCTGAGGCGGAAAACAAGACGATGGTGTTCGGGCAATTCCTCTACCGTGTCCGCTACAAGACGCTGAAGGAATCGCTTTCGGTAGAGATCGTCTGGCCGCATGCTGAAATCCTCAAACTGCAGCGGGCGGTGGTCATCATCCCAGCTGTTGGTCAACTTCTGGAAGAGTACCAACGGACTCCTGGAACGATTCCGCAACTCGTTCTTCGACAGGTTGCTCGCGATCGTATACACCCAGGTTGAGAACTTCTTGCTGGTATCAAACCGATGCAGATGCCGGGTTACGCGAATAAAGGCTTCCTGCACTAGATCCTGGGCGCGATCTGAGTCTCCGGTCTTCCGGGTGATGAAGTGAACGAGTCGATTCCTGTACCTATGGAAGAGCTCTTGGAAGGCCCCGTCGCGACCGTCTAGGTGGGCGGTTACCAGCTCTTCGTCGCTCAGCTCATCAAGAGCTCGATCTAGCATCTGAGGATCGACGGTCGTAGTAGCATTTCGCTCAGCGGGAATCTCGGGCATCTACTTGCCGATCCTTGGCTCGAGTAAAACCGAACAGGTACGGTCCGAGGATAAGGAGGGCTCCGCACCACATGGACACGGGCCCTCGATTCGTCATCGGCCCCTAAGATGGGGGATCATACAAGCCGTCCGCGAACGCCTAGTAGTATGACACACAACCGGCTTTGATTCAAGGTCCTCTAGGTGTAAAAACCCTGCGGTTACGGGCCTTTTCGCATTGTTGCAGAGGATTGGATGAGGGTTGAGTCGCTCGAAGGGAGGTGAGCGGACGGATTTGGATTGGGCGTGTCAAGTCGTTGCCGATAGAGAGATTAAACGCCAGGTTAGCGGGGCCGCATTGTAGGCGACTCAACCCCGAATCCATGTAAGCCGTCTTGTCCGACTCCCTACCCGAGAAACGTTACCGTCGGCGTGTACGGGCCGAGTTGGCGCTGGCTCTTCTTGAGACAGTTCGAGATCGTGATCAACCCAATGAGGTCTTGGACGACGAGAACGTGAGCTTGACTTTGCCACGCCGCTTGGGGTTATCCGGCGTGGTTGAGGACCAGATTTGGCGATATAAGGAAGAAGCCCGACGAGGAAGACGAATCCCTGAGGTGGAGGTCCGAGACCTTATTCGCCTTGTGGCGAGACGGCCTGATGCTAGGTGGGTATTCCATGAGGTGGGCTGCTCCCTTATGGCCAAGGAAGGAGCTCCAGCGCTGCGCAAGGTGCTCCCGAAGTGGCTCCTGCTTAATCTGGCTCGAAACCGTATCCAACGGCGCCTTCGTGCAGTGTTTGGTGGGACATTCCTTTCGATCGGCCGCGGGCGTTTTCAGATTGAGGCCACACATCAGCTATTGGTTGAGGCGGATCCAGGGGGTGATGCCTGTGCCCTAGTGACTGGGTTCTCGCAGACCGTGGTTGATGTGTACGGATCCGCTCCT
>CAUZHN010000026.1:0-32161 GCA_963579625.1 Gemmatimonadales bacterium UBA6960
AGCGATTATATAGGTCATTGTTTCCTTTTTTTCCTCTCGGCTTTACCTGCCCCAATTTGACCGCTCCTCTAGACGACCTGAACCTCCCTGGCTGACTTGCCATCGGCGAGATCAAGGCTCCACGCTCCGATGGCTCTCCCCACCATCTCCACCTCCACTCCCACAATCACCCAAATCGCGTCCGGCCACAGAGCCATATATGTTCGATCTAACGATAGAGGGTATAGGATCGCTGGCTGGATGGGAATGGTAGAATCCCACTATCTCGTCCTCAGAGTTTCTGAGGGATCGCTCCTCCTCAATCAACCGCCATCATAGAAGGAACGATCGAGACCTCGTTGGGGAAGCGCATGGATCCGCTGAGGCTTCACTAGACCCCCAGCACCCCGCGTTCTACCTTCCTGAGCGTCCGGAGGGGGCTTTAGACATCTGTCCCTCTACAGTGAAGACCAGCTTGACAGTGGATTGAGATTAAGGGAGGATCACATCGGTCACTCCCTCCTCCTGATCGAACGCCACCATACTGCGCTCGTGCGACGACTCAACTAAATCATCACAAATCCCTCGGGTAAGCACCAGAACTAACGGATACGCATGTCAACTCCAGGTACTGCCGACCAGCCGCTGCGCGTGGCCGTTGTGGGTTCCGGACCCGCGGGGTTCTTTGTGGCTCAGCGTCTAATGGCCAAGTCGGACCTCGTGGTCACCGTGGATCTTTACGAGCGTCTACTCACGCCCTTCGGCCTAGTCCGCTTCGGAGTCGCGCCGGACCACGAGGAGATCAAGCGGGTGTCGCGCCAGTTCGATAAGGTGGCGGCTAATCCAGCTTTCCGGTTCTTCGGAAACGTGGACGTGGGCTCACACGTGACCTTGGACGAGCTCAGCCGCTACTATCACATGATCTGCTTCACCACCGGCGCCCAAACCGATCGGCGGATGGGTATCCCCGGTGAAGACCTGGCTCGCAGTCACACCGCGACCGAGTTCGTCGCATGGTTCAACGGGCATCCGGAATATCGGAACCATGACTTTGATCTCTCGGTCGAACGGGTCGCCGTGGTGGGAGTGGGAAATGTGGCGGTGGACGTAGCCCGCATCCTCAGCCGGACGGTGGAGGAGCTTTCCACCACCGACATCGCGGATCATGCTCTGAAAGCCCTCCAGCGAAGTCGTATTAAGGAAGTGTACATGCTGGGCCGGCGAGGACCTGCGCAAGCCGCCTTCACCAATCCTGAAGTCAAGGAACTGGGGGAACTCGACGGGGCCGATGTACAGGTGCGGGAAGATGAAATCGCGCTGGATCCACTAACCCACGCGGAAGTGGAGCAGAGCGATGACCGCAAATTACAGCGCAAACTGGAGATCCTGCGAGAGTTCGCAGCTCGCTCCCCAACCGGAAAACCGCGGACGCTTGGGATTCGTTTTCTGGTATCTCCAGTGGAACTTCTTGGCGATCAGTCCGGACAGGTGGTGGGTGTCCGGATCGTACGCAACCGGCTCGTCGCGGACGGGACAGGATGGCTCCGAGCTGAAGCCACGGATCAATCGGAGCTACTCCCCGTGGGCCTGGTCTTCCGGTCGGTCGGGTATCACGGCGTCCCACTGGCAGGATTGCCGTTCGACCAGAAGCGTGGCGTAGTACCGAATGAGCACGGGCGCGTGCTCACTTCCTCCAGCGATGCGCCATTGCTGGGGGTTTACGTCAGCGGGTGGATCAAGCGCGGCCCCACCGGCGTGATCGGCACCAATAAGAAAGACGCGGCGGATACGGTGGAGGCGATGCTGGAAGATCTGGCACTTGGACTGTTACTGTCACCTCCTCATCCGCAGCCCGAGACCGTAGAGTCGTTCCTCAGGCAGAGGCAGCCCGAGGTGGTGACGTACGCCGACTGGCAGCGGATCAATGAATTGGAGATGGCCCGGGGAGAACCGCAGGGGAGGCCGCGAGTTAAATTCACCTCGACAGAGGAGATTCTGACCGCACTGAACCGATAAGGGAAAGACCGGTAGCCGAAGAGGAAATCGGACAACCGGACGGGCGTATCGACTCCTGCTACAGCAACTTTATACACGGAATCGTCTCGAGGCACACTGGCCGCCCCTTAACCGCCGAGGACGCGGTGAGGGCTGTGAGAGAGGCTGGCAAGAGCTTGAAGTGAATGGGCCGAGCCTCTTTCACCCAGTTTGGCTCACACTCTGTGGGACGCGAAGCGGACCCGATCTCCGGAAGGTGCTGACCGCACTCGCGCGGCAACGAGTGCTCCCGAGGCTTAGTGAGGGTTGGCGGTAATCGGGAATCTCAAGTAGCTTACGAGCTTGTCTTTGTCCATGGTCCCTGTGATGGAAGTTAACGTCTTCCATGGGCGGACCTCTCCTCCTCGGACCCGAGATTCGTCTTTTGGGCCAGTGTTGTCGAGGACAGTGGTAAACGAATCATTCAAGGAGAAATACATGAGTGCGAGTGGTCTCGACTTAACCATTGCCATCGGAGGAGCTGCCGGCCAAGGCATCGCAACACCGGGCAATATCCTCGCTCGCCTGTTCGGTCGGCGTGGTCTGCACCTCTACGCGTACAATGCCTATCAGTCGATCATCCGCGGAGGACACATCCTGTTAACGGTGCGCATTCGTGACGAAGAGGTGCACAGTCACGGTGACGGGATAGACCTACTGCTTTGTCTCAACCAGGACACGATGGATCGGCACCTAGAGATTCTCGGGCCCGGATCTCGGGTGGTCTATAACAGCGACACCATCCAGCCCGCCGAAGTACCCGACGGCGTCCTTCTCTGCCCGATGCCCGTCAGCGAGCTGATGGGAGACAGCAAAAACAAGCTCATTCAGAACACGATCTCACTCGGCGTCATGATGTCCCTGATGAGCGTCGACTTTTCGGTTCTGCAGGAGGCTCTGGAGCTCCTCTTCGGACGGAAGGGATCCGCCGTAGTCGAAGAGAACGTGGCTATGGCCCGGGCTGGCTATGACTACGGAGACGCCAGCTTCGAGTCCTTCCCTGTGCCGTTACCGGAGGGGGATAAACCCCTCGCGATGTGGACCGGCAATTCTGCTCTGGCTATGGGCGGGGCGGCTGCCGGAGTCAAGTTCTACGCAGCGTATCCTATGAGTCCGTCGACCGGGGTCCTCCACTGGATGGCACAGAATGCGCGTGACCTCGGCATCATGGTGCGTCAGGTCGAGGACGAGATTGGCGTTGCCAATATGGTGATCGGCGCAGCCCACGTGGGCTGTCGTGCCATGTGTGCTACGTCCGGTGGCGGCTTTGCGCTGATGACAGAAGCAGTTGGAGCGGCGGCGATGATGGAGATCCCCGCGGTCTTCATCAATGTGATGCGTGCTGGACCCTCAACGGGTGTTCCGACCAAGACGGAGCAGGGCGACCTCTGGCAAGCGCTCGGCGCCAGCCAAGGCGACTTCGAGCGTTTCATCGTGGCACCCAAAAACTCCCTCGACGCGTACAACACTGTAGCAGAGCTCTTCAACCTTGTGGACCGCGCTCAATGCCCCGGAATTATCATCTCCGATCTCCTCATCTCGGAAGGGACGTTCAGCGTGGACCCTGACCTCATCGACCTCCACCCCGCGATTGATCGTGGCGCCCTTCTCGTCGATCCCTCGCCCGACGGAAACTACCTCCGCTACGCCAATACGGAGAGTGGAATCTCCCCCCGAGTTCCGCCGGGATATGAGGGATTCGTCCATGTGGTGGCAACGGACGAGCACGATGAGGACGGAGTAATCATCAGTGACGAGTTCACGCATCCACACAAGCGGCGTACGAGTGTAGAGAAGCGCGCACGGAAGCTTGAGGGTGTTTCGGCCGACGTGTTACCGCCGACCCTAGAGGGTCCCCAGGACGCCCAAGTGACACTGGTCGGCTGGGGGTCTACCTACGGTGTGATCCGAGAGGCCATAGAGATGCTCTCCGAGCAGGGAGTGGTCGCCAATCACTTGGCCATCAAATGGATTGTCCCATTCCACGGTGAGGCCGTGGATGAGATCTTGTCCAGTGCAAAGCGGGTCCTCATCGTGGAGAACAACTACTCAGGTCAGTTCGCTCGGTACCTGCGCAGCGAGACCGGGTTTTCCGCGAACGGACACATCCGGAAGTACGACGGAGAGCCGTTCATGCCACACCACATCGTTGAAGGGGTCCTCGACCTACTGCAGAGCAGGGCAGCCATCTACGTGCCGGATCAGGAGATTATTGTATGAGTACCGCCCAGAGCACCACCGAGATGATCGGCCTCGAACTTGTCCGCTCGCCGACTTCGCCAAGAGATTTCAAGGGTAAAGTCACGCCTGACTGGTGTAAGGGATGCGGAGACTTCGGAGTGTTGAACGCGCTCCAGCGTGCGGTATTTCAGCTCGGTATCAAGCCGCATGAGATCCTGGCCGTGAGCGGCATCGGCTGCTCTTCCAACCTGCCAGGCTTCTTCAACGCTTACGGGATGCACACCCTGCACGGGCGCTCTCTCCCAGTGGCGACGGGAGCCAAACTAGGAAATCATCAGCTCAACGTCATCGTTACCGGCGGTGATGGTGACGGCTACGGCATCGGCGGGAACCACCTGATGCACACGGCTCGTCGCAACATCGACCTTACCTACCTGGTGATGAATAATCAGATCTATGGCCTGACCACGGGCCAGGTCTCTCCCACCAGTCGCACCGACATGAAGACAAAGAGCACGCCCTTTGGAAACCTCGAGCTTCCCATTAATCCCCTTACGTCCGCGATCATGAACGGTGCGACGTACGTCGCTAGAGGTTACAGCGCCGACGTCAAACACCTCACGGAGCTCATCAAGAATGGGATCGAGCACAAGGGCTTTTCTCTTATCGACATCTTCAGCCCTTGTGTCACCTTTAACCATGACCAAGACTTCGTGTTCTTCAAGCCTCGGATAAGGAAGTTAGAAGACGAGGGGCATGACCCCAGCGACTGGAAAGCGGGCTGCGAGAAGGCGATGGCTTGGGGAGACGAAATCTACATCGGGCTATTCCACGAGAATGACCGGCCCTCCATTGACTCGCTCGAGCCAGTTCTCGCTGACGGGATTCCCCTCGCACGCCGCCCTCTCGGACTCAGCAGCGAACAGGGCAGCAAGCTGGTTAGCCGGATGATGTAGGGGAGATAGGTAGGAACGGTTGGTTTCAACACCCCCCCCTGCCCCCCACTACAAACCTGCAACTCAGGCGGGGATCCTTCCGCATCAGACGACATGAGAGGCCACTCCGCTCTCCTCCGGGTCATACACTAAAAAGCGGAGTCTCGCTTCCCGCCTTTGCTGTACTTGGGCTTCTTGGGATGTTATCACCTCGGAAGAAGGGGGGTCCGGAATACTGGAGGGCTAGTTCTGATCCTCGAGATCCGGCTCTCCGATTGTCCCTTCCTGACAAGCCTATCGAATCACCACCTCATTTCTGAGCGGGAACAGGCCGGCAAAAGCCACTGTAGCAGTGTAGACAGTTCCAAGGAAATTGTAGAAGCATCGCCTCATCATACCGGTCTCTCGCTCAACCGCGTACAATGCTGTGCCAGTTTTCTGGGTCAGATTAACCATCAGTCGACACAAGAGCCAAGGCGACAACCAAGAATAAGACTCCGGATAGTGATATAAGATCACTCAACCTATAAAGGACAACACAGTAGTGTTCGCCACGCCCCACATGACCGAAACTGAGCCGAGGACGTTCCAGATGAGAAGATCATGTCAGAATCTGGTACAACCTAGGTCCTTAGCAACTATCATGGCCCTCATGCTTGTAAATGCTTGCACATCCTACATTACCCCGGTTGTGACATTGCCTCCTTTAGGGCGTCAGCCGCTTGAGCAATCTGCTCTAGTGCTCCTCTCAGAGGAACTCGAAAATTATGAGATCGTGCACGCGGATGGGGGGGCCAGATACTACTTTGCCATGGGTCACTCTGTGACGGATGCTCTAGAAACGATGTTCGGCTCAGTCTACGCAGAGGTAGAAGTGAGGCGGAACGTGGGTCAGGCGGCTCAAATGTTGGCTATCGCTAACATTGACGACCTTTCTGTGGCCTACCTCGCCATACCAAGACTCCAGGCAACAGTGGTAAAGGGCGGGTTTGACACGCTCATCGAGCTTCAGATCGCTGTTGACTTCATCGACACAGCATCTGGACAAAGCACAATTGTCACTGCGGAAAGCCGGGACAGCGGCATTATAGACTTGAGTGGCACAACTGAGACCGTAATCAGGGAAGCCGTCATGAGTTTACAGAGACGTGTCTTCGGCACTTTCGGCTCTAGGTAACCCTGAAGCCAGAATCCTCCCTGGACTTCATGTTACTCCATTCATGCACACCTAAGAACCGTGGATCACCCCATGCACTGTATGAGTCGATATCAGACAGTTCGGGCTGTAGCAACCTATCTATTGAACACATCCTTCCACTGGTGGGCTTGAACGGACTCGCGCTCATCAATGTACGCGACGGGAGTGTGGCTTGCCTCCCCGGGGCTCACTTGGTCCACAAGCAGGTCTTTAACTGTGACCGCAGCCGCCTTCAGAGGGCTGGGGACTGAACTAGCATAACCCCAATTTATGGGATTGGGACCTGAGTATAGCTTCGTCCCAACCATAGGCTACATCTCCGCATCCTGGTTTTTTCAAGCCCCCCCTGCCCCGCTCGAATTTGCAACTCAGCTGGGATAACCGTACGCTCTGAAGCACTCGGCGAAGCCGTACAAAAGCCAAAGGTCTGACCCGGCAATGCGTCGAGTTGGCATGAGCCTGACAAGGAAGGGTTGAGCTGGGCCATGCTCTTGTCGCCAACGCCAGCGACCGGTAGCATACCCAATCCTTATAGAGGTGATAGCCCCGAGTGGGTATGTGCAACCTGGAAGCGAGGACCGACTCATGATGAGCCACGCGGGATGGCGCCACCAGCGACTGTTGCCCTGCCTCACTCTTACGCTCGGCGCGCTAGCCTTCGCTCCACTGACAGCGTGGGCGCAGGGTCCGGGGACCGAAAACGGTCTCTGGACGTACCTCGGCGGTGACGCAGGGCACACGCGCTACACGCCAGCGGATGAGATCACTGCGGACAACTTCGAGGAGATGACGCTGCTCTGGCAGTTCGATGCGGCGAGCTTCGGACCGAGTACGCCACGGGCGACGCCTTCGTATGTGGGAAACAAGCTCATCACGGTAACCGGCGAACGTCGTCACGTGATCGCCCTGGAGCCTTCGACAGGCGAACTCTTGTGGGCTTTCACGGAGCCTAACACCTATCGTCATGAGTACTCGATGCGTAAGGGGTACGGGAAGGGTGTGGCATATGCGGAGATCGACGACCGCGGCGTGGTCTTCATAACGACGCCAGCCTTCTTTCTGCACGCTCTCGATGCTGAAACGGGCCGCCCGCTCGAGAACTGGGGCGAGGCGGTTCCGATCGAAGGCTTTCCAGAATCGGGTACCGTTGACCTAGTGGCGGACCTAATCGAGGGCTGGGGACCGTGGGAGAACTGGGACGAACCGTACGATTCGTACATGGGAATCCCGAAGGACCTTGGCTATATCACGAGCTCGTCACCACCGATCGTGGTCAATGGAACGGTCGTGGTTGGAAACTCCGCTGAGCAGGGCTACCTCCAGACCCGCCTTGAGATGGTGCCGGGCGATATCTTGGGCTACGACGCACGGACAGGCGCGTTTAAGTGGAAATTTCACGTGATCCCGCGGCCAGGTGAGGTCGGCCACGAGACATGGGAGAATGATGCGTGGGAGTGGACGGGTGACGTGTCATCGTGGGCACCAATGTCGGCCGATCCCGAGCTCGGCCTAGTTTACATAGTGACGAACGGCGTGACGGTTGATTTCTACGGTGGTCACCATCCGGGCGACAACCTCTTCAGCACGAGCATCATCGCGCTCGACGCTGACACTGGCGAGCGCCGGTGGCACTACCAGATGGTACACCACGATATCTGGAACTACGACACGCCTGCCCCCCCGATCCTCATGGACGTGACAGTCGACGGCCGCGAGGTCAAGGGACTCTTCCAGGCCACCAAGCAGGCGTTCCTGTATGCGCTGAACCGGGAAACCGGCGAGCCTATCTGGCCGATCGAGGAGCGGCCCGTACCAGCGTCGAACGTACCGGGTGAGCAGCTGTCACAGACGCAGCCGTTCCCGACGAGGCCACCTCCGTTCGACCTCCTAGGCCGAACCGAGGAGCACCTCATCGACTACACACCCGAGATCCACCAAAGGGCACTCCGAATTGCTCGGGACAACAATCTTTTCGTCCCGATGTTTAACCCTCCGAACACGATTGACGATCCGGCGGGACCTGCCTGGCTCTGCCCGGGTGACGGTGGCGGGACGAACATCACGGGCAACCAGGCTGCCGATCCGCTGGCTGGCATCATGTTCGTGACTTCACATAGCCGATGTGCCAGACACACCGTGCTGCCCGCTCGTGAGTCGATATTGGACACCCCCGAGCAGACCGGCGTGACGAACTCTGAGTGGTCCAGCGCGGAAGGAGTTAGCGAGGGCGGTGGCGTGACGCTCGACGGGCTCGATATCTGGGAGGGTCCGGTTGGTCGTATCGTCGCGTACGACCTGAATACAGGCGACATCAGGTGGGTGATACCCAACGGAGACGCGCCGCAGGAGGAGCAGGACTTCATTCGCAATCATCCGCTACTCCAGGGGGTGTCAAACGTCATGTACAACCGCGGGCGGGGCGGGCACGCAGCGATGTTCGCATCGCCCAACCTTCTGTTTGTCTCCGGGCAGACGGCTGACGATCTACCGAAGCTGTTCGGTATCGACAAGCAGACGGGGCAACGGGTCGGCGAGATTTTGCTTCCAGGGCTCACCCGCTACGGTATGTCCAGCTGGGTGCACAACGGGCACCAGTACATCATCGTGCAACTTCAGGACGGCCTCGCGGCGTTCGGGCTCCCCGAGGCCATGCAGGCTCCAACAGCAGCTCATTAGGGTAATAATAGGCTTAGCTCCACAGCTGCCAGGCCCGAATGCCATACTCTAGAGTGAAATAATGTGGATTCAACTCAGCCATTGGCTTGCGTAGCTTCTGGGTTCTTCCTCAAGACTGCACCTCAGGACGGGCAAAACACTGTTGGTAGGTGCACTAGGAGTCGTGAAGAACTTGAAGCAGAACTCTATGACGTGCCGACCACGTCTACCCACCCTCACCGAGCCTGGCGGGGCAGCACGCTAGGCTTGTTGCAGTTCGGCCCGCAGAAAGCGTTACGACGCGTACGTCAGTAGGGGTAACCTTGAAGCCTTGGCATCCCGGGCTTCCAATCGGGCAAGGGGACCCAGCCATCTGCCATCGGATTTGTACGATTTGGCATCTCCACCTTCGGCAGACTCTGGGAGTCAAGCACCTCGTCCTCAGCCACGAGATCGTTCAAGTAGAGCAGATAGGCCGTCAGCGCGTAGACCTCATCCGCAGTGAGGGTTCCTTCTTGATTGAGAGGCATGCCGCGATTGATATAATCCCATACCGTCGTCGCGTACGGGGAGCGAATTGGAAGTATTCTCCCTAATGCCCAGGGGTCGGCATTTGGTCCCGCGTCGTTTTTTACCAACCTGGGGGCGCCGCCCTCTATCCCTGTTGCCCCATGGCAGAAGGCGCACTTGCGCTGATAGATCAGTCCCCCTTCCTCAGCCGTTCCGCTCCCCGGCGGGAGTTCCTCTCCGGTAGGACTGATGGAGATATCCCAGGCACGGATTTCTTCTGCGCTCGGGGTCCTTCCCACACCGTAGGTGAGCGACTGCGCTTGTACAGATCCCCCCAAGAACATCAGAAACGGGAGAAGTCTAAGAAATCGCATTATGAACGCTCCCATCGCTCCCAATCCTCCACGGCTGAATAGAATTGTCCTGGCCTGTCACACTGAATGGCTGATCCGGTTCCCCGGGGTAAACTGCTCCGGGCCTCCAGAACTCCGCGACCTGAGCTCGCGTCGGTTGAACCTGGCCTATTTCATCCGTAGTGCGCGACAGGATTTCCGTCTCTGTTCCGTCCCAATTCCATTGGAGGCTGAATCGAGTATGCGCCATGCGATGAGCCATCCCACGAATCTCGGCGTCTATCCATTGCCGGCCACCGTCGGTGGATACTTCCACCCTGCGAACGGCCCCACCACCTGACCAGGCTAAACCACTGAGCTCATAGTATCCGCGACCGGGCAGCTGTTGTCCTCCAGATGGAAACGTGATGACTGATTTCGGTCCGATCTGATAACCCAGAGCAGCGTCGTCAGGGTCCTGACGAAGATGTCCGTAGTCGTTGTAGGTCATGTAGTAGCGGTCTACCACCTTGATTCGCCTCAGCCACTTCACGTTAAAGATTCCTTCAAATCCAGGAGTCAGCAGCCGTAGCGGGAAGCCTTGGTGGGGACGTACCGCCTCGCCATTCATACCGTAGCACACCACACAGTCGTCCATCGCCTTTGCCATCGGAATACTGGACGCGCCTTTCACTTCCTCGACCCCTTCCGCCACTACCCAGGTCCCCCCGTCTTTCACGCCTGCCTCCTTGAGCAGCGTAGACAGGAGCACTCCGGTCCATTCGGCGCAACTAGTCGCCCCGTGCGTTTCTTGCACTGTCGTCTGCGAACTCCTAGAACGGTTCCCCGCGCACTCGATGAAATGAAGGCGCGTCACGGAAGGGAGACGCTTCAAATCCTCTATGGTAAAGATCAGCGGACGGTCCACCATCCCGTGGATCATGAGACGATGCTCTCGGGGGTCGATGTCCGGAATGAAGGCACCACGCGTGGTGTTTGAGAAGTGGAGCGAGGATGGCGTGATCACTCCTACCGAATCCTGAAGCGGAGTCGCCGTATGAAAGAGGAGCCCCCAGCGATCGGGTGACGGCCGACCGCCATGCGGTACCCGTATCGAGGTCACGAAGCGGGAGCGCTCGCCATAGGCGAGCAGTTCCTCAGGGGTCTTGACCACATCTTGAGATGCTGGTGTCTGACCGGTCGCAGTTCCTACCGCTCCCAAGGTCCACCCACCAGCTACAGCGACCCCGCGCTTCAGGAAATCCCTTCGATTAGCCATGGGTTTCTCCCGCACAAATGAGGTTACCCGAAAATCCCTTTCCGTCGGTCGAAAGTATACGCCAAGAACAGTTAAACCAAAAGCCCTTTGGCAGGTCGCGACAACGTGAGAAACAGGTTCAACCCCGTCAATTTGCGGGTGCCCGCCAGGGAAAGATGTTTATCCACTCGGGCTCTCTGATCCAGTCTGCTATTTCACGGCCGATACCACTCATCGTTTTTCCCTCCTGTGATGAGCTGAAAGTTTTTGCAGGAAAGTTTTCTGGGCATAGGAGTCCCGCTGCAATTTGAAATCACAAGATCCTCTGAGCAAAACACTGTTTATAGGTAAGGCGGTTCTGTCCCCCATAGCGGGGGGGAGGGATTTTGGGGGGCTAGTCCAATCGTCCAATCCAGGGAAATTATGAACTCCCTTAAAAGGGTTGGTTAAAGCCACCATCTTGCCCCCTCTCCCAAAGAGGGATCGGGGCGGACAGTGCCCGTCATGTAGGTTTCGTTGCTACTTCAGTTCGCCACGTTGTGCAACGTAGGTTTCACACAGGATCTCACTGTCGAAGCCGTACCTACGCCAGCCCGAGTTCTTGCAATCGCTCTGCGTTTTCACGACCGCGTCCACGATTTTGGCAACCAGGTTGTGAGCGTCTTTGGTCGGACTCCACGCGTTCTTCGCTACCACGAGACCATAAGAGGGTATGATCATGGTCTGGTTTCCTTCTGCACCGCTCGCCCAATACGCGTCTTGTGGAAGATTGTGTTCCTGGGTGGCAAGCCAGAAAAACGCACCATAACCCGGATTCGCTGCGGATGGCGTCGATACGAAATCGACCCACCCCGTGGGAAGGATGCGTTCACCGTTGAAGACGCCATCCTGCAGGTAGAGCAGGCCAAACCTTGCCCAATCCCGGGTGGTCAAATAGTCGTGTCCGTTCAGCAATAAATTACCGTATGGATCGGGCTCAAGAACAGCGCTTCGGACCCCGATCCGGTCCAATAGATATCGTTGTGGGAACGCCAGGTACTCCACATCGTATTCACGCTCAACTGTCTCTCGGATGATCTTGCCTATGGCCAGGAGGTCACAGTTTCGATAGCGGTTCACACTGCCAGGCACGAACCGCAGATGAGGCGCCACCGACGCCTGGAAGGAGTTGACCCCATCGTTGTAGCCGATGGAGTGGTGGTTCTCCGGAGTGAAATGCAGTGGGTGGGTCAAGGGAAAGTTGTTGCAGTCTAGACCGCTTGCCATGTTCATCAGGTTTCTGATCGTGATCTGACTACGTGCATCAGGTGCCTTCCACTGTTTGATCGGAGCCGGATCGTCCACGCGGAGGTGTCCGTCGCCAACGAGGATGCCGACGAGAGTGGCCTCGAGGCTTTTACCCTCCGAGAAGCTGAGATTGCGCGTATTCCTATCATAGCCCGGAGGGTATCGCTCACCAGCGATAATACCATCATGTAAAACAACCCATCCTCGCTCTCCCCGCTCCGGATCATTGTCCGTAAAGGCTGCGTCCAGGACAGCGCTTACGGCGGTCTTGTCGATCCCCCGTACTTGACCATAGTCGGTCAGATCTCCCATCGGCCATTGCGTCTGGTCAGCAGGGGTTAGGTTGGGACGAACTTCCACAGGTTTGAAGAAGACCTTATCCTCTCCGACCGGAAGCATGCTGCATCCCTGGCCCCCATGGAAGACCGCCGTTCTAGGCGGTGCCGGGTAACTCCCCAGGGTGACCCGCTTTCCTTCCATATCCACACGGATATCGATCTCGCTCCAATCCCACCAACTCAACAAGCGCTCCCAGCGCACGACATCGCCGATAGCCATCGCTTCTTCGGGGGTACGGCCCACAACGAAGATCACTGAGCACAACTGTTTAGCGTTTCGGGCCAGGATGGAGGACCGTTGCTCTACGGCGACAGTCGAAATGTTCTGGGTCTCAGCCGAGGTCGGACTCGCACTCAAGGCTAAGGCCCCCATGAACGCAACTACCGTACTCACTCCCTTTGACATGTATGTCCTCCGGCTCATCGGACGATCTTCCATAGAAGTGCTCTCGCAAAGTACTAGCTGGATCGGACTAGTGAAACACTGCCTACAGATCCTCTAGGGCTGCCGGTGAAATAGGGGGAATTCCCGATCACATCCTAAACTCGGCCCGTGCAGACATCTGTTGTTGCTATTGGTGCCAGGAATACTGCTCTCCTACGAAGGGGTACTGGTCGGCCTAGTTGCCGTATCGAAGGCCGGGGGGCTAGCTAGTAAAAAAAGCCGCTAAAAATGCCGCGACAGAAGTAATTGCTACCGCTACGAGGGTTCGTTTCACGCTGAACCTCCGGACCTCTAACCTGAAAATGTCTTCCAACGGCACTCCTGCCGATATTCCTTCGACGGTTTCCACGAGTTCATCGGCCTGCACCCAGGGATATTCTAAAAACAACTCGGTCCCGTCCCGTTCGGTTACGCGGACGCGGTCAGGTCGTTCCACCTCCATCATGGTGGCTACTTCCTCCGCGACGAACTGCGATGGGATCGGAGTAGTTACGGGTTCCCAAGACGTACAGGCGGTCTGGGTTAGCAGTAGTAGTATTAGAACAGCGTGGGGGCGATAGCGTGTCATACAATCTCCTCAATGCCTCTGTCATTAGTCCCAAAATGTGCCCGGAAGTCCCCTCCCTGATTCTGTCCTGTCCCACTCAAACCCACAACTCAGATGGAGGCATCGGACGGGCAGAACGCTGTTTAGTGCCGCTAAGGAATCCGAAGGCAATTTGAAGTCACAACATCCCTGATTTCTCAATCTCCGACTACGCCCGCTGAAACTCGCCACTTATCGGGAGAGCAGATAGGTCACCTTCACGATCAGTTGGCGATCTTGGATCTCGGAAAACCCTCTGGCTCTCGAATCCCGACGCACATCGTCATACACGATGTAGAGGTCGCTTCCGGGCATATATGTGTACCGGAATCGTGCCGCCGTGCTCCACTGTTCCATCCAAGAGTTGTACTGGGTCAGGGTTCGCAGTGACATCGAGGGTGAGATCGCATAGTCGATGCGGAAGCGAGCTACGGACGTGACGAACGCTCCGTCAGGAATGGGAAGGTCGATATCGTTGCGTGAATACTGTCCCTCGGCCGAAAACTGGTCGGTCAGGCGGGTACCTAGCGTAAACCTGACGTCTGTCCGCGTTCCCCCGAAAAATCCCTGTGGCCCATACGAGAAACCGCCATAAACGCGGCGGGCCGGGTTGCTGCTGTACGAGGCCCGAAAATCGTTGAACCTGTACTCGCCAGCCGGAATTGCTCGGCCATTCCCCAGCTTGTCCGGTTCATCGAGCCTCTCGAACCATCTATTTAACCAGAAGGTCAGGCGGGCACCGCTGTCGAAATGCACCCCGAGAAAGTTATGATTCTGTCGCGTCAGGAGGCGGCCGGTCTGATCCTCGATAAAGCTGAAGTTGACCTGGGGCTCCAACAGCCGAATTCCGAATCGTCCGGGGCGGGGGTTCCGCTCGAAGTGAAACTTTTGCCTCTGAACGCCCGGTCTCGGTATAAATCCCACTTCAGGATTGAAGTTTTCCTGGAAATCAGAAATCTCCCCATACACCCTCCAGCGGTCGTCTCTCCAGGTCGCATTCAGAAATCCCCCCCATTCGTCGCCTGAAACGCCCGGACTCTCCGTCTGCGCCAAGAAACCGCTCACGGTCATCGCGGGGTGGGGTGCGTACAACATGTCCGCCGCGTAGGTCCGGTTGAAGTGGCCGCCACGGGTTGCGGCTTTGTTGATGAAGATGCCTCCGATCCGGGACCGGGCCAGCACGTCCCGAGAGTAACGCGCGACATAGTAGTTCACCCCCGACTCGCCGAACGCATCGTCCGTCTGCACGTCCATCATTGAAATGTTGTTTTGGCCGACCTTTCCCGTCAGCCGAGCTCCACCGAGAATCGGTATATGGTCCCCTGAGTCTGACAATCCGATACGGCGTGAGAAGAACAGATCCGCCAACTGACTATTACTCGCGGTCGCCCCCACGATGAACTGTCCGGCGTTTTCCAGGAAGAAGTCCCTCTTTTCCGGAAAGAAAAGTGGAAATCGCGTCAAATTCACCTGCTCGTCGTCCACCTCAGCCTGCGCAAAATCGGTATTTATGGTTAAATCAAGGTTCAACCCTGCCGTCACTCCGTACTTCACGTCCAGCCCAATGTCCCCTTCCCTGGACGTCCCTTCAGCAAGAGTGCGCTGTCCCCCCCCGGCTACGAACGGTTTGAGCCGAAGGTCGAGCCCTCGGTCTAACGACTGCAGCCCGGTAAGGCTTCCGGCCAAGCTGACGCGGGCAAGGTCGTACGCCCTCGGAATCGGCGCCCAGAAAACCTGTTCGTTCTTACGCCGAATGTTACGCATGAAATTGATGCCCCACTCCTGACGCTCCCCCGACGGGAAGCGCATCGTTATCATCGGGATTGCGATCTCGGCCGTCCATCCCTCTTCCATTCGCCCCGCCGATACATGCCAAACGCCGTCCCAATCACGGTTGATGTTGTTGCGTCCGCGCCCGCGCCCGCTGTCACCGCCCTCGTTTGAGATCTGCTGCTCCAACTTGGAACCGAGTGGGCTCATGACGAACATGTATCCGGACCTAGAGTCGTTGAACGTATCCAGAATGATCTGAAAGCTGTCCTCTTCCAGGATCCGGTTCGAGTCGCGGCGCATTTCGGTAGAAACAATGCCATCCGGAGCGGAGTCGTAGGCACGTACACCCACGTATAGATTCTCGGCGTCGTACAGAATCAAGACCTCGGTTCGCTCGGTGGCAGGCGCTCCTTCTTCGGGCTCCTGCTGTACGAACTGATCGATCACAGAGGCACGTTGCCAGACTGCATCATCCAGCACGCCGTCGAGCACCGGCGCCTCGTCCACCCGAACTGCTGCAACCTTATATAGCTGCCGGCTCTCCTGTAACGCAGAGGCCGGCTGAACCCAAAGCACCGTGAGTACGACGACCGACATGTGGATCAAGATGGCGCGCAAGAGAGCATCCATCTGCTCATCAAGAAATGACTTTGATACGCTCACTGAAGGTAAAATCTCCCGTTGAGGGCTGCTAACCGAATAGCGTACAGCCCAGTAGTAGTGCGGTGCTGTCAGTCACAGCGGGGGGGCCGGGGGAGAGGGTTAAAGCTACGGTCTCAGAGCGGAATTCTCGAAGATGTAGGTCATGTTGTCAAAATCCAGTGTCCGTGAGGCGTACTGGATAAGGAACTGGTGCGACAGAAGCGCATCCTGAATGTAGAACTCCAAGTGGAAGGCATATGTGCCCGCACGGTGCAGTGACTTGTCGCTCTGCCTGGTCAGCGCTGTCCGCCGAAGACCGCACCGAAGAAGTCATCCGGGTTCCACTCCGGCCGTTCCGTTCGCATCGCAATGTCGTAACCCGTGAGGAAGTTCAACTTGGCATGTGAGGCCCCCGCCTCGAAGTCGAACCCCTGGTCAGCCTCGTCCCGGGGCGTGTGGTAGAAATCCACACGCCAGTTAGCGTTGATCGCCGACCCATCCAAGTAAGGATCGCCGGTCTCGAAGCCGCTTTTGATGAAAAGCGCGGGAATGCCCCGCCGAACAAAGCTGAAGTGGTCGCTCCTGATGAAGAGCACCTGCTCCGGAATCGGATCGGGGCCGATCGCCATGCCGAGATGCTCCGCAGCCGCCCCGAGGGAACGGGATAGCGTCGAGTGCTCGGCCCCATACGGGACAATGTCGAGTAGCGGATGGAACAAAAACGGCATATCCAGAGAGAGGTTCGCCACCAAGCTCTGGGCCGGAACGGTCGGGTGCGCCGCAAAATAGTCCGATCCCAAGAGTCCCCACTCCTCCGCCGTCACGAACAGGAAGAGAACCGAACGCCTGGGCGCCTCGGGCAGGCTCGAGAAGGCCTTCGCGATCTCCAACACGATAGAGGTGCCTGAAGCGTTGTCGTGTGCACCGTTGTATATGTCGTCCCCGTCCACAGCTACGCCCACCCCGAAGTGGTCCACATGGGCTACATATACGAGGTGCTCATCCCGCAATTGGGGATCACTCCCGTACAACTTCGCGATGACGTTGTGGCTATCGACCGACCTATGGGTGGTTGCGATCCGCATACTAAGTTCTATCGGAAGATCGAAGCTCTGGGGCGAGTTGGCCGCAGCAGCTGCAAAGACTTCATCGAGCGGGGTCGGAGAGTCCGTGAATAGCGCCCGAACCGCGGAATGGTTCAGGCTGGCGGCACCGCGGATTAGTGAGCCGCCACCCCTCGGGTTACCGGCTGGATCCACCCAAACGTACGATCCGGCCGAAGAGCGGTTTACGCTATTTTCCCAGCGGAATCGGGGGTCGTCAGGGGAATTGAAACTCACGGTTCCCACGGCCCCCCTCGCGATCGCCTCATCACTCTTGGTCGTCCCCGACGAGTAATATGCACGCTCGTTACTCGGCAGAGAGGATGGGGCACCGCTAATGTACGCCACGATCTTCCCTTCCACGTCGATGCCGGCATAGTCGTCGTAGCCGAACGCCGGGGCGCTCACACCGAAGCCGACGAACGCTACCGGGGCGCTGACCTCCGATTCGGTGCGCATGTGATCGGGACTCAGGTAGAAATCATCCCCGTAGCTCAGCTCAGTCACTCTCCCGGTAGAGGTAAGTGAGAAACTGCTCGCATCCGTTTGGACGATGCTATGACGAAGGGGTACGGGCTGCGTGAACGTCCCGTCGATGCCGGCAGGCTCCAAGCCTAGCGAGGCGAGAGTCGTCTCCACATAACGCATCGCACCCTCATATCCAGCCGTGCCGGGTCGGCGGCCCCGCAGGCTGTCGTCGGCGAGAACACGGATATGTTCATCAACGTTCGCTGCTTCAATCGACGCGAGCGCAGTCACGACTCCAGGGGAGTCGAACGAGATCTCAGATGACGAATCACCACCGCAGGCGGCGACCAGCACGGCCAACGACACTAGGGCAACAGGTCGTAAGGAAACGCGAACCCGGACCTTCATGAGAACTCCCAGACAAATGGGCGAAATCAGCCAGTTACCGCTTTCCAGCCTTTCAACAGAATCGGTAACGAGCCAATAGAAGTACTCTCGCAACATACTCGCCTGATCCAACGCGCAAAACCGTGTTTATTGGGAGCCGGGAGGGCCCGGCCTACTCGGGGGACCCTCCGGGTGGCGGCTACAACTCGGCGGCGTTTGTGACGTGTAGCTGAGCACGACCACCTTCCATCCCTCCGCTGTCTCGACCAACTGGAAGGCGTCGGTTCCGCAGTGGCTGAACTCCGCGCCCCTGTAGAAGTCGTAGGCTGTCCAGAGCGTCGCGACTGGCCCGTCGATGCGGACCTCCGGATCCCACATCCGCTCGATCATGGGCCTCGTCTGGCGCGCGAGGTTGGAAGCGAACTGATCTCGGGTTGTCCGCCGTGTGGTCCCGAGGCCGACAGACAGGAGGAAGCCTTCCGGAACCATTGAGTTCCGGAAGGCTTCATCATCAAGGTCTTCCATGGCGTCGAATACATCCTCGGCCGCCGCGATCACCGCTCGCTCCTCATCGTTCTGCGCTTCGAGGCCCGACGTTGCCACGAGTGTGATGGCTGCGAGAGCCGGAAGGGTCCATATCAGTCGTGACATATCAGTTGCCCTTCAAATAATTCAAGAATCACCAGCGGATATAGCCATTTCCTCTCATCCGCCACAAAGGAGATCTGTTACTGCAGCAACCCTGTCCTTGACCTCTATACATCCCACCGGCTGGACCGGTCAACATCCAGAAGCCTGGGTCACATCGCCGGGCTCGAGGCGAACGATCGGCGTGAGGCCACCGCCCCGGCGGTCGTCGATCGCGATATAGATCAAGCCGTCCGGACCTTGAGTGATGGCTCGGATCCGTCCGAAGCCAATCATCAATGGAGGACGCTCCATCCTTCCGACATACACGCCCTCACCATCGCTCACTAAAGGCAGCCGGGCGACCTGTGGGTCGGCCATCCCTCCCATGAAGATGCTATTCTTCCACTCCGGGAAGCGGTCGCCGGTATAGATCATCAACCCGGAGGGGGCTATGGAGGGAGTGAAGTGCTGGAGCGGCTGTTCCATCCCTTCGACCTCTCTCGTTGAGAAGAGAGGGGTCCCCCCATAGTTCGAGCCGTAGCCGATGACGGGCCAGCCATAGTTCCTCCCCCGCAAGATGAGGTTCAGCTCGTCTCCGCCCTGGGGCCCGTGCTCGCTCTGGAAGATGTCACCCGTCTCGGGATGGATAGCTAGGCCCTGCGGGCTCCGGTGGCCGTAGCTCCAGATCTCGGGCAGTACGTCGGCTTGGCCGATGAACGGATTGTCCGCAGGGACGCCTCCGTCATCATGGAGGCGAATGACCGTCCCCTGATGGTTGGTGCGATCCTGGGCAGCGTGCAGATACGCCGTTTCCATTGCCGGAGACGCCTGCCGGTCGCCAACCGTTATGAATAGGTAGCCCTGGGCGTCGAAGGCCAGCCGGGATCCGTAATGACCTCCGGTGATGCTCCACGCCTTCGCCTCGAAGATCTCCTCTACATCATTCAGGCGGTTGCCCTCAAGCCTACCTCGAACTACGGCGGTCGTACCCTGGCTTCCATCTTCGTTCGGTTTGGAGAAGCTGAGGTAGATGAGCCGGTTGGACTCGTAGTCCGGGTGGAGCACCACGTCCAGGAGGCCGCCCTGTCCTAGGTACCGGACCTCTGGCGTCCCCTCGATGGGCTCTGGCTGTAGAACCCCGTTGCGTACGATCCGCAGCCGCCCAGGCTTCTCCGTGACCAGCATCTCGCCCCCGGGTAGAAAAGCGATAGACCAGGGGTCCTGCAGACCATCCACGACGGTCACGACGCGGTAGGGTCCACTCTCGGATTGGTAGACCGGTGCCTGAGCCCAGGCCGAGGGCGTGGCCCAGAGGCCGAGCACGATGCTCATGGTTGGGATCAATGAGCGGATTGGTAACATCTCTACCTCCTCACAAATGGCGTTCCTTGTTCCAACCCCATTCTGCCCCGCCCCACTCAGAGCCGCAACTCAGGACATGCGGGACACTGCCTATAGGTCCAGCGGCGGTGACAGCGGAAAGGGGGGCCACACCTTACGCTTATGGTCAACAGGATCGAGACCGTTACTGCCGAGGACTGGACACATTCGGGGGGGGGGGGGGTGATCGGTCTGCAATTTTACGACTGGCGTAGTCGAGTTCCCCAACGTTCCGATTCGGTCGCTCCAGACCTGCGGGGAGCGACAGCTCGATCTATGATTGACACCACTGTAGAGAATAAGAGGACATAGCCAAGTGACATGATCAACACTGTCCATACCTCGCGGTGCCCCGGCATGACCTCAACACGCGATAGAGAAATGAGCACCAGTGGCACGAAGTACATAATGCCGTTTAAGCGCCCAAGCGAACTCATGCGTAACTGCTTCTCACGATAGAACCAATAGGAATCTATCACATACTGCGAAAACGCAACGGCTATAAGGATGGGCAGCGCTACAGACACCTCGCCAGCTACAGCAGCACCACCCAGTCCGGCCGTGACAAATACGAAGTCTGTGGCATGGTCGTACAGTTGCCCTCGAGGTGACGCAGCATGTGCTCGCCTCGCCACGATGCCGTCGAAGTAGTCCGTCACGATGGCGACCAGTAGCAGCCCAAGGAGCAGAAGTGGCGAGATGAACTCCGGTCGCGCGAAAGCCATTGCCGCCGGCAGGGCTAACAAGAGCCGTACAGCAGTCAGCAGGTTCGCAATCACGGACTAAGTAGTTCGCGCTGGGCGCGTCTCCAGAACAGGAGACCGATCACCCCGTTGAAAAGAATGAAAAAGTTGTGCTGGACCAATCCGAAGGCGGCCATCTGTCCCTCGTTCTCAGGAAACAGGATCACCCAGGAAGTGATCGCCGCGGCGCGCATGGGTGTGGGTACCGCTGCCGCAAAAAAGATCACTGGCAGATAACCCAGCAAAGAGATGAAGGAGGCGTCGACACCGAACATTCGCAACGCAACGGTATACACGAAGACGGCCGAGAGCAGCGCCGGTGAGCGCATCAGAAAGAACGCCCCATAGTGCCTGGGCTTGGCCAACTTGAACACGTGCAGAATGCGCTTATCGCGCAGTTGGTTGTCGGGGAGGATCTTACCACCGAAGTAGAGCATCCACAGTAACAGAAACACTGCGGCCCCCGCAGCGATGATCGGAATGAGGCCGAAGCCCTCAGGGAGCGACTCACGACTCATGAAGAATCCGATAGTGGCCCAGGTCAACAGATAGAACATCTCGCAGAACATGATGAACAACATCACCGAGCCGACTTCCCATCCAGGCACCTGATCTCGACGATTTAGATAGTAGGCCATCGCGCCCTTACCGATCTGCTCGTTTACGATGGAGATGATGTAGGTGCTGGCGCGGATAGGCAGGATATCCCGGTACCTGATTTGCTGGACGAACCAGTTGAGTATGCGCGTCACCACTAGTGTGTCGATCGACAAGTACACGAAGGAATACGCAATCATCAGCAGGAGCCAGCGGATCCAAGGAACGTCCGCGAAGACCTGAGACATATAGTCCACGAGTGAGATCCCCTCACGGACTGCAGCGCCATTCACGCTGTTGTAGAGATAGACGAAACAGAGCACGGTGATCCCCATCAAGACGATCCGCCGCAAAGCGCTCGGTTTGCGAGGGGCTAGTGCTCCGTTGTCTGCTGCTTCCGTCATGTCTCTCGCTTCTTGTCGGATAGAATACGCTGCAGGGTAGTGGTCAAAGGTGTGAGGCTGATACCCAGGTCCGTGTCCGCATTCCTCTCGACCACCTCGTCTGCCGTAATGACGTCGATGACCGTCGGCGAGACTCCGCCTCCGTTCATCCGGCTTGTGATAGCCGCCCCCAATTTGGCAATCCACACTGGCATTACACCGATCGATATTTCCACGCCCATCATGCCGGCCACTCGTCCGACCAGTTCCCGATAGGAGATCGATTCCGGACCGACTAGTTCATGGATCTGGACACCCTCGGGCCGAGCGTTGCAGATCTCCAGTATAGCCCGGCTCAAGTCATCCAAATCGAGAGGGCGCACGCAGTAGCGGCCGCCCCCCAAAAGTCGTGCTTTTTCCTGCCCCGCCGTCCGAACGATTGAGGCTGCTCCTGCCGTACCAGGTCCAAGTAGTATCGGGGTACGAATGGTGGTAGAGGATACTCCCGACTCCGCGACCGCTCTCTCCGCCTCTCCCTTGGACCTGAGGTACCTGTTGGGCGAATTCGCTCCAGCACCGATAACGCTGACCAACACGATGTGTTTCACACCCGCCTTTCGGCACGCTTCAACAACCGCTGCCGTCGTGGCGACATTCGCACTCGCATAGGTAGACGTCCTACTTTCGATCAGAATGCCCGCAAGGTGAACCAGACATGATACTCCTTCCAGGGTCACGGCCAGATCACTGACATCTTCGTAGGAGATAACACGAGTAGTGATTTGGGGGGCGGACGGGAGGGACACTGCAACTCGTTCCGACCGTACTCCTGCGATGACCTGGAGATCACCCCTGTCTACGACGTGAGCCAACAGATTCTTACCAACACTACTGTTGGCTCCTGTCACTGCGATTTTCATGCCGTGAAATCTATCGAGGCGTCCAGAAGAAGACCTCCCAGTCACGGAGAGGATCAGGCCCGCCCACCGCCCTGTTCATGGGCATACCGGTTCTGGCAGAATAACGCTCAAGCATGGGCCTCCGCGCATCACCAAGCACCTCGGTGGCACTCATCTCATAGGTGGCGTCCCCAATGCGTAGCAACCCGTCAGTGGTACCATCTCTCACACGCTGAGCCCAGTATCCCCCATCGGGGCGAGTCGCCGTAATTACACCCTCTGGAGTCCCCACGTAGGAGAGATAAATCACGAACGGGGGAAAGCCGACCTGCTTCATTTTTAGAGGTCCCCTCAGGTCATTGAGGGGGGCAAAGTCGCCTGGAGCCGGAGCAAGTGTGCCACCAATCCTCACACCCGGCGTTCGCTGAAGCCCAGTGTTACCGGGGTAGGGGGCCGTGAACACATAGCTGATCAGGAGTATCGCTCCCGTAGCAATCCCTGCGATCTTCTTCTTACTAGTCACCATATGTCTCCTGTCTCAGCATCACATGTAGCGTCAGGATGCGAGTTCGTCCTGACACTGAGTATTCTACGCAATTACGTCGGCAAAGAGATCAGGGATGGGCAGGCCATGCAACTCGAGGGCCACGACTCCGGGACCATGGATTGATCACGAAGACCGGCTGTGCCCGGCCGCGGCCCCCCCTTTTTAGCCAAGTGCTCTCGCAACGTACTAGGCTGATCGGACGAGTGAAATACTGTTGTTGGTGCTAGGAGTGCCACCCCGGTAGAGAAGGGGCGGCAGGATACTAAGGTTGGTGTCACCCTGCTTCAATCAAGCGAACGCTCACCCCGCATACAGGTAGTTGCCCTTCGAGGGTATCGCATGCCTCACACCTCATCGAGATTCAAGCCGAAACGACCACCAACGATCGGGTCTAGCCGTACCCACCGGCACCGCAGGATTTACATCACTGCTATGTACTTGGAGCTTCATAACTCTCGCATCCCAAGCGCGATCGAGTTCCACGGGGTCCATCACCCGGGTAGCAGTTACGGGATACACAATCTCATCTAACCGAATACGGATGTCTCCCTCATCGACCACTAGGCCGCTCCAACGCTTGGCGTCGCAGAAGCCACAGCTCAAGTATAAACCGCCTTCTGGCGTGGACATGCAGTTAAGGTTGATGGAGTACGGTAGTATACCGGTGCTCACCTGGATCTGACACAGTGGCGGGTCGTTAGCAAACGACCAGTCGGTGACTGGACCGTCGGGAGCGCCACCGAACAGATACCCCCCAGGTGACCTTTCACATGGGCAAGTCAGGGACCATGATACGAAGGCAGTAGAAGACACTAGTACCAGGACTCCGGCGAGGAGGACGATACGGCGACCCCATACGCGTGAATTACGTGAATCTTTAGTCGTACTCATAGCAATCTCCTCACTCGGTTCTTACGCGACACCAAAGTCATCAGCTACGCGACGCCCTCGTCAAAGAAGTATCGCATCTAGCTGCTGGTTCCTACCTGTAGACGCTGATCGACGGGTGTACATAATCTGAGGGAAGCACTCGGTCGGGATCGGGACGCACGCTGAGATAGTCCACGTGGCGCGGAATGTTCGCCCAGCCGTGAGGTACGCCAGCGGGAATGATAACGATGTCGCCAACGACCACGTCACGCCTCTGTACGTCACCCACGATGTTCCCGATGCACGACGGCCCGTTCAGGGTTGTGGTCACGTTGCTCTCAGGTCCGGACATGCGGCCGTTCAAGATCGATCCACCTGTGATAAGCGTTCCCGCACCAGAGACGATGATGTACGTCTCGGTCTGATGAAGGTGTTGGATTCCCCCGGCGCCGGTTTCCACACCAGAGGTAACGCCGCAGTCCGATGGGGGAACTGCTCCGCCCCCACGCCCGCCGCCCGGGGCAGTTGGGCCGCGGTGGATGATACCGACTGAGAGATTGAGTTTTCCGATGTCCTGGCTGACGAGCTGCCGGTCGACACCCGGAAGCGCATTCACCGTGTCGCGCCATTGCTCGACACCGATATACGTCGCGCGCGAGAGATCCACCTGCGCTGTCATTTCTCCAGGTAGCGCAAGCGACAGCACGAAAAGCGCTGACAACAGTTGCTTCTTCATTTGGCCCTCCCTTAGTTAACAAGCATTACCTCTGAATAACCCGTTCCATGCCCCCTGCCGCGCTCAGACCTACTACTCAAACGGGGGGCATCGGACGAGCAAAACACTGTTGGCAGATCATCTGGGAGTGCCCCTCGGTAAAGGAGAAGGGGCGGGAAGGCTAGTTTATGTCTTCGAGGCCGGGGGGACAGGGGTCATACGTCTTGGCCTCGCCAGCGAAGGCGCTACCGATCGTCCACTCGCCGCACATCTCACCCATGTTGTACGTGCCACCACGTACTCCCTGACTTGGCCTGCCGTACCCCACGACATTGCCGAACCAAAACAACGTCCGATAGGGGCCGTGTCGCAGACCGTCCATAAAGCTCGAGGTCTGCAATATTTGACCACTCTCATGGTAGGTCATTAGAACGCCATCCCACTTACCGTCCTTTAGGTTGCCCCGTGTCTTAACAGCCTCCCCGTCCTCATGAAGTTCCACTACCAGGCCCGTATATGGCTCAAAAGTGGTACGGTCGAGGTACAGACCGGTCTCACCCGGAGACATTCCCTCTATAGCCAGCTCACTCAGATCTGTCGCCTGTTGAGCGTCTATACCGACTGACCTGACCAGTAACAGAGCAAGGGCAAGAAGAAGGGTTTTCTTCATCACACAATCCTTCACTAGAAGTGCTTTCCCAACGTAATGGCCTGATCCGACGAATGAAACACTGTTTATGGGTTCAGCGGTGAAAGAAGAAGGGGGAGCGGGGATGCTGGGAATGCTAGTTGTCTCCGGTGGGATCCACCTCTATCCGATCTAGGGGTTGATGATGCCCGAAAACTGGATCCGAATTTCTGGCCTGACCCGCATCAGGCCGAGCATGACCACGGGTGGCTCCACTCCGTAGGCGGTCATGTCCAAGGAAACCTCACCTTCAATCTGGACACCCGATCCGGACGGCGTCAGCGAGAGCGGAAAGCTCACCTCTTCCGTGGTATCGAGGATGGTGAGCGTACCAGTAGTGATGGTGCCCTGACCACTCGCCTCGTAGCCCTCGAGCCGGAAGGTGATCTCGGAGAACTCATCCGCCCTTAGAGCCTCAAGCAGATGTTCCGTCATCTCATCCTCGGGACAGCCGAACTCTGCGACGAGCACGGTTAGCGTAGCCGCCTCGACACCATCGCCCAGCCCAGGCACCGGGGTGGACGAACCTGCTGTGACCCGGGCGGAGCCAGTCACCGAACACGTCCATCCCCGCACCGTCGAAGTACCTGACACCGTGAAATTGACGGAGGATCCCTGCGCGGCCGCCGGCTCCGCTTGCAACAGTGCTAGGCCGACGATACCGGCTGTCATAATCCTCCCAAGCCCAGCTCGAGAAGCCAAGTGCGCGACCGCTATTTTCGCCGTTCTCACAGCCCGAACCCGAACTCGTTGCGCCGTGTCATGATGGGATTCTTCGCTTCCATCACGAAGCGCGAAGTGATTTGATCGATCGAGTTGGTCCTCGTCTGCCGCATGACCATACGGAACTCGTCCATGATCACTTGGATCACGCTGTCAACCCCGTCCTCGCCGAATGCACCGAGACCCCAAACGTAGGGGCGACCGATGCCGACCGCGTCGGCACCGAGCGCGAGGGCCTTGAAGACGTCGCTGCCCCGACGGACCCCACTGTCGATCATCACGGGGACCCGTCCTCTCACTGCCGCTACTACTTCCGGCAACGCATCGATCGTTGACCAGAGGCTGTTCACCGCCCGTCCACCGTGGTTCGAAACGTAGATTCCGTCTGCCCCGTGCTCGATCGCCAGCTCCGCCTCTTCCGCTGTGACGATGCCCTTCACGACGAGGTTCATATCGCTGGCGTCCTTGAGACGATTGACCCAGTCCCAGGTGTAAGGAGGACGCTCACCGGCTGGCCCGCCTGGATCGCGGCTCATTGGACGCTGGTAGCCTTCTTCGTGTTCGTGGCACTGCGTGCAGAGCTGTGACTCCCTGCCCTCGCCAACGAGGGATCGCCTCGACAGCTCCCGGTTGCTTCCTCCGAGGAGGTCAATCGTCCACACGAGGGTGGGGCAGCCAGCAGCGGCCACGCGGTCGATCCGCCGCTGATTCACGTTCATGTCGGGACTCGTGTAAATCTGGAACCAGTGTGGCTGGCCCCGCGCCTCGGCAATCTCTTCGTACGACTGCGAGGATGCGTTCGATTGGATCTGCAGGAGGTTCGTGCGTCGAGCCGCCCGCCCGGCGCCGGCCTCCCCCTCCGTGTGGTACGCCTTGAGGGCCGCTACCGGGCAGAGAAACAAGGGTGAAGAGAACCTTTGCCCGAGAATCTCTACCGCGGTGTCGAATCCACTCGCGGGCTCCGAGGCGAGCCGGCGAGGACGGAGCATCAGACGCTGGAAGCCCTCCCTGTTCGCCACGCGCGTCTCGTAGTCGTCGACGCCCATATGCAGGTAGTCCCAGTGCTGGGCCAGGTTGTTGTCATGGGTCACGCGCTCAAAGTCCCAGACGTTGGTCGCATCTCCGGGTGACGTAATGAGGCTCCCCATCAACTGTTCTTCCTGAGCTTCCTGGGGAGGGAGGTCCTGAGGGAGGTCCTGGGGACGGATCGCCGGGACTACACGAGTCGGATCGAGGCCGGGCGGGAGCACCGGGGCGCCACAGTTGACGCACGGCAACAGTACCGGCCTGGTGGGTGGCGGCACGTCGACCTCGACAGATTCCAACAACCTCGACGGCCACGCTGTGTAGGCCAGGGCAGCCAGCGGACTGGCGGCCAGAAACTTGAAGAATTTACGCCGACTTGCCCCCTGATCCGGGAGAGACGTGTCCGATTCTCGTTTTGTCATGTCCGGTCTCCTTGAGTGTGCCCCATGTGTGGGGAGTTGGTGCCCGGCGACGTGACCAATGGGTCCCAGGTCCCGAGCCATATTCCCACCAGCGGTTTCCCCCCAAAAGTGAAGAGGACGGCTACCGGATGCAACATCTCCTCATCTCGCCCCGGTGGAGTGGGGTACTGGGGAGGACTAGTGGCCATCTTCGACGGGCGGCATAAAAACTTTCACACACTGCGTCTCCGGGTTGAAACTGGAGACCCAGGCACGGAGAAGTAACTACTTCAGAGCCAACGACGAACCCGACTCTTACAGGCCAAGTAGACTTCCCCGAACTTCCCCTCGAGATACTCCTCCTCCGGCACGACGACAAATCTCTGAAGGATCCATGCACAGAGGGGTGTCAGGAGTAGAATCCACACATTCATGAAAATGACCGCGAACCCTATGCAGATCAGAATCATCTGCACGTACATTGGGTTACGAGTCAGACGAAACGGCCCACTATCGACGATTTGCGACGTTGGCTCCCACGGTTTCGCACTTTGGTCCGTTCTACGGAAGAGGACTACAGCCCACAGGCTTAGGCCAAAGAGCGGGACAAAAATGATCAGCCCACCCACCCAGTATCGGGCCGCTGATGAGACTTCAAGTTCCAGGTCAATCCGCCAGAGCGAATTCAACAGGACTCCGATCAGTATCGCACCCAGCGGGACTAGGGGCGGGATCACCTTCACCGCAGCGGCGTCCTTCGGCTGCTTGGAATCCATCCGCTTTTGATCTCTAGTATCACAAAACGGGGACGTAGAGCTCCTCAGGGAATTGAAACGCCTAGGTAAGCCCCAAGGGCCCGCTAGCTGATCCAGCTATCTATGAACTTCAGCAATAGACGCATTCGTAATTCCTCTTTGCACCCAGGCTCTCCAGAAGGGCGATCGTTTCTGGAAACGGGGCCGCTCCCAGAGATACGGGTCCGTTCGCCATATCCACCGTGCTCTGGCCCGAACGCGATACCGCAAGCGGATCAGCACCCATCCCCACCAGGTAGAGAATGAGCTCGTTGTTTCCGCGGCCGGCCGCATGGTGCAAAGGCGTGTAGCCAAGGTAGTCCGCCGCGTTGACGTCCGCCCCGTGCTCTTCAACGAGATATCTCACCGCGGGCAGCCATCCGTCGGGGACATGGCGCTGGGAGTTGCCCGCTCGAGCAACCCCAGTGCCACCGAACCCAGTTGCTGCATGAATCGGATAGACGCCCGGGCCGCCCGGCTGAATCGGGGGCAAACCGGAGTGATCGGGAAGGTTATCGACTTCGGGAGCCGGCATGTCAATGAAGTACTGCATATTACCCGCGGGGCGACTCGTGGGGATCGCGGAGTCAGCGCCATAGCGAACGAGAAGCTCCATCGCCTCTGTGTCGAGGGCATGAGCCGCCCGAAAGAACGGTGTGGCGCCCCACGTGTCCAGGCCGAGGCGGCTGAACGTGTACTCCATGTACCAGAGGTGTTTGGCTAAACGGACATTCGGATCCACCCCGGCCTCCAGAAGGGTCTCCATCACCTCCAGATAGCCCACCTCTTGTTGCAGATATGCCTGCTGTTGGGCGTAGCGTGCTTTCGGAGCCCAATGCGTGTTGAGCACCGCGTAGAGCGGTGTGGTTCCAGCATCGCTCGCGAGCGCAGGGTTCGCACCTATCTGGAGAAGATCCATCCCTAGGTCGAAATAGCCATTGATCATAGCCATCAAGAGGGGCGTTGTGAGGTCCCCGGCACTCGGCTGATCTATGTCTGCGCCGCCTTCGAGTAGCGCCATCACGGACTCCTCATTCCCCTCACGGATAGCATGGAGAAGGGCAGTCAGTCCCCCCTGATACCCGACGAGGTCGGGAAACCTAAGACTCTTACCGTCCAGCTGGACCGCATTCCAATCGACATGGGCCACCTCGTTGACCTCGAGCACGTCGAACCTATTAGAAGCGGCCACTGCCGCCCGTACTTCTGCGGGTCGGGGAACCCACGTGGTGGGATCCGAGGAAGCTTCGCGCAAGGTGTCCATCATGGCCTGGCGAGCTTCACGCGCGAGCAGGTCCTGCTCCGCGCGTCGGCTGAGCTGGAGCACCCTTGTCGTAAGCGATGGGTCGGCTCCCTTTGCCAGCAGCATCTTGACCGCTTCGGCGCGGCCCAGAGAGGCCGCAAAGATGAGTGGGGTCTGTTCCCATTCCCATTCTTGAGCATTGATATCCGCTCCGAAGCCCACGAGCGCGTCGATCGAAGAGACGCTGCCCGAAGCGGCCGCGAGATGGAGGGGAGTGGTTCCAGCAAATGCCCTTCTCGCTTCCACGTCAGCTCCGGCCTCCAGTAACGCCCGAACAACCTCGCCGTGCCCTGCCTCACTCGCGATATGGAGCGAAGTGTAATCGCCTATTCTCGTCACTCCCTTCACGTTGGCCCCAGCCTCAAGCAACATCCCCACCATCTCTAGATCACCCGCCTCCGCCGCCCAATGCAGGCCGGTCATCCCGTCCCCCTGGGCCAGATTGACATCCGCCCCTTCCTTGAGCAGCTCCCGAACCGCTTCGAGGTTACCATTCATGGCGGCGTCCGCAACTGGTGACTCCGGGAGGATCGCACCGGTAAGCAGTAGGCCGACCATCAGCGTCCCCATTGCTCCCCACCCTCTGCCAAGTCCGTCCTTTTGTTGCCGCATGGGCTCGCCCTCTCTCTTTGGATGCCCCGTTAGACGGTCAGGGAGTAAATTCCAGTGCTATCGCCGAAGCTCTCCATGTCTTCCAACCCCAGCTTGTGCATCATGTCGAGCATCACATTGGCAAGTGGAGTTCCATCCGGCGCCTCCAAATGCATGTTGCCCTTTAGCTTGCCGTTTGCTCCTCCCAAAAGCAGGAATGGAACACGCCGGTGATTGTGCACGTTCGGATCACCCATTGGCGAGCCGTAAATGATCATCGTCTTCTCGAGCAGCGTGCTATCCCCTTCCTGGACACCCTTCAGCCTTTCGAGCAGGTAGGGTAGCATGCTCACGTGATATGTGTTGATCTTCGCGAACTCCAGGACCTCCTCCTCCAGAGCGCCGTGATGTGACGCCGGATGGAAGCCCTTATCCGAGCCGCTTTCCGGGAACACGCGGCCAGAGGAGTCACGGGAAAGCTTGAAGCTGAAGACCCTTGTCATGTCGGATTCGAACGCGAGAGCCTGTAGATCGAACATCAGCTCCATATGCTCCCGGAACGAGTCCGGCACGCCCGCCGGCGCCTCCGGCAGTTCCCTAGCCTCTCCGCTCGAATTGCGCGCCTCCACCATTCCGATGCGGCGCTCGATTTCCCGGACGTTCGTCATGTACTGATCGAGGCGGCGGCTGTCGACGGGTCCGAGACGCCCCTCGAGCTCAGCAACCCGGTCGATTATGGCATCCAAGACACTTCGCCTCGCCAGGCGCCGCTCACGACGCTCTTCCCCCGTAGCACCGGCTCCGAACAACAGTTCGAACGCGACCCGTGGATCGCGGATCAGGGGTAGAGGCTCCGTCGGTGACGCCCAACTCAACGAATCCGTATAGACGCACGTGTACCCGTACGCACAGCCGCCCGACTGATTGATGTTCTCGACGCACAATTGCATCGAAGGGATCGGGGTATCCTGCCCAAACCGTTGAGCGAAGAGCTGATCCAACGAGGTTCCGACGTAAACGTCGGATCCTTCCGTCTGAAAGGGGTGAGCCTGTGTCAGGAATGTCGCCGTCGACCGGAAATGGTCACCGCCCACTTCCGGCGCCAGAAAAGCCTCGGCCATTCGGACATCCGTGTTGCTCACGATGGTAAGCGTATCACGATACGGCTCTAGGGGACTCAGGGACGTCGGCGTCAAATCGAAGTGACTCCCGACCTCAACTGGAGACCAGAGATTCTGGGTCGCGCCCCAGACGTTGCAGCCCGCCGCCCCATGGGACATCTCCATCGCGATGAGTCGCGTCTTGTCCAGGTCCGCCCCAACGTACCTTCGTCCCGCAGGCATCATGGCGTCGAGGAACGGAAGCGCGACGGTTGCCCCCAACCCCTTGAGGAAGGTGCGGCGTTCGAGGTGCCTACCGGTCAGAAAAGTCATCGTCCTTTGCTCCTTCTTCAGTTTCTCATTCCTATATCCTCGGAGTCCTCGTTGGGCACCTGCTGCATTTGAAAGGCATCACTCATGATCACTCCCATAACATAGGAGGACATTCTGTGATCATTCTCTTCCGCAGCACGTGTGATCTGCCTCACGCGGGGCATGTCGAAGTACTCGAGACGCCGGCCCACCGCGTACGACATCAGGTTGGTGGTGAAGTTCCTGAGGAGGGGGATCGGCCGCTTCAGGAGCACCGTTCCCAAGTCGGACGCACTCTCGATCGGAGTCCCATCATAGAAGACACCCCTCGTGTCCAACGGCATCCCG
>CAUZHN010000027.1:0-30788 GCA_963579625.1 Gemmatimonadales bacterium UBA6960
GTCTGGGGTCTTCTTAGTTCTCTCTGTCGAGCTTTTCACTCACGCAATTCTTGAAATCAGTATCATTCAATCGGGTGAAGATCTCCCGGTTCAGGAACTTCAACTGTTGAATGACTCGATGTGCGCGTTCTCCCAGGGGAGCCCAGGCTCGACGAAGAGCATCTTAGTGCCGAACTCTTTCAGCCATTGCCGCCTGGCCTGGCGCGTCTGCCGATCTGCTTCAAGGGAGACGCGGCATCGTCGGAGGGGATTCTCCACCATATGGCCGCCGACTATGATCTGGGGGGAGTTGATCTCTGCCCAGTCTGTCGACAAGCGCGCATCTCCTTGGCGGTGTCACCCAGAGGCCCGAACTCGAACTCTTCCAGAAGCCTCGCGAGCCGGGGCTCCGTTCGCGCCAGGTTCCAATGGTGGCGCCAACGGTATTTCCGAGGCATCGGTATCCTTGGCTGCTCCGGATCTAGTTCCCACGGGTGGATGTTCACCGTGACGGGAATCTTCGAACGATTCGCCCGGTGAATCGAGGACCGTGTGAACGAATACGGAAATATGCGGAAGTAGGCACCCGTCGCTACCGGGATCGTCTGGCCGAAAACTGTACGAACTGGTAATGGGAACTCCAATAGACCATTTCGATGCTCGAAGGGCTCCTTCGGGGCATCCGGCAACCCATATCGCGGATGAAAACCAACCGGGTAAACGCTCGAATCGTAGTCGAACCCCTCCTCACGGAGGATGTCTAGTGCCCACAAAGAGCGTGTCGTCAGGGAGTAGCTTGGTGCACGAAATCCCAGTACAGGCTTGCCAGTCACGGAGCTGATGGCATGTACGTTGAGGCGCAGGTCCTCGCGCAATTCGTCCGGGGTGGTATCGTAAAGCAACCTGTGCCAGTAGGTGTGAGCTCCTATCTCGTGCCCCTCCATATCAATACGCCGGACTAGGTTTGGGTGTCGCTCTGCCACCCATCCAAGCACGAAGAATGTGGCGCGTACTTGGTGCGTGGAGAGGAGCGCTAGAATCCGATCCGTGTTAGCCTCAACGCGCCAGGAGCACTCATCCCAGCGGTTCCGAGGGATAGTCTCATCGCAGTTGGATGAGTTGAACGCTTCTTCTACATCGAAGCTGAGGAGGTTCCTCATGTGTGGCCTAGTACCCGGCTCACGCCATCTCCGGGGAAAGGACAATTGGCTATGAATGCAAAGGATTGTAAACATTTGACATAGGGAGGCAATGCCCAATAGGGCTCAGACCTATCGGTCACAACGGTGTTTCTCAAGGATCAATCTCTTCTTCGGCAAGTTCACGGCCGTGGCAGTCCCCACAAACCATCGCAAGCTCAGTTGTGGCACTGGCTTTTGCAATCGCACATCCATAACATATTTTCTGAAGGCGAAGTTCCGCCGTTGAGTTGGGTTCTTTCCGGACAACCTCAAAGACACTTGAGTCGGCTGAGATCTCAGGGGCTTTAGTTCAGGCAGAAAGGACGGTCAATGGCGAAGATCCTCGTGACCGGCACCTCCGGCTTCATCGGAAGCCACCTCGCTCAGGCTCTGGTCGATCGCGGAGATGAGGTCCTCGGCCTCGATAAACGACCAGCACTACAGCCTATCGAAGGCGCGGAGCTCGTCGTATGTGATCTCCTCGATCTCCCTGGACTAACCAAGACCGTGAGGAGCTTCCGGCCCGAATTGTTGTTCCACCTGGCGGGCCTTACTCAGACAGCTGAATGGCACTGTGCAGAGCGGATGAACGGTCAGTGACCGCGGGCCCCGTCGTTCTGGTGCTCGCGGCGGCGTTGGCGAGCTGGGTGCTCGCCAGGCTCGCTCTGATCTACGCGTGGGATCACGAGATCCTTGATATTCCGGATGAGCGTAGCTCCCATGCCGAGTCCACGCCACGGGGTGGAGGCATCGCCATTGCTGTAACGCTTCCGGTCGCACTGATTGTGGCCGGGCTCCTTGAGTGGATCCCCATGCGCCTCGTGGTTTCGTTGGCCGGGGGTTGCTGTCTTCTGGCGGCCGTTGGCTGGATCGACGATCACCGGGGGGTCCCGGCTCGGGTGCGGATCCTCATACATTTTGCAGCAGCGGCGTGGGGGCTCTTTTGGCTTGGTGGCTACCCGTCCGTATCTGTGGGAGGACCACCCGTCCAGATGGGTACAATGGGCACGGTCATCGCGGTGTTCGGTGTGGTGTGGGCCACCAATGCTTACAACTTCATGGATGGAATCGATGGCATTGCAACCAGTCAGGCATTAGTGGCTGGCAGCGTTGGAGGGATGCTCCTGCTGCCTGGTCACCCGCAACTTGCCCTGCCCTCGCTTTTGGTCGCAGCGACTTCCGCAGGGTTCCTGCAATTCAACTGGCCGCCCGCTAGGATCTTCATGGGAGATGTCGCCAGCGGTCTTCTCGGCTTCTGCTTCGGAATCTTGGCGGTTGCATCCGAGAATGCTGGAGCCCTCCCGGTATTTGTCTGGGCTATCCTCCTGGGAGTATTCATCTTCGATTCAACGGTGACGCTGTCCCGCCGACTTGTGCGCCGAGAACACATCTTCATGCCTCATCGTCACCATGCCTACCAGCGCGCCGTGCAGGCGGGTGCCTCACACGGGATGGTCACGGGTGCTGTAATTATAATCAGCATCTTTCTCGCGATCATCGCCTCCTGGGTGGCCCACGAGTTGTCACGGCTCCCCATCGGCCTCGTCGGCGCTTTCCTTTTCTTAGTGACCCTTTACGGCCTGGTCGAGTGGCGTGAGCCCATGGCGAAGAGAGCTTAGAACCAGGCAGGCCTACCGGTCAGGTATACTCTAGGACCTTGATCCCCCCATCCTCTAGTAAGCCGTGGGCAGACCTCTCCCGGGGCCTAGAAAATGCACTGTCTAGCTTTTAGTGTCTTGTGTACGTTTTTCGCGGAGCCATATTTTCCCGTGTTGCCGATGGAGACCAAGCCCTCTCACGAAATGAATCGGGTGATATCCAAAAAGATGCTGGGATCCCTAATCAAATCACTTCGATGTCGAGCCCGAGGGATGATTACCAAAATCTCTCTCATGGTTTCTTTCCCTCTGCGGAGGAGCAGAGTGGCATGGAGCACACTTCTCCTCCTAGACGCTGGTAGCGCACTACAGATCGGTACCGGATCAATCGTGCGCGCGTACGGGAGCGTAGCCGTGGCAGCAGGTGGCACCGTAGCCATCGGGCAGCGCACGGCCATCATGCAAGGCTCCGAAATAGCGGTAAGTCGAGGTGCCAAGGTCGAGATCGGGAACGACGTGTACGTGGGTGCCTACTCCAACATGCGAAGTAGCCGACGAATCAAGATCGGTGACAACGTACACCTCGCGCAGTTCGTTTCGCTGGTAGGCGGGCAACACAGCTTCATAGAGCGCGACCGGCTTATCAGGGAACAACCCTTCGAAGAAGGTGATGTCGTGATCGAGGATGATGCCTGGCTTGGGGTGGGAGTCGCGGTATTGAGCGGAGTAACGGTCGGCACGGGTGCCGTTGTGGGTGCGGGTACCATCGTCACCAAGGACGTTGCACCTTACTCAATCGTCGTGGGAAATCCCGCACGGATGGTTGGAGAGCGCCAGGCCTGAGCTCTTGCCCTCACCATCCTCACGCACGCCCACTCCGTTTGTTATACTAGAAAGCTGTTAGTTCCGTTGATCGATGCGGGCGCACCTTACCCTCTTTCCAGTACTCAAGCGAGTTCGAAACCCATGTCAAAGTGTGCCTTGGTGCTCGGAGCCGGCGGATTCATCGGCTCTCATCTAGTCAAACGGCTTAAAGGAGAGGGGTATTGGGTCCGCGGAGTCGACCTGAAATACCCGGAGTTTGCCGAGACCCGTGCGGACGACTTTATGATCGGCGATCTTCGTGATCCGGTGACTTGCTGCGGCGTCGTGGACCGCCGCTTCGATGAAGTCTATCAACTCGCTGCGGACATGGGGGGAGCAGGCTTTGTATTTACCGGTGAGAACGATGCCGACATCATGCACAACTCGGCGCTCATCAATCTGAACATGCTTGCAGCCTGCCATGGCAGGAACGTGAAGCAGATCTTCTATTCCTCCTCTGCGTGCATGTATCCGGAACACAACCAGATGGATCCGGATAATCCGAACTGTGCTGAGGACTCCGCATATCCGGCAGACCCCGACAGCGAGTACGGTTGGGAAAAACTCTTTAGCGAGCGCCTCTACCTGGCCTTCGGGCGGAACCATGGGATGGAAGTCCGGCTGGCACGGTACCACAATATCTTCGGGCCTGAGGGTACCTGGCAGGGGGGAAGGGAAAAGGCTCCGGCTGCGCTGTGTCGGAAGATCGCTATGGCAGAGGACGGCGGTGAGATCGACATCTGGGGTGACGGTGGCCAGACCAGGTCGTTCCTCTACGTCGACGAGTGCTTAGAAGGGACAACTCGCCTGTTGCGTTCGGACTTCCGGGGGCCCGTGAATATCGGGTCTGAGGAGATGGTGACCATCAACGGGCTCGCCGAGCTGATCATGGAGATCTCTGGAAAGAGCGTGCGACTCAACCACATTCCTGGACCGTTGGGTGTGCGGGGACGCAACTCGGACAACCGATTGATTGCCAAAGAACTTGGCTGGGCGCCGTCGCAGCCCCTTATCGAGGGTATTCGCAAGACCTACGAGTGGATCGAGGGGCAGGTCCAGGCTGCGCTGGGCGCCTAGATCAAGCTGAGAGAGCTACTACTCTCGGAGGCCCGCCCGAAAGTCTGTCGGCGTCACCGTCAGACGGCATCTAGGAGTTAGACGCTCTCCGCCAATGGATCTCCGAGCAACTTGCCGAGGTGGGCGCCTACGTCGATGCTGTCTACCATTGTCCCCATCATCCCGAGGGGACAGTGGCTGAGTTCTTGGTGTACTCTGGGTGCAGGAATCCCATGCCCGGACTGCTCAAGCGCTCGCTCTCAAACTGGGTAGGTTCCGCCAATTCCTCCTTCCTGGTTGGGGATGTCCCAACGGATATCAAGGCGGCAGAAAGGGCGGGCGGGTCTTTCTCTACAGGGGAGAACGTTCCCTGGACGATTTCATTCGGGATCTCATTTCGCTCGAGAACTCAGAGTAGGTCCCATGAACTGGTCCCGGAGTTTCTCGATCACCAGCAGTGCATAAGGCAAGGGAGGGAACACATGGACCTGGTCACCTCGTCCTTCGAGGCTCATCTTACGGTGGCCCGAGATACGGTGGAAGAGTTGCGGGACACCATCGAAAACGTCGGAGTGGCGCTTATCGCGAGTCTGGAGAAGGGGGGTAGGATCCTACTGTGCGGCAATGGAGGCTCTGCAGCGGATGCGCAGCATCTCGCGGCAGAGTTCACCGGGCGCTTCCTGCGGGAGCGCCGCCCACTCCCTGCCCTGGCACTGACGTGCAACTCCTCGTCGGTTACGGCCATCGGAAATGATTACGGCTTCGACCGGATCTTCGCCCGTGAGGTGGAGGCGCACGGGCGACCAGGGGACACCCTCATCGGAATCTCCACTAGTGGAACGAGCCGCAACGTACTCGCGGCGGCAAAGGTGGCGCACGCCAGGAACATGGCTGTCGTGGCGATGACCGGCGCCACCGCAAGTGATCTGAGCGCCCTGGCCGATCACGTGTTGAACATTCCTACGGACTCGACCCCGCGGATTCAGGAAATGCACATCCTCGTCGGGCACATCATCTGCGACATCGTGGAGCGGCACTTCAGTGATTCCTAGGCCGGGCAACATGTCGTGGCTGATCCCATATGGGCGAAGGAGGTCCTTTGTCTCCGCTCCAGCCTCCGCCTGCTTCAGCACCCCGACGATCTATTCCTAGGCGAACCGGCTCTTCCTCATGATCCCTCCAGTCGTCCGAGGAAGCAGTTAATAGATGAGTCAGAGTCCGCGTGTCACCTCAGAACTTCAGTTCCTTGCTCTGGCTAGGAGGGGGCTTATGACATTAGCTTTCTCTGTCTTCGGTGGATTTTCCAACGCCACATTCTGTATGGATATGCCGGATCCCGAGCAAGCGAAACAGAGACCAAGAGTACAGTACACCTCTGACCACGGAGACCATGATCTATCCAGGCCCGAGGATGAGATATCCATCATAGAGATCTCGACCATACTGCTGAATGGTGTCGATCAAGCACGGAGAATGGGTCCCGCCGACTTTCGGGACCTTTCCTCTGCATGGGATCAGACTTTGACCGATGTCGGGCCACTTGCTCGACGTACCTTCTGGCGATCAGCTAGGTAAGCTCCATGTGGATGCGAGACATACGCGGCTTGCTTTTCAAGGCCTTGGTTGGTGGGGCAGGTATCCTGTCCTTACCGCCAACCGCCTATGCTCTAGTAAATGTCCAGGACCCAGTCCAACGCGAAATCCAACAGAGCACCGGCCTACAACTCTCACAAGAAGAGATCCTGAGCCGGCTCGATCAGTCAGGTCTCAGCCGGGCACAGGTACAGACGCAGTTGACCGCGCTGGGCTACGATCCGGCCATCGCCAACCCGTACTTCGATCGTCTAGATGGTGATCTGCTCTCGCCGATCGAGCAGAACGCCGACTTCCTCCAGGCTATCGCGCAGATGGGGATACTGAACGAAGCAGGCGTGCCAGGTGCCGATCTGGACCTTACCACCCTGGAGAGCTTTGAGGTGGATCCTGAGGTGGAGCTAGAGCTGGAGCCGGAGCTGCTTCCGTTCGGCCAGTCCGTCTTCGAACGTGCCACCACGCAGTTTCAACCTCTGGCCATCGGCCCGGTGGATCCCAGCTACATGCTCGGTCCTGGCGACCAGATCCAGCTCATCCTGACCGGCGACGTGGAGTTGGCCTACAGCCTCGACGTCACACGCGAGGGGCTCGTGGTTGTCCCCGACGTGGGGCAGGTGTTCGTCAACGGACTCACGCTCGACGACCTAAGGGAGAGCCTGTACCGGAGCCTCGGAGCGATCTACTCGGGTGTGCGTCGGATCAATCCGACCACGCGTTTCCACGTCTCGCTCGGACGCCTGAGGACCAACCAAGTCTTCCTGATCGGGGAGGTTTCGTTCCCCGGAGCCTACCAAGTGAACGGTACGGCCACGGTCTTCAACGCACTCTACAGCGCCGGCGGGCCATCCGAGAATGGATCGATGCGGTCCGTACAGGTGCGGCGTGGCGGCAATGCTCTGCGGGAGGTCGACCTCTACGATTACCTGATCATCGGTGATACCTCGGACGATGTTCGCCTGGAGCATGGGGATCTGTTGTTTGTACCATTTGCGGGTCCCAGGGTGTTGATCGAAGGCCTGGTTCGGCGGCCGGCCATTTATGAGCTGAGAGAAGGTGAGGGCCTCAGGGACGCGTTGGGCTTTGCCGGAGGAACGCTTCCGGATGCCTACGTACAGGGTGTCCAAGTGGAGCGTATTCTACCGGTGGCTGAGCGTACTCCGGAGCGCGAGCGTGTGTTGATTGACGTCAACCTGATCGAAGATGCCGGGGGAGAGGACTTCGAACTGATCGACGGCGACCAAGTGAACATTCCCAGTATCAGCGACCGACTCGACAATCGGGTGGCGCTCGAGGGCCACGTACAAAGGCCGGGCGTTTTCGAGTTGACGAACGGCATGCTGCTGAGCGATCTGCTCGATCGCAGTGGTGGGCTGCTTCCCGACGCTTTCGAAGCGGTGGCCCACCTGATTCGCCTCGTGCCAACCGACAGCAGCTACCTGCTCGAGCAGGTCTCACTGGACGAACTGGGCCAACCTGTTGCGGATGTCCAGCTCCGCGAGCTGGACCGAGTCGTGATCTACGGTCGATCCGTGCTTAGCAACTCCGCGCTGGTCTCGATTTCGGGCGAGGTGAAGAACCCCGGCGTGTTCTCGCTTCTGGAAGGGATGACCGCACAGGACTTGCTGCTCGCCGCTGGAGGGTTCTCGGCGATGGCAGACCCATATACCGCGGAGCTCGCCCGTAGGGGGGACGCCCTCCTGCTCACCGACAGGATTGCGGACAGCCAGAACATCACGTTCGACCGGACTCTGCCCTCGCCGTTGGACATGATGGAGAGCGGAGACACAAGCATGGGAGCCCAAACGGCGGCCTCGGCCAGCACCGTCGTCCTTCAGGACGGTGATCGGGTCTTCGTGCGCAGGCTACAGGCGCTACGCGACGAGGGTGACGTCCAGATTGTTGGGGAGGTGCTCTATCCCGGTCCGTACCCACTCGAGTTTAGAGGTGAGCAGGTATCCTCCTTGATTGCCCGCGCGGGTGGCCTCACCTCAGAAGCCTATGCCGCGGGGGCTCGCGTTATCAGGGATGATCTACCTGTGGGCCTCGATCTGAATAGCGTCCTGGAGAGTCCCGGAGGGACCGAAGATCTTCTGCTCTTCCCCGACGATCAACTCGAGATTCCACAGTACGACGGCACGGTGCTAGTTCTGGGTGAGGTAACGAACCCGGCTCGGGCTCAGTGGATGCCAGACATGGATTTTGGCGAGTACCTGGATCAGGCGGGTGGCTTGACCGTGGAGGCCGATCGCAACCGAGCGAGCATCTCGTACGCCAACGGCGAGCAGGATCAGGTCAGCAAGTTCCTCTTCTTCCGGTCGGATCCTGACGTCGAGCCCGGGAGCACAATCACAGTGCCGGTGCTGTCGCTCGAGGATGGAGGTGGCTTCGACCTCGACCAGTGGATGTCGAGATTCCTTTCGATCGCCACCATCGTATACATGGCGAACCAAATCAGGTGAGCCGCTTCTGGCCCGGACCCTCATGCACGTAGCAGTCATCGGACCCGGATACGTAGGCCTCGCCGCCGGCGCCTGCTTAGCGGAGTGCGAGCAACACCTTCTCCCTTGACGACAGTGCAGGTGTCTGGTCGGACTACAGTCGCCATGCTCACTTGCTCGTTGGCCGGTCCCTCATGAGCCGATTCGCCCCCGTTGCCCTTTTTCTTTCACTCTCGGGCTTCGTGTCGCCGCAGGATACCGCCCAGGTCCCGCCGGTCGCAGGGTTCGGGGTGGTCCCGGAAGCGACGCTCCTCAGCCGGTCGTCGCTAATGCTCCATACCGGATATACGACCCCTCCGGGCGCGGGCCAAGAAGACGGTGGAGGCGGGAGCGGGAATCAGAACTACTTCGGGGGCATTGGCTGGGGTGCCACTGATCAATTAACGATATTCTTTGGGGTTGGGGTTAACGATGACCCGACCTTTGCACCTATCCGGGGTGAGCGAAAGGCTCAAGAACACCTTGACCTTTCGCTGGGGTTTCGGACCGGACTCGGTGAGGTAGGGCGAGCATCAGTAGGATTACAGGGCACGGGTGAGCTAATGTGGATCGCTAGCGATCCAGGGCTCTGGAACGCGGGCGCCGAGTATGACCGGACTCTTGCTCAGGGGTTCGCGCTCGCAGTTCCGATCACTGCCAGGCTCAACTCCTCCTGGTCGGCGACCATCGTGCCGTCCATCGCACATCTCCCCGGTGAGGTAATGGGCGCGCAGTATTACGGAACCATGGTGAGGCTTGGGGGAAGCGTACGGGCGCAAGTGTCTGAAACCTGGATCCTTGCGGGGTCGGCAGAATTGCCGGCGGGTCCAGGATACAACACCATCCATCGCGACGGGCGGTTGAGCCGCGTTCCCACGTGGAGTATCGACGTTCGGTTTCGGGGAACACCCAGAACCACTCTCGAAGCACGGCTGACCAACTCGGCCGGCTCTACTCCCTCTAGGAGGCACCTTACCCAGCTCAGCAAACCGCTTACCCTCTACTCGGTAGCGTTGCGGTACTCACCAACCGAGAGGGAGTCCGTGCCCGAAAGCACGCGAGAGCCCGGTGCCCCGTTGCTCTCTCTAGGAGGCATTACAGTGCCAGCTGCCGTTACCCTTCCGCCCAGGGGTTGGCAGCTCTCCACCACGATCGACTCGAAGAGTGCTGCTAGCGTTCGGGTGGCGTGGGCCTTCGGTCATCGCTTTCAGTTCGAGCTGCTGACGACCAGCATCCAGGGCCCTAACGCTGAAAAGATCATGCAGATCCCCATCGGGGACGGAAATCAGATTCTTTTCGGCCCCCAACTCCTTCTCTTCGATCAGGCAGCGGGCGCTCCCCTATCTCTGGGAGGTCGTGTGACTGTCGGTCGTGAGTGGAAGAAACAGGGATACTTTCTCGGGGAAGCAGTTGCCGTTCGTGAACTGCAGCCCGGGCTTTCGCTTACCCTAAATCCCCTCTTCATCCAATCAGGGGCCCGTTCACTCGCTACGATGGCTGTGGCCGGTCGGTTCCGCGTTGCAGCATTCGAGGTCCTACCCGAGTGGCGAGGATCTTTCAGCGGAGAAAAACCGGTTTGGGCACTCGGCTTTCGGCTTCCAGAATTTGGTCGGATGGTAGCAGATCTTTTCGTAACCAACGCTAGTGGTACCTTCGGGCTGGGGCGCTTACTGTCGGATCCGGACGGAGCACGAGTCGGGTTGGCCCTGCGTGCCACTCTGTCCTGCTTGCCACTCTGGGAGAGCCGTTGGCCGTGTAATGTTGTAGGAGAGCTATGACTGAGCGGCCTCCAAAGTCTCGTAAGTTGATTCGGATTCTTGCCCTTCTCTTTCTGGGAATTGGGCTCATCCTTCTGATCGTGCGAAGTTCCGATCGTGACCCCATGGCACCCGTGGCTACTCTGGGCGCGTTACCCATTTCCACAATAGTGATCCCCGTTCTCTATACGCCTGTTGAACTTATTGACGAGCTGGAGCTCCAGGTTCCGGTCCTGTTGGGTGGGCTCGCGGCTCGTCAAAGCTACCCCATGGACCCGCGTTTCCAATACGCTTTTGAGGCCGAACGGGAGCCCTTTCAAGTGGAGGTCCGAGGCGATACGGTGCGGCTCACCACTGTCGTCCGGTACGGTGGACAAGTCTGGTATGACACCCCGCTCGGCATTGAACTGACGGCATCGTGTGGAGTTTTGGAGGGGAAAACAGCCGTAGACGCTCCGAGGGCCACGGTTGTCTTGTCCTCGCTGATTGAAATCGACGAGGACTGGCACCTACGTTCGAACGTGATGGTGGAGGCCGTTCAACCACTCACCCAGAACGATCGCTGCCGTATCTCAGTCTTTCAGTTCCAGCTTGATGCAACGGAACCGATAATGACCGAGGTCCGGCGCTGGCTCCAAAGCCAAGCCACGCTGATCGATTCCGCTCTGGCCGCTGTTTCCCTCCGATCCTCTATCGAGAAATCATGGGCAGTGATCCAGGATCCCATTGCTCTCTCCCCTGATACATGGCTTGCACTGAGGCCTCTGGAACTCGGATATCGAGTTGATCAGAACTCCGGATCCGCGAGACAACCGATCCGAGGTGAGATCAAGATCACGGTCCAACCGCAAATCGTTGTCGGACGACGTCCGGACATATCGTATCGACCTCTACCTCCCCTCGGCTCCGACTCAGACGGTGGAGACCCCTGGATAGTGGTAGAGGCCCGAGTTGAGTATGGAACCTTGTCGGAAATTGCCTCGGCGGTGGTAGTTGGCCGCCGCTTTCAGATCGCGGGGCGGACGATCGAGATCCGCTCGGTAAAACTCTCGGGATCCAACGATGGTCGAGTCGTCGCGGAATTCGAAGTCGAGGGTGAACTGCTGGCCCGAGTCCACCTAATGGGAACCCCCGTATTCGATGCTAGCACTGACCAGATCCGTTTCCCCGACCTCCAGTTCTCGATTGAAACGGACGATATCCTTGCCCGAGTAGCCGGGTGGCTGTTGAGCACAGGCCTGCCAAATTTCCTCCGGCGAAGGGCTAGGTTGCCAGTGAACGAGACCCTGGCTGAAGGTCGAGAGCTTATGCAAGAATTGAATTTCCAACTCTCCGACGAAGCGAGATTAGAAGCCAGGTTGGATGCTTTGGAAATCACGGAGCTTGCCGCAACCGAGGGAGGGCTTGTCGTACGGTCTCGGGTGCTGCCAGAGGGGCTCCTGCTTATTGGGGACACCCGCGTTCGCTGAATCCATCTTCTGCCGCAACCTGGCACCCCGTTGATTGGGCAGATCGTCAACAGAACCCTCGGTCTTTATACCCTTTCCGGGAGAACGGGCATGGAGAACAAGGTGTCGATCCCAATTGCTAAAATGTTCTGCCCCTCGAATGACCCGAACATCCTGATCTTATTTCGCCACCTCAGGCCAGAACTCGACTCTTTCGTAGGTTTCGAGCCAGACGATCCCGTTTTATACCTTGACTATGGATTCCACTATGCCAGCTTAGCTCTGTCCCCACTTCACCGCTCCGATCCACGTCCGGAAACTTCATAACAAGCTCGCGACAACTCAGGAACGCTCCACATGTCGGCTCCGATACCACAAGTACGCTAAGCCCGCTGCAAGGATGAGAGCGATAATCAGCAGCGTCCGATTCAGGCCGCTCACCCATCCTAGAATGGTTTCGAGATTCCGTGTGGTATTGACTACCTGCGGACCAACCCTCTGACTGTCAATTACTCCGGCGACCGTGCCCACGAAGGTGAGGAAGCCGTACCAGATCGCCGAGGCGACAGCCAACGGGAAAGCTACAGGGAGGAATCGTTGATGGGTTACACCAGCGAAAACCGGTACCGCCGCCCGAAATCCCGGAAGAAATCTCGTAAGGAAGATCGCCCAGTGACCCCACCGGTCGTAGAATCCACGAAGCCGCTCCAACTGATAGGAGTCAAGGAGAAACCGTCCCAACCCCTTGCGGAAGAACGCCGGCCCGTACCGGGCTCCAGCAGCGTACACGATAAGAGCAGAGGCTACATTCGCGCCCCAAGTGATGAGAAATATAGCGAACGGATCCGCCATTCCTTGTGCCGCAAGGAACCCACCGAGTACCACAAACATGTCGGCGGGAACCGGAGGTACGATGTTCTCGAGCGCGGCCCCAGCCCCAAGCAAGAAATAGATTGAGAAGGGCGGCAGCCCTGTCAGGAATGGGAGGATCTGGTTCAGCATAGGATAATCTAAGTCGACCCGGTCGCAGGACGGATCTGAGTAGGATGCGAGAAAAAGGTGGCAGGTCCGAGCAGCCCATGGGAGAGAGGCGTACCGAAGGCCGCTCGTCATTCCCGGAGCGTCAGGCTTGGAACTCACTATACCGCGGTTTGGATCCAGCCTCCCAATGCATGTAAAGATTCAGGGCTCCACACCGCAGAATACCCTCCGGACGCCTCCCCTGTGAACTACTGGCGCTCGGCTGTTTTGCCTACTACCGCATCCCTGCTCCGTTCCGGGCCCACCGCGCCACGTCTTCGATAGTCCTGATCTCAGGCCTGCCTTCGACTAGTATCGCTAGCAAGCCCAGTGACATTTGCCGTGGCGAAACTGATGCCACTAAGGTTTCAGTCCAGGGACACGCCGGGAATGGGGAGAGGATAGCCAGACGCGAGAAAGATGAACTGGCCGGGGGGCCCACCGATCACAACCATGTCAGGGGACGAATCTGTATCAAGTCCGCTATTCACAGGATCTGGTGTGTTGGCGGAGGCAGGATCCCTAGAACCCAGCCGCGTGTCCATCCTTCCGTACGTCGGACGATGCGGCCCAACCTCTTCCGAGTTTCACGACCATCTGTGAGCCACCAAAAGCACTCCCGCCCTCCACCTCATGGCCAAGCGCTCCCAGTCGCTTACGCACCTCCTCACGGATCGGAGCCTCGAAGGATACGCTCCTACCTCTATTGTGCTGAAAACGCGCAGCATCATTCGCTTCCTGGGGGTCCATCCCGAAGAGGATCATATTCAGAAAAACCTGCACATGCCCTTGGGGCTGCATCCCTCCACCCATCACACCGAACGCCATCCAGGGCTCTTCGCCCTCCGGCGTGATCTTCGTAGCAAAGGCTGGTGCCAGCGTGTGGAAAGGCCGCTTTCCAGGCGCAACCGTATTAGGGTGCTCTTCCTCAAGAGTGAATCCGGCACCTCTATTCTGTAGGATGAACCCTGTGCCCGGGACGCTCACACCCGAACCGAAATAGCCGAACACGCTGTTGATGAACGAGACCATATTACCGTCCGCATCAGCCACCGCGAGATAGATCGTCTCGCTCTCGGTAAAAGCTTCGCCCGGTTCAACTCGCTCAGCCGCTACCGTCGGATCAAGGAGGGGCCGGCGGGCGTCAATGTATTCGTCGGTCAAGAGATCCTCGACCGAAATGCGCATATAGTCGGGGTCCCCAATGTGACCAGCCAGATCGGCGTACGCGATCTTCTTCGCCTCGATCAAATGATGCAGATACTCTACTGAGTTGTGGCCCATTGACTTGAGGTCGATGTCCTCCAAGAGCCGCAACATCTGTAATGCAGCTATTCCCTGTCCGGGCGGCGGCAACTCATAGAGTTTGTAGTCGCCATATTCGACACCTGCGGGCTCTACCCACTCGACTCTCACCTTCTTCAAATCATCGTACGTCAGGAATCCCCCAAGGTCACGCAGCCCATCCACGAGGTGGCAACCAAGATCCCCATCGTAGAACACAGAAGGGCCGTGCGCGGCTATTTGCCGAAAGCTCGAAGCCAGTTCGGGGTTCTGAAACCACTCTCCCGCCTCCGGAGACCGGCTTCCATCAATAAGGAATGTCCCAGTCGCACCGACATCCCTGGAGAGCTTTCCAACCTGGCCCGACCAATCGCTCGCAATGATCGGCGAAACAGGGAATCCCTCTTCTGCAAGTCGGATAGCCGGCTGGAGCACCTCTGCGAGTGTCAACTTCCCATACCGATCCATCAGGGCTGCCCAACCAGCGAGCGCCCCTGGCACCGTAACGGATTCGGGTCCGCTGCCCGGGACATCGTCATGACCGCGTCGGATGATTTCCTCTCGTGTCATCATCGTACCCGCAGAACCCGCCGATTTCATCCCAACCAAGCGCTTCTCCTGCTCCGACCAAAGAATGGCAAACATGTCGCCACCCATCCCTGTCATGTGCGGTTCGGTCAGGTTCAAGACTGCCGCCGCCGCGACGGCAGCGTCGATCGCATTGCCGCCAGTTTGCATGATTTCGAGTCCAGCGCTCGTTGCGAGAGGCTGACTCGTAGCGACTATACCGTTCGGGGCATAAACGGTGGACCGGCCAGAGTTGGTTGCCGGACTCAGCGTTGGTTGCTGAGCTTGGAGAACAACGGGGGAGATGCTCAATAATAATGACAGAACCACGACTCCTCGGTCGAGCCTGGTCAACCTCCGAGAGTACGGGTGTCCGTGTGTAACCCTGGCCCAATACGGAGGAAGGCAAGTAGGGCCGATTCTCCGGACCCTGCCTAGGGGTCAGACACTTGTGAGGGTATCCTGCAAGTGCGGGGTTGGCAAGCTCCTAAGGGGCGCCACTCCACACCACCCCCATACCACAGTTTATGACGCCCGGAGTGTCGAACGGCCCACGGGGAGACCCTACAAATACAGGGGGTACAGGCAGTATCATCCCGAAAGAGAGGGCATCCCTATCTCTTGGCTCGCGGCTTGCTTCCGAAAAACGAAAAGCCCACAGGGGAAGTTCTCAAAGGGCATTCCTCGGAGCGGATTGGAAGGTCGATTTGTTGAGGGCCAGGCATCGCCCATCCGAGGAAACGTCGGGGGAGTGGTCCGGAAAAGCCGGAAAAGAAGGATGACAACATCATCCACCAGCGATCCCGTAGAATCACTCGGTGGAGGAATCGTGGCTTTCTATGGATGGCTCCGGTGATACAAGACAAAAGGTTGAGAGAGAGCAATGGGCAGCGGTACCTTCCTTTGTCACATTTTCAGTGATCTCTTCGGCCTCAGGACACAGCAACCTAGAGCCTGTATGCCTATTCAACGTTCGATCTTAGGTCCGCCGGTAGCGGCTTTCCTATATATGTGCTCCGTCTTTCTCACCCACTCCACAGGTGTGGAAGCCCAGGTACCGGTGTCTTTTGAGACCAATGGAATCACGATTGTGGGCCCACCTCCTCCGATAGCCCCAGATGTCATCAGCCGAGATGACGAGGGCCAGGCCACACTCCGGGCTATCAGAATAACGGAGCCACTCCGAATCGATGGTGAGTTGGATGAGGCATTCTATGGAAGCACGGCCTCAGTCTCAGATTTCATCCAAAACCAACCGAACTATGGAGAGGCTCCGACAGAACTTACCGAAGCATGGGTCGGGTTCGACGACTCGAACGTGTACGTATCTGCGCGCATTTGGGACTCCGCCCCAGAGAGAGATTGGGTCGCTAACGAGATGAGACGGGACTCACCGTTGCTTGAGGTAAACGACCAGTTCGGCGTCTTCCTAGATACCTACTACGACCGTCGGAATGCCGTGGGTTTTTTCGCCAACCCATTAGGCGGTTTCTCAGATCTACAGATCACGAATGAACAGGACTTGAATACAGACTGGAATCCCCTCGCTCAGATCCGGACAGGTCGCTTTGATGGTGGATGGACCGTGGAAATGGCGATCCCATTCGGATCGCTCCGCTATCGAGACAGGAGGGACCAGGTCTGGGGCATTCAGATGAGGCGCTACATCGTTCGAAAGAACGAGTGGAGCCACCTCACGACCCTCCCGCCTTCATTCTCAGCTAGGAACGGAGCCCAGGGGGTGCAACGCGTATCGAGTTACGGGACCCTAGTGGGGATCGAGGCGCCGCCCTCAAGTAGGAATCTCGAGGTCAAACCCTATGTGATCTCAGGTCTCAAGACGGACCTGACCGCAAACCCCGCTATTTCGAACAACGGTTACGCCGACGCCGGGCTCGATGTCAAGTACGGGATCACCGAGAACTTGACCACTGACTTCACCTTCAATACGGACTTCGCTCAGGTGGAAGTAGACGAGCAGCAAGTGAACCTCACGCGCTTCAACCTTTTCTTTCCGGAAAAGAGGGAGTTCTTTCTGGAGGGTCGGGGGATCTTCGAGTTTGGGAATGGTGGCAGAGGTCCGGGCGCTAGCGGTGGGGGTGGCCCACCCGGAAGTTCGAGCATAAGCAGCTCTGGCCGAGGACGCGGAGCACGGAGTGTAAGCGCACCCACGCTGTTCTATAGCCGACGGATCGGACTCCAAAATGGTGAGCCAGTGCCCATTTGGGGGGGTGGTCGGGTCACCGGGAAGGTGGGATCGTTTGATGTCGGAGCCGTCGGCATCCGGACCGATGACAACCTGGCCGTAGGCGCCGAACCAACGACCTTTAGCGTGCTGAGGATTCGTCGAGACGTACTCGCCCGAAGCAGCGTCGGCGTGCTGTTCGAGGATCGCTCCAGGTCCAGCCTGTCAGGTACAGGATCCAACCGAGCGTACGGAGCGGACGCAAACTTCAACTTCATGGAGAACCTTCAGATCTTCGGCTACTATGCAAAAACCAAAACCGACGAACTCGAGGGCAAAGACGAGAGTTATCGGGCCAGGGTGGCTTGGCGAGGAGAAGTATGGAGTACGGCCATGGATCACGTTTTAGTTGGCGACAACTTTAACCCTGAGATTGGATTCCTTCGGAGGAGTGATTTCCGCGAAAGCAATATATTCGGGCGGTTCAGTCCCAGCCTCACATCCATCTCCTCCATCCGCCGTGCCAGCTTCTCTGGAGTTGTCGGCTACGTAGAGAATGAGCGGCTCAGATTTTTGGAAAGCCGTAATAGAGCGAGCCGCTTAGAGGTTGAGTTCGAGAACACTGACTGGCTAACCGTGATCTTCACCGATATCTACGAGAGATTGGAGGAGGGCACGAGCATCTCGGGTGCACTCATCCCGGCAGGCCGCTACTCTTTCCGCGACGTCGAGGTGAGCTATTTCTTTGGCCCCAATCGCCGAATGTCGGGCAACCTCTCGTTGACGAAGGGCAGCTTCTACTCCGGTAACGTCACGTCTGTGGGTATGAGCCGTGGCCGTATCGAGGTCCTCCCGCAAATGTCCGTCGAGCCCAGCATCGAGTTCAACTGGATCGACCTGCCTGAGCTACAGGAATTCGACGGGCAATTCAACCAGCACGTGGCCCGGACCCGGATTACCTACAGCCTGAGCCCCCGAACGTTCTTTAGTGGGCTCGTTCAGTACAACACGGGCAGTGACACGTTCAGCAACAATATTCGGCTGCGATGGGAGTGGGCCCCCGGTAGCGAGCTCTTCATTGTGTACACCGAGGATCGAAACGCCGACGTGCTCGACAGGTGGTCTGAGCTGTCGAACCGTGGGTTCGTGATCAAAGTGAACCGATTACTTCGGCTCTGACTAGGTTCGAGGGTGCACCCGCATATCGTTCGGCTCTTTCATCAGGGCACGGAGTGGGGAGTGGTAGAAAACAGAACCAGACAGACTTTTACGCTAGGAGATGGCCTGAGTCTTCATCTGCATTGAGTAGGAACTGGGGAAGCATACTGTCTGGAAGAAGACGCGATTTGCCGCAGGTTGGCATTGGTCCGTCGCCTCCTGCCGAGCCTTGATCAAATGACCTCGTAGTCGGCGAGATCTTCAAGCACGCGGAGCAGCCCGGAATGGTCCTCCCCTCCCCATCCTTTCTTCCGCATCGCCAGAAACAGCTGATCCACGATCGCCGTCAGGGGCAGGACCAACCCACACTCTCGGGCAGTGGACAGCGCAATGCCCATATCCTTATGGTGCAGCTCGGCCCGGAATCCAGGCGTGAAGTTGCGGGTGAGATACTTCTCCCGCTTTACCTCCATAACCTTGTTGCCAGCAAGCCCTCCGCCAAGCACGTCGAGAAGCTTGTCCGGCGCAACGCCCCCTTTAGCACCTAGAAGAAGCGCCTCCGACACTGCAGCAATGGTAATACCGACAACGACCTGGTTGGCCGCCTTAGTCACTTGGCCAGCCCCATTCGCCCCCACGTGAACGATCGTCTTGCCCATCACCTCAAATAGGGGCTTCGCGCGCTCGAAATCGGCCGGGGCACCACCCACCATGATCGACAGAGTTCCTTGAACCGCACCAACGTCACCACCGCTTACCGGAGCGTCGAGCATCGACGCTCCCTTCTCTCGGACCCGTTCTACAAGTTGCCTCGTGACCACCGGTGAGATCGTGCTCATATCAATGAGAAGGGCACCCTCCTTGATCCCCTCAAGCACCCCATTCTGTCCCGCTACAACCTGTTGCACATCCGGAGAGTCCGGAAGCATGGTGATGATAATATCGCTTTGCTGGGCCACTTCACGGCCGTTCGTAACAGCCGCCTCCCCAGCAAGTTCCCGTGCGGGTTCGGGCGGGATGTTGTGCACCACCAAACTGTACCCCGCCTTCATGAGGTTTCTGGCCATGGGCTTTCCCATCAGTCCCAAACCAATGAATCCGACTTTACCGTCCATCGTGTGTCCTTAGCTGGGTTTAGCTTCCGTAGATGTCTATATCCGCCGCCCTAATCTCGCCACTGCGCCCGCGCTCCAGCAGCCATGTCAAGCTATCCTGTGTGTTGCCGGTCGATGGTTTGTATTCCAATCCGATGTATCCCCGGTACCCTATCTCCTCCAACTGATGGAAGATATAGGGATAGTGAATTTCGCCCGTTCCGGGCTCTCCACGGCCGGGTGAGTCGGCGACCTGGATGTGCGCGATATCGGAGATGTACTCGCGAAGCGTGGCGATCAAGTTCCCTTCCATGCGCTGCATGTGATAAACGTCGAACTGCAGCTTGACGTTCGTGCGTTTAAGCGAACGAGCAAACTCGGACGCATCCCGCGTCGATGTCAGCAGATACGGTCCGTTTTCAAAGCTGTTCAACGCTTCGATCAGAATGACCGCATCCTGCTGTGCCGCTTGATCCGCTGCCCAAGCCACGTTGGTCCTCGCGAGGTCTAACTGGTCTTCGAGGCGGATCTCCGCAAGCCGCAGACCAACTAGTGCATTGAGCTTCTTGCAGCCGAGCCGCTTCGCCAATCCCAGCGCCACGGGCACATTTTCGCGAAAGATCGAGTGTCGATCGGGATCACTCAGGAGACCACGATCACCGGCGGACATGTTCCCGGCGTCAAAGTTGAGTCCGGTCACCTGAACGCCAGCCTCTTTCGCGGCTTGCTCTACCGCGGCGAGGTCCTCTCCCGACGGCCACCACAGTTCCACTGCGGTGAATCCGGCAGCCTTTGCGCGAGCGAATCGATCAACTAAAGGATACTCCTTGAAAAGCATAGAGATGTTCGCGGTAAATCGCATGCTCCTCCTACGGAATGATTAAAAGGTTGAGCATCGCCGAGGGATCAACTATGAACCGAACGGCTAGATCGGACAACGGGGACATGGTGCCATCAGCGGTGCTGGTCCGGGCAGATAGCGTGTGTCCTATAGAAAGGAAGCCTGTGAAGAGGAGAACGGCTATAAGGTTGGGTCGTTAGGTCCGGCCCCTGATTTCATTGGACCGCGCACGCAGGCCAAGGGTAAGATACGCTTCCAATCCGGTGGGATAGGGAAGAAGGAACTACGCCTAGAGATCTTGACGCCCATGAAGATCCTCACCCGCTACGTGATCCGGGCCCACATAGGGCCCTTCCTTTTCGCGTTCACGGCATTAACGGCTCTCATCTTTCTCAACGCCGTCGCCCAGCGGTTAGACGATCTCGCTGGCCGGGGCCTGGACCTGCTGGTAATCGGGGAGTTCTTCGTGCTTTCTCTCCCTCACGTGATCGCGCTCACATTCCCGATGTCGATCCTCGTCGCAACGCTCTATGTGTTCTCTCAGCTGACGGGGAATAACGAGGTGGCAGCGATGGCCGCGGGAGGGATTCACCCCATCCGCCTGATCCTCCCCTTGGTCGGTGTCGGGTTCGTACTTTCCGCGACGGTCTTCTTCTTCAACGACCAAGTCCTCCCCGAAGCAAACCATCGACTAAGTTCCCTGCTCACCAACATAGGAAGCAAGAGCCCGACGTTTGAACTGAGAGAGGAGATCGTAAACGAGATCTATACCGAGGACGATACCAAGTACTTCCTCAGGGCCAGTTCCATTGACTCCCGAACAAACGAACTTCAAGACGTAACGATCTTCGACCTGAGCGAGACCGGAGAACTACGAACGATCATTGCGGAGCGCGGCCGGATGGCCTTCACCGCAAACCTTCGAGACCTTGTCCTAACACTGGAAGACGGCGTCGTGTTCGAGGTTTCCGATACACGACCGGGAACGTTTCAGCAGCTCCGGTATGATACGCAGATCCTCCCATTACACGGGGTAGCCGAGGAACTGGAGCGGCAAGCCAGCGCAAGCAGAAGCGATCGGGAGATGACGGTGAGGATGCTCCATACCGAGGCGAATAACAGTGTCTCTCAACTGCAGATTCTCGGGGAGGAGAGTCTGCTGGCATCTCGGGAAGCGGTCAATGCCGCGCTGCAGGGAATGACGGAAGAGGAGTTGGCGTCGTCGCAGTCAAGCACTCAAGCCGCTGCCGGCCCAGAGGTCTCGCCAACGACGCTCGTGAGGGGGGTGTCTAACACCCACCGAATGAACCGGGCTCGCTGGGACGTCTACCGGCTCTCTTTTGCGCGGTATCTGGTAGAGATCCACAAGAAGTACGCGATCTCCTTCGCATGCATCATCTTCTTTCTCTTGGGGCCACCCCTAGCGATGCGCTTCCCACAAGGAGGGATCGGGATGGTTGTAGCTGCCTCCGTGGGTATCTTCTTTCTGTATTGGATGGGACTGATCGGGGGTGAACGCTTCGCCGATGAGGGCCAGGTGAATCCGATCCTTGCTATGTGGGCGTCCAACCTCTTTCTCCTGGCTTCCGCAATCCTCCTCCTCTGGAAGGTGGCAGATCGAATCTCCACCAACCGGGGAAGTACCTGGACCCAGTTCCTGGTGAGGATCAAGACAACGATAGGCAGGGAACCTCACCGGGCGGAAGCTCCTATGACCGCAGGAGAAGCATAGGGATGCGGATTCTAGATCGCCTCGTTGCCGCAACCTTCCTTAGGCTGTTTCTCGTTTTCCTCTTCGGCGCACCTCTCCTGTTCATCCTCGGGGACGTGACGGAGAATCTGGACCGCTATCTAGCGCAAGGAGTCACCCTACGAGACGCAGCGGTTTCCTATGCGTACCAGTATCCTCAATTCTTTTTCTGGTCATTTCCGATTGCTGCGCTGCTGGCAGCGGTGTTTACAATCCATCCGATGACCATCCACCATGAGATCATGGCGGCCAAGGCAGGAGGGATATCTTTTCACCGGCTCATAGTTCCGCTTCTCCTAATGGGTGTGGTTCTATCCGGCATCGGTCTTGTCTTTTCCGAGATTGCCCCGCGCACAACAAAGATTGCGGAGGGCTTGAGGGGAGGCAGAGAGCTTGGCCAGGATTGGCGAAGTGACTTCGTGTACATCACGGACAGCGGAGAATCCCTGAGCGCTCGGCGCCTGACCCCAGAAAACGGGAGCATGATGGGCGTATCCCTTCAGATGCTACCGCGCGATCCGGATTCTCCCATGAGGTACATCCATGCCAACCAAGCTCGTTGGGGAGAGGAGCGGGGATGGATGTTCCAAGACGGCTTCATCCGGGAGATTTTCTCAGACGGCAGAGAATCCACTGTGAGGTTTGCGACGGCGCTTATCCGCACCTTGACCGAGCGACCCGCGGACCTACTAGAGACGGTGCGAGACGAGAACGAAATGACCTACGGCGAGCTCAAGCGGTTCGGAGATCGACTGTTGAGATCGGGCGGAGACGTTGGACGGACGTTCACCAAGATGGAGGAACGGATTGCGATCCCCGCGGCCACCTTTGTAATCATCCTGTTTGGGGCACCGCTGGCCAACTCGTCCAGACGGGGTGGGACTGCGTTTGGAGTAGGGCTCTCACTAGTCACATTCATTTTTTATATGGCACTACTCCGCGTTTCGCAGAACTTGGGATATGCAGGCACCTTGGATCCCCTCATCGCCTCCTGGCTGCCGAATGCCCTTTTTCTTGTTGCCGGGCTGATCCTCTTAAAACGGGTCAGAACCTGAATGGCGGACTCACACTAGCTCGGAAAGCCTCCGCATGAATCCAGGAGTAAGGCGACCCTCAACCACCTCCTTGGCCGGCCCTCTAAGGGTTACCTCGAGATCTCGCGTGACCGAAACCAGCAACGTTCCACCTTCCATTTCAACCGTTATCACTCCCGGCTCAAGTCGCCCAGTCGACACCGCAGCCACGACCGCAGCGCATGAGCTTGTCCCAGAAGCACTTGTCCGTCCGGCGCCCCTCTCCCACACTCCGATCCGCAGGCGATCGGGACCCACCACGTCAACGAGCTGGACGTTCGTGCCTTCGGCGAAGGCCGGATGACGGGCAAGGAATGGTCCGACCTCATCCAGTTCCGCGCGAGCCAGTGCTGAGGAGAACACAACGGCGTGGGGGTTCCCAACGGAGACCGGCACGAACGTGATCGGGCCTAGAGAAGGATGGAGGGCCCGTCCGTCTGGGTCGAGCGGGACCGGATCCCCGTTCACCCACTGGAGTCCCACCAGGGCTCGACCCATCTCTACGGAGACGTCGTACCGCCCACACGGCTGCACGTCGTGTACCTTCACAAGAAGGGAGCTGTCTCCAAACCTCACCTTGAATGCCTCGACACCGATGAGCCCTTCCCTGGAAAGGTAGGAAGCCAAAACTCGGAGTCCGTTCCCACTACGTTCAAACTCAGTACCGTCTGGGTTGAATCCCCGCACCAGATGACCCTCGTCTGTGGGGGTCCTCTGTAACAGGACCAATAGACCGTCAGCCCCCTCCCCCTCCCCCCGATGGCAGACCCGTCTTATCGCGGGGGGCGTCACCTCCCAACTCCCCTCCCCCTCAGGCTCCACCGCGTCGAACACTAGGTAGTCGTTACCGAGGCCGTGCCCGCGATAGAATCGGTCACCACCTCTGAGAACCCAAGCAACCCGCGGGTCCACCTGAGTGCCATCCATCACTCCGTTTCCGTCCCCACCAGTGCAGCGACCTCCTCAGGTTCGGTCGGGAGACCCCCGTTCAAGATCTCGGCTCCATCCTCAGTGACGAGGATGTCATCCTCGATTCGAATTCCAATTCCCTCGAAGCTCCCCCCTTCCTGATTGGGAGGGAAGTACAGGCCCGGCTCAATCGTAAGCACCATCCCGACCTCAAAACTTCGAGATTCTCCGTTCTGGGCATAGTCCCCCACATCATGGGTATCGAGCCCTAGCCAGTGTGATGTCCGGTGCGGAAAGAACGGCTCGTGGGCAGCCAACTCAATCAGCTCGTCTTCATCACCCGAGATCACACCCAGATCGCGGAGTCCACGCACCAGGAGTCTCACGGTCGTCGCGTGCACATGGGAGACGCGGACTCCGGGTCGAATCCGGCTGATCGCCTCCTGCCGAGCAAGCTCTACCACCTGATAAATGTCCCGCTGCTCGGCTGAAAACCTCCCTGAAACAGGAACCGTTCGGCTAATATCCCCAGAGTACATCCTGAATTCTGCACCGGCATCCACGAGAACCAGCTCCCCAGCCTCCATTCGTCTCGAGTTTTGGATGTAGTGGAGCACACAGCCGTTCGCACCCGAGCCCACGATACTGGCAAATGCCGGTCCGCCCGCACCCAATCTACGGAACGTGGCCTCCAGATCGGCCTCCAACTCCCATTCTCCCATTCCAGGACGCAGTTTCGAGAACGCGGCCCGAAAGCCTTGCACAGTGATCGCTGCGGCCTCTCGGATCGCCTCAACCTCTGAGGTATCCTTCCGAAGCCTGAGCTCGTCCAGGATCACTCCAGGGTCCATGACCCCCCGTGGCCCCACTCCTCTCCGGGTTCCCTTCGTTCGCGCCATCCTCAGGGCCTCCAGGATCCCTTCCTCAGCCTGTGAGCCTGCCCCAAACCGAAAAAAGACTCGATCCGCACCCTCAAGAAGGGAGGCCAAGTCATCTTCGAGCTGGCCGATCGGGCGAGCATCGTCCACACTCACTAGGGTGCGCGCGTGGGCTGGCCCAACTCGTGGGCCCGACCAACGTTCTGCCCTGCGGTCTCGGGGTCGACTAAAGAGAACGGTCCGTGCTTCGTCCGCGAATCCCCTGAGCACGAGAACGGATTCGGGCTCCGTGAAACCCGTCAGGTAGAAGAGCTCCGAGTCGGGCCGATAGGGCAATTGCGAATCTCCTGCCCTGAAGAGGACTGGAGCTGCTGGGAGAACCATGGCTCCCTTACCGAGCTCGTTCAAAACACGCTTCCTACGCTCTAGGAAGACCCCCCGGGGGAACCCGCCTACAACCACCGTGCTTGATCCCATATTAGAGTAGTTCCCACGGCGTATGGGGGTGCCTTCCCCTGTCAGTAGTACAGTAAGACTCATCCTTGCGAACAATCAGACCGTTGACCACAGGACGCTCTCCACCGGGGCCAGAGGGACTACTCACCGCCTCGCCTCTGATCACCATCACCGACGAGCCACCACCGTCGAGGTTGATCGCATCGCGAGCCCCAAGCGAGTGGAAGAGGCCAGCAAGCTCAGGCAAAGTCATTCCCTCTGAGACCCCCTCACGCCGACCATCTGCCACCACGAGCCAAAGCCGGAGCCGCTCGGGATCGAATCCCACTGCAGTCCGGGGATGCCGTTCAGCGGAGAACTGAGGGCGCTCCCTCAACTCCAGATCTCCCACTGGGACACCGCCTTCGAGGAGAGACGGAAAGCCGGCAACCACCTGAACTCCCATGCCTGGCCCCTTTTCCGAGACGGCCCAGTTCCCAAGTCGAAGGGAGTCGCCTCCCCACTCTACCGGGCCCACCCATGGGACTTCCCCCGGTCGCCACGCGAACACGGGCCGTGACGTTCGACCACGCAGTTCACCCCGGGAGACCTCTACCCCAAGGGGCACATCCTCCGGAGTGAAGAAGTCTCCATTGATCGCAGCGATCACTCCCGGCTCACTCCTGCGCGCCATCACGCTCACCTCAATCCGCCCCTCGACCTCGCCCGCCCGAACTACCCGAAACCCCAGTTCACAGCGGCTCGCATCCACCTCGATAAGGTGGATATTCCACGGTCGAGTCCGACTCCGGACAGACCGGTAGACGACACCTTCTTGCAGATTGAAAGTGGAGACCCTACCCGGTTCCAAGTAGGCAACTGCATCAGGAGGAAGATTGCCTGATGATGTCGGAGGGTGATCCGGAGGCTCGCACCCTATCAGCGCCAAGACGATCAGGATAACGCAAGGAAGGAGGACACCCCCGACACCTCGTATCACAAGGCGCTGGGAGCCGGAGCTACCCGGGCACCTTCCTTCCATCAATCCACTCATTGACTTCCACATTCCTCTTCCGGTCATGGGAGTCGAGTAGGACCCCTCTGTGTACGCTAAGGATCCAGGTGTTACCTTCCAGCCCATGCCAGCGAGCCGCTCCAAGCTCCCGATTGCAATCGTCCTCCTCCTGATCATCTTGACCCCCGCTTTTCGGCTCGCCGCTCAGGAAATGACGCAGGAGAATCCGAGCAGCAACCGCATCAGGATTGGGCTCTCTATCGGAGGAACTGCATTCCTCGGCCTCGTCTCGGAGTACCAGCGCGGGGACTGGTCGGTGGAGATCACCTTGGGCACGATCACCTTCCGGGAGATCTCTGTGGCTCTAGCAGGAAAGCACTACCTCTCAAAAGGAGACTTCCGTCCCGTGGTAGGAGCTGGATTTTGGAGCCTCACCGCGTGGACACCCGACGAAAGTGGATCGGTCTTCACCTTCCGTGCTCCGATCGGCATCGACTGGCAGGTCCATAGTCAGCATGCACTGGGCATTGAGGTCGGTCTCAACCGGGCACTTGCAGTGGACCGCCTGGACCCTGAGGACGACACGCCACCCAGTCCGCGGCTTGTACCGATTCCGGGCGCGTATTACCGCCACGGTTGGAATCCCTGAAGAATCGCCCAGAGAGACTTTAGCACTGATGATGAATCAGCTTTCCCACGGCTCCGGGTCGTCCCACTCAGTACTCCAGAATTCGTCTTCTGCCTTCCTGATCTGATCCTCGTCCAAAGACTCATCGGGTTCCGTGAGGCCGGCCATCCCCTCACCCAACACCTTTCGAAGCACCTCGTCCGTGACCATCGGCTCCTGACCCTTCACACTCCGTCGAACCCTCCGACGCGCCACGAAACCACAAACGATTGCCACGGCAGCAAGCACAACTAGCCAAATGCCCGCCATCAGGCTCCCACCTGCTCACCACGGCTTCGCCGTAAGACCGATAGCCCTAGGAGAAAGAGGGTCGACCCAGTCAGCAGGAGCAAGAGAGGTGGCCTCTCCTCCCCGATGGTAGCCGACTGGCCCTGAATCGCCGGGATCGCCGTGAACGCGAGAACCGCCGCATTGTTCAAAAAATGGAGAAGCATAGCCAAGGGGAGAGATCCCGAGCTTATTACAATCCACCCAAGCAAAATCCCCAGCCAGGCAGTGGGAAGAAAGCGGAAGGCGGTTTCAGGCGTTAGATGAAAAAGTCCAAATACGAGTCCAACGGCGATGACGGCCCACACCGTCGGAAGCCTCTGCCGAAAAGCTGACAGCACGACGCCGCGGAAGAGCGCCTCTTCTGCCACCGCGGGGAGAACCGCAACAAGCAGGAGAAGCCAGAGGAACCGAGCGAGCGAGTCCGCCTCTAGGACACCCGACATCGCCTCAAGATACTCAATCGGCACCGGCACCACGAAGCTCTGGAGCCAAGCAAGGACCAGCGCCAATTGGAGACCCCCGGCGAGAAAGAGAACGCCCCCAACCACCTGAGAACTCGCCGGGATCCGAAGAGAAAGCGTGTGCACTGGGTCGAATCCACCCTTCCACACGAAAATCACAACTGGGAGTAAGATGAACGCGGCCTGAGTAAGGAGGAGACCGACCTCACCGAAGAAGAGTTGGAGTGGAAACCCTCCGAACAAAAACAGCACAGCAACGATCAGGAGGAGTACCATCGCGGTGCCCGGTCCCGGAATCCGACGGGTGTCCTCAGGAACCTGAACTGTCACTCGTAGCGAAGTGCGACGATGGGATCCAGTTTCGCAGCTCTCTGTGCAGGCCAAATCCCAAAGAACAGCCCAATGCCGGCCGAGAAGAAGAGCGCGACCACAATCGCCCCCGGAGAGACCACAGTGTCCCAAGCAGCCATGTCGGAGGCGATCTGAGCCCCACCCACTCCGGCGAGAACCCCGAGAGCACCTCCAAGAACGCAGAGGACAAGTGCCTCCGTGATGAACTGAAACAAGATGTTCATGCGCGTTGCGCCGAGAGCCTTCCGTACTCCGATCTCTCGGGTACGTTCAGTCACACTGACGAGCATGATGTTCATGATTCCGATACCGCCCACCAACAGGGACACACCAGCGATCCCCGCGAGCAGGAAGGTGAATGTCTGGCTAGTCTCTTGGAACGATTCGAGGAGGTCCGTGGGGTTGCGGATCTGATAGTCCACGTCCCCGCCGGCCAAAACCCGGTGCTCTCTGCGGAGGATCGGGTCGATGAGGTCGAACGCTGCGTCCATCCCCTCCGGACCGGCATTCACCTTTGCAACGATCGCCTGAAGCCGATCTCTCCCCCCAAAGAGGCGGTATTGCGCAGTCGAAGAGGGCACGTAAACCGTATCGTCAGGACGAATGAAGCCCATCTCGCCCTTTTCTGCTAGCACCCCGATCACCTCGAAGCTCTGTCCGCCAATCCGAATATCCCGACCCACCAAGAGAGGGGCGGGGGTATTCAGTTCCGCAGGAATCGAGAATCCCACGACCCCAACCCGTCGCCGACCCTGGACCTCCGCCTCATTGAAGAAGCGTCCGTATTCGATCCCGAGCGAATAGATCTCAGCGAATTCCGGCCAGGTCCCGAGCACGTCTTCCGAGGTGTTCCATCGCAGAAGGGAGATTTGCATCCGGCTGCTATTTTGCGGTGCAACGGTCAACTCTCCCGCTAACTCGTCGCGCAACGCTTCCGCATCACTGATGTAGAGGCGGCTATCCCCCTGGGCCACACCTCCCCGCCGCGCCCGCTCTGGTCGGATGGTGAGTACGTCCGTGCCCATCCGCTGGATCCGTTCCTCCACTTGCCGCTGCGCCCCTTCGCCTAACGCAACCATGGTGATGACCGCACCGACGCCAATGATGATTCCCAGCATCGTCAGGAACGACCTTAGCAGGTTGGCTCGGATGGCAGCCAATGATACGAGAAACAGCTCCTTGGTCAGCAACGTGTCACCTCAGAACCGAAATCTCATGTTACCACCACCGAACCTGAATCCCTGATTAGTTTCCTCCTGTAGCCCGGCTACCGCGATGAGCGCCACTTGTTCGCCTTCTTGGAGCCCCGCCAGGATTTCGGAGTTACTCCAGTCAGTGACGCCAATGAGAATCGGCCGGGGAGCGAGCATCCCATCCTCCCCTTCAACGAAAACGATCCCCGGCCGGCCATCAATCACCGACGCTCCAGAACCCCGATCCGCACGTGCCATAGCGTCCATTCCAGATCGGAAACCACCACCGCTACCCCTGGACCGCTGCATCATCGCTTGGATCTCTTCCTGTGATAGATCACCAGCCTGCATCCGCTCGCGGAGCCTCCGCAGCCCCTCCGGTTCCTGTCCACCCCGTCCACTACGCTCTGGCCTAGCACCACCCGCCCGCTTAGCAATCTGGAAGCCGACCACGCCGCCCGCCAACTCCCGCCGAAGCTCCTGGAAAACTGAAGGATCCATCTCGAGTCTCTCATCAGGAACCCCCAAGACCGATGCCGCAGCCGCCAGTTCATCGAACTGCACGATCGCGTTGTTCGGGACCGTGATCGCATTAGGCCGCTCAGCCAGTAGAATGGAGACATTCGCGCTCATACCGGGCTTCAGGATCCCCTCCGCGTTGTCCAGGATAACGATCACGGGGAAGTTCACCACACTCTGCTCGATCATGGCCCGGGGCTCGATCTTCTCGACGACCCCACGGAAGCTTCGATCTTGGAAAGCATCCACGTAGACCGTGGCGGGCATCTCAGGCTCAATGCGGCCCACATCAACCTCACTTACCAGCGTTCGCACCTGCATCACGCTGAGGTCGGCGATCGTGAGGAGCACCGTCCCTCCTGAGACATTTCCTGAAGGGGAGGAAATCACCTGACCCTCTTCCACATTCTTCACCAACACGGTCCCATCCAACGGCGAGCCGATGGTTACATCCGCCAATCTGAGGCGCGCGAGACCTAGGTTGGTCTCAGCCCGCACCAGGGTAGCCTGGGAGTTTGCGTACTCGAGATCGCGCCCCTCATGCTCCTGCTCCGTGATGACCCCAGCCTCCAGAAGGCTCTCGGACCGCCGAAGCTGCGCTTCTGCAATCGCCAGGCGTTGCACAGCCACCTCGTAGTCGGCCTCGGCTTGGTTAAAGTCGTTCTGAACGTCCCGAGGATCGATGCGTGCCAAGAGGGACCCCGAAGCGACCCGATCACCCGTGTTCACCACAACCTCAATCACCTCTCCGGATGCTTTGGACATGACCTCCACTGTCCGAAGAGGCTCTAGCTCACCGGCAGCCTCAACAATGATCTCGAGGTACTGTCGCCCGACCTCGACGAGGGTGAGCGAAGGCACCTCATCACTTTCGCCCTGAACACAACCCGACACCGCCAGAACGACCGCCGCGAGGCCTATATTCAGCGGAACATGGGCACTATCCGCTGAAGGCCCTCTACCGCTGCGACGCCGACGGCAACCTAGTGGACCGATCATGTCCTGCTCCTTTCGCGTAATTGTCAGCGCGGCCAAATCGCTACTTAAGATCCCCTGTGTCCTTGGGTCAACGGGTCAGTCCTTGACAAGCGCCGCCGCTGCTCCGATCTCACGCCGCCGAGGGTTTTCAACCCTGAAGTCTCGT
>CAUZHN010000028.1:0-29313 GCA_963579625.1 Gemmatimonadales bacterium UBA6960
TCTGCGGAGTCGGTTGCGGCTGAGATGGAACGCGCTGTGCCCGTTGAGGAATGATTGCCCGTACCACACCTGTGTGAGGTTCATTATGTCTACCCAAGGGCGTCCCATTCAGCAAGGGACATGATCTCCCAAGAACTCTGCTGATAAAAGTGTCTGGCGGGGCGTTGATCTGGCAGTTGGAAAACGTCGTATTGCGCTGTAAGGGTGTTTCCCATATTCCTGCGCTCAGGAACCTGAGTACCACCATAGGGTTGGATTTGCTCATCTTCAAAGACACCATGGCCGCTCCGGTCGGAAAGATTCCGACCTGAGCGGCTTTTCTTCGCGCCGTTGGGGGGATGCCTGATGAGTTCCGAGTCGAAGCCAGCCGATTCCACGGGATCATCTGACAAAAGGTCCTCCAGTGCGGCACACCGGGAGTCTCAAGTCCATGAGGTGGCGACGTCCCCCGTCCCTCGAGTAGATGACTGCATCGGGCATACCCCCGTGGTGCAGCTTCTCAGGGTTGTCGAACCCGATATGGCCGAACTTTGGGTCAAGCTAGAGGGAATGAATCCGGCCGGTTCGATTAAGGATCGGACCGCTCGGGCTATGGTCGATGACGGCGAGGACCGGGGCCTTCTTCAGCGTGGGGGCACGATCGTCGAACCCACGTCAGGGAACACTGGGATTGGCCTTGCCCAGATCGCGGCCGTTCGTAGGTACCGTCTGATACTCTGCCTGCCATCGTCAATGAGCGATGAGCGAAAGGTGACCCTCACCTCATACGGAGCCGAGTTGGTTCTTACGGACCCGGAGCGGCGGATGCTGGCGGCGATGGAAAGGGCGGAGGAGTTGGAGAGCGAACTCGGGGCATTCTACCCGAATCAGTTCTCGAACGCGGCCAACCCGAGAATCCACTATGAGACCACGGGCCCCGAGTTGTGGCGCAACATGAAGGGCGATATCGATGCTTTTGTCTACGGCTCCGGTACGGGCGGTACGATCACCGGAGTGGGGCGATATTTGAAAGAGCAAGATCCAATGATTCGCATCGTAGCCGTGGAGCCTGCTCGCTCCGCAGTCATCTCGGGGGGCGAGAGTGGAGCACATGAGTTTCAGGGGATGGGACCGGGATTCATTCCGGACAATCTCGATCTGGACCTTCTCGACGAGGTACGGCCACAATGGGAGGAGGAAGCTTTTCCACTGGCACGCCGGCTGGCACGAGAGGAAGGGTTGTTCTTGGGAATGAGCTCAGGCGCGATCATCCTCGCTGCGATGCAGGTTGCCCGTCAGCTTGGCCCCGGCCACCGTGTTGCCGCGATCTCTCCTGACACAGGTGCCCGTTACTTGACCACGTCGCTCTTTCGGGACGGCGATGTAAGTGGGGAGGGGAACCACGGGGCACTTCCCCCGGGTTCATGAGCAGAGGGGGCTAACATATGTCTGGAATCCAAATTCGGACCGTAGGCGGGGCTTCAGTGTCTGCCGGCGTCGGAGCCAGCCCGTCGGTTGCTCTCGACTCGCTGGATGAGCTTTGGTTCCAGGTAGGCGGTACCGTGTGCAACCTCCGGTGCAAGCATTGCTTTATCTCCTGCGCTCCGGACAATCACTCCTTTTGGTTCATGACGCGGGACCAGGTTCGGCCGATCCTTGAGGAGTCGAGGGCGCTCGGGGTGAAGGAGTACTATTTTACCGGTGGCGAGCCCTTCATGAATCGGGATATGGAGGGCATTCTCGAGGACACGCTTGCTCTGGGTCCTGCGACTGTTCTTACGAACGCGACATTGATACCACGCCGGAGGGCAGGGCTATTGGCTGACCTCGCATCCGAGTCCACCTACAGTCTTGAAATCCGGGTTTCACTTGATGGCGTGACCGACGAGACCAACGACGCCATCCGGGGCGAGGGGGCGTTTGCGCGCTGTATGGGGGGGATGGAGTCACTGGTAGCGGAGGGTTTTTTGCCCATCGTAACTGCGATGAGGAGTTGGCCCGATGAACATACGGGAAGTTGTCTCAGAGAGTTCCGGGACCTTCTCGCGGAGATCGGATATGATCGGGCTCGTCTGAAGATTCTCCCGCCACTGCTTATCGGAGAGGAGGTCAAGCGCACCAGGGGGTATGACGACACCGAGCGCGTCACCCACGAGATGCTACACGGGTACGACTCAAGTCAACTGCTCTGCACGCACGCCCGGCTTGTCACAGCCACCGGTGTGCACGCGTGCCCGATCCTTCTAGACTTCCCGACAGCTCGGCTGGGTGCGACGCTTGGTGAGGCTGTCGAGCAGCCAGTCGTATTAGGTGAGTCGGCATGCTTCACCTGCTATCTGAGTGGTACAATCTGTTCTAATGTTCCCCCGACGGAGGGGGGCGACCGGGTAATGTCGGAGATTTCGTTCAAACCCGGCAGTGCACACACCCCTCAGCCGGAGTCCACCGGGGATAAGGAGCCGTGGCTTCCTGGTCGTTGGGGCGAGGAGGAAGAGCCTGGCTTCAGACGGGTCGCGGTTTTCGGCGGAGTGTATTCAAACCACATCGCACTTCGTCGAGCCCTTGAGGACGCTCAGGAGAGGAAGGCAGATGCGGTCCTTTGCCTTGGAGATCTCGGGGCCTTTGGCCCGCACCCGAACCGAACCGCGGAACTCCTTAGAGAGGCCAATGTGCCGGTGGTGTGTGGGAACTACGATGATTCGATTGCCCGCGGGCTCGAGGACTGTCAGTGTGGGTACACCGATCCGCGTGACAACCATTATGCGCGACTCTCCTACGATTACACTCTCTCTCGTATATCTGAGGACCACCGGAGGTGGATGGCGCGGTTTCCCTACTCCCTCCGCTTCAGGGTAGGTGAGGCGAGGGTGTTTGCCTTTCATGGTAGTCCGCGGAGGATGAACGAATTCCTATGGGAGACGACGACCCCAACGCACTTCCTGGACGGGATGGCCAGGGACCGTGATGCCGCAGTGCTACTGGGGACCCATACTGGGATTCACTGGAGCCGCCGGCTAGGGTACGATCGATCGTACATTAACGTTGGGGCGTTGGGGCGTCCGGCAAACAATGGGAGAAACAACGTGTGGTATGTGATGCTAGAAGCTGGGAGCACAGGACTCGAGCATGAGTTCATCCCGCTCACCTACGACTATAATGCCCTCGCCCGGGAAATGGAGCAGGAGTCGTTGCCGACTGAGTTCATTGAAACGATTCGCACCGGTTGGTGGACCACTTGTCTTGAGGTGCTGCCGGGGAAGGAACGAGCGCAAGGCCGATGGTGACCCCATCCGGGATTGCGGGCCCTTCGTTCGGGCCGCCCGTGATCTGGGGACTAGGGAAGAGGCTCTCCGATTGCTACTACTGCGATCTCACGCACTAGGTGGAGATCATCCTCCACGAGATGTGTGGCTTCGGACAGTACGATGATTGTCGTTCCCGGAGATAGTTCCCGATAGTCACCGGGAACTAGATGTTCCTCTGAGGGAGCATGAACGACCACCTGGCCTCGCCGTAAGGATGGATCTGCACAGGTGCCGACCAAGCGCACCGTGGCCCATCCGGGTCTCGGCATCCATGCGACGTTCCTGGAAGTCCGGAGTCTAGTGTCTTCAGCACTCATACCAGTGGTTACCTCGTTTTGTCCATCGCTGTTCCAACCGAGGTCAGGGATCGAGAAGTATCACGCTCCCTTGTGCGAGCAGTTCAACGGAGGCTCTCTGTGCTAGGGTGAGTTCAGGTGGGAGACCCACTATCATTCCCTTCGCACGCTGCTCATCTGGAAGGTGAAGGATCAGATCCCGCCACAAGGGTGGAGGTGTAAATGCCCTCGCTCGCCCGGTCTCGTCGATCACGACGTCCCGACCTGGATTCAATAGCTCAGCCAGCTCTCGGCCAAACTGGAGCCATGAACTCAATGGCTCTGCGCCTCTGTCGATAATCGCCGTGAGTACAGACTCTTGAAAGCCTGTGACTGCACGTTGGTAATCCGCTTCGCTCTTGAGTTTCAGCTCGCGGAGCATCTCTCGATAGGATTCGCGTGGATCCCTGGCGCCTGTGTCCAGCAGGGCCTGGTTTAGACGGTGTTCCGCTTCCTTGCTGTGCCTGGCTTCCAAGCAGCTGCCCTCCATCCGTGTAGTTGATCCGGAGGATGAGGGTCGGCATATCTTTCGTCAACTGACAAGTCGCTCTTGAGTCCTCTGTGCATTCTCGAGGCGGCCGACGATCCCCGGCCTATCCGAGAACGCTGCACAGAGATGAATCCCCTGCGGTAGGGTAAGCGTGTCAAGGACCGCCCAGCTCCGATCCCAGGCTGGCATCGCAGTTCGGTGGACCAACAAGGGGATCGCTGTCACTCCTGTCACCCTCTCGAAGTCGGTGCGTGCTTGATCCATGATCTCCTGGTCGGGGAGTTCCATCAGTTCTTCCCCTCCCATCCCTCCCAAGAAGGCCGTGAACAATCCCTGTCGGTCGAAGAGCGTCTCATGGGCTGTGACTCCTCGGGTCGCGGAATGGTCATCCAATGTCATCTTGAACCCGGATCCGGTCTGTGGCGGCCGAGTTCCGATGGGGACGACCAACGGTACGACTGCGAGCGGATTATAGCAGAGTGACGCGAGACTTTGAGCGGTCGCCGGAGCCATTGAGGAGAGTGTCTCCGCCGCCTGTGGGGCGGGGAGGGTGAGGACCACCTCGTCTACCTCGAGAGTCTCTCGATCCGATTCCAGCCGGTATCCTCCGGTCCGTGTGCGTGCGATCGTACGCAGCGGCTCTCCGAGCCGGATCCGGTTGCGGTGCCGTCCTGCGAGAGCAACCGGGAGAGCCCCCATACCGGTTTCGAACGAAACCAATGGGATCCGCTCCCATCTAGAAGCACGGAGGAGACCAAGAAGGAGGCTCCTTCTCGTCCCCGTTCGCCGAAGTGCCCGCAGAAGGGTATGTCGGGCCTCCATGCGCTCGGGATCTGAGGCGTAGAGTCCTCCGAGGAGGGGACCGGCCAGCCGGCGATAGATCTCAGGCCCGAGCTTGCGGGTGAGTGCGTTAGCGACGGACTCTGTGGGATGGGGCGCTGAGGTGCAAAAGTCCGCCAAGGCCCTCGTCTTTCCACTCCACGAGATCAGGCGGGTCCTAAAGGCATCGCCGATGCTAAGGGGGGCAGGATAGAGCGTGCCCTCGTGGTAAACTGTAAATGGAATACCACCGGGGGCCTGACGAAGTACGGCAATCAGATCCAGCTCACCGAGGAGCCTCGCAAGACCAGCGGTGAGACGCATCCGCTGTGGACCTAAATCGACGGTTACCGGGCCATTAGGCCCCTCAACCGTGCGGCTCTGCATGACACCACCGGGGGTCTGTGAACTCTCAAAAAGGATTGCTTCCAGACCTGACTCGGTCAGTAGATGGAGGAGAAAGAGGCCAGAGATTCCGCCTCCGACGATGCCGATCACTTTCTCTGCTCAGCTACTCTGCATGGAGTCCAAGAACTCCCGGTTGGTCTTGGTTCGATTCATGCGTTCCATGAGGAAGTTGATGGCTTCTGCGGGGGGCATGTCAGATAGGAAATTCCTCAGGAGATAGACTCTGTTCAGCTCCGTGTCGCTGAGGAGGAGCTCCTCTTTCCGGGTTCCAGATCGGTTAAAATCGATAGCGGGGAAGATCCTCTTGTCTGCGATGTGCCGGTCGAGGATCAGCTCCATATTACCGGTGCCCTTGAACTCCTCAAAGATCACCTCGTCCATCCGGCTACCAGTCTCTACGAGTGCTGTCGCGATGATCGTGAGGGACCCGCCCTGGTCGATGTTCCGTGCCGCTCCGAAGAAGCGCTTCGGCTTGTGCAGCGCATTGGCATCAACTCCGCCTGAGAGGATCTTGCCGGAATGAGGAACAGTGACGTTATACGCGCGAGCCAGCCTGGTGATTGAATCTAGGAGGATGACGACGTCCTTACTATGCTCGACAAGGCGTTTCGCCTTCTCGAGAATCATTTCAGCGACCTGAGTATGACGCTCGGCCGGCTCGTCGAAGGTTGACGAGACAACCTCCGCATCCACGTGTTCCTCCATGTCTGTCACTTCTTCTGGTCGTTCGTCGATCAGGAGGACGATCAGGTAGATGTCCGGGTGATTCTCGTGAATTGCGTTTGCTACCTTTTGGAGGAGCATTGTCTTACCGGCCTTGGGCGGCGACACGATGAGTCCCCTTTGGCCCATGCCGATCGGCGCGACTAGGTCCATAATCCGCATTGAGATGTCACCTTCGGCGTTCTCGAGCTGGATCCGACTCTCGGGGTACCTCGGACGTAAGTTGTCGAAGGCGATCCGATGCTTCGCTTCCTCGGGCTCCCCGAGATTCACTTCTTCTACTTTGAGGAGAGCCAGATAGCGCTCACCGTCTTTCGGAGGACGGACCCGGCCCAGAACCGTATCGCCGGTTCTCAAATCGAATCTCTTTATCTGAGAGGGGGATACGTAGATGTCGTCGGGTCCGTAGAGGTAGTTCCAATCCGGTGAGCGAAGAAAGCCATAACCCTCCGGAAGGATTTCGAGCACGCCTTCTCCTCTGAGAACCGTATCCGTGTCGAGGAGGTTCTGCTCGATGCGGAAGATCAGGTCTTGCTTGCGCATTCCAGAGTAGTTCTGGATGCTCAACTCCGCGGCTAGATTGTGCAGCTCTTGGACGTTCTTCCTCTTCAGTTCGGCAATGTCCACGGGGATCTCCAGGTCAGCTTTTACAAACAGAGTTTTGAGAAAGGGTGGGTGTCAGTCCGAGAGCCCCTGATTGAGGGCCGGTACGTTGACCAAAGGCCAGAGGCCAAAATAGGGCAGGAGAAAAACCGGGGGCGGGTCGGGAGTGAACGCTGAACGTCCGTCCCCGGAGTCTTTATTTGAGGAATTGTGAAAATAGTAATGGCCGGATGTGAGCCGGTCAAGGCCGTTGGGTGGTTGGATTCGGGGATTCCGCGCCCCGTCCCCATGTTAATCCCTTGACAGGTGTGGGGTCCCTCGGGGACATTCGCCGAGTCTCGCTGAACCGGCCTCGAGGGTTTGCCGCAACCATGATCAGCGCGAAGTCACCGCAATGGAGAGCAAGGACTCTCATGTGGGAGGATTTGTGGGAAGACATAACCGTGAGGGTGCTGGGGTCGACCAAAGGGGGTTTTCCTATGAGCTGAGTTACCAGCCCGACTGGTTGCGGCACGTCAAGATCACTCGGCTACTACAATCCGGACGGCAATCCACGATGACGCTTTTCCGGAATCCGGTGGAGCGGGGTGAGCAGCAGCCAGGTGATCGGGTGAGAACCGGGATCTCCTGTCCTGAGCAAGGGATCGATGTAGAGGTTGTCGTTAACGGTGATCGGGAGAGAGTTTCCCGCTTTACGGTCACCTGTGAGGTTCCGGCCGTAGACGGAAAGGGCACGGAGGAGGTGACGTTCACCCTGGAAGACGGGCTTCCCTCGCGCTGATATCGCGCGACAGTCCAGAGCCTCCGACGGGTAGCGTAGTATTCCCAGCATCGTTTATCTTTTCTTATCCCGCTCTAGGCTTCTTCTGCCGGGACGATTCAGGGATCCTGCCACTCTCATGCGCAGGAGTCGAGGCCCGCGCCACCATCCCAAACCGCGGCGGAAATGACCGACCGACTTTTAGCACCTTTTTCGGCTCTCGGAAGAGGAGGAGTCGCGCTTGTGACCGGGATCGGGCGATGGGGTGTCTTCACAGGTCAAACCGTGCTGGCTCTCCGACATATGGACGTGTGGGGCCGTCTCCTCATCCAGTGAGTCAGGAGACGGGACGCTGGGACGTCTGTTGCAGGACACGTCGACGGCGGTGGAATTGGAGAGTACCCTAGCTGAACTGAGTGAACTCATTGAGGATATTCGGGAGAACCCCAACCGCTATGTCCGCCTTTCGATCTTCTGATCCCGACGAGTTGAACGCTACTGGGGAGAGTCGATCCCTGATCTCCGGTAAGCCTCTGCCTGCGCGAGTTGACGGAGTGCCTTCTGGGCGAATCGAGCGCAGTGTGGAGCGGAGCGCGGGAGGTGTCGTCGCACGGATCCTTCATGGCGACCCACACCTGCTTCTGATTCGTGACCCCTACCGTAGGTGGGGTCTCCCCAAGGGCCATCTGGAGGAGGGGGAAGGCCCGGAAGAGGCTGCACTCCGTGAGGTGAGAGAAGAGACCGGTTTGGACGACCTGAGGCTCGGGCCCGATCTCGGGGAAATCGATTGGACCTTCAGGAATAAGGAACGTTTCGTCCACAAATTCTGCCGCTTCTATCTTATGTTGTCGGCGCGTAGCGATACTCAGCCTGAGCTTTCCGAAGGGATCACCGAGTGCAAATGGTTTCCAGCAGATGAGGCGTTGCGAACCATTGCCTATGACAACGCGCGCGTGATGTTGTGTCGAGGAATAGATGAGCTGTGGGCAGGGAGATTCCTTGAGATAGGGGACTGAAAACGCTCCTCAAATTTGGCGTTAGAAAAGAAATAACCGAAGCATATAGAAGGCATAGAGGACATTACGATCGTGGGTGCTAGGCCCATGATAATGAAGGTATTAAAAGGACGATGAGCGCCATGGAAATCTCCTAATGAGAGAAAAAGAGAAAGAGACGGAGCGTGTCGTGATCATCGGCTCCGGGCCTGCCGCGTGGACCGCGGCAATTTATGCCGCCCGAGGGAAGCTGGACCCCCTCTTGTTCGAGGGCGAGCCTTCGCGGGAGATGATTCCGGGAGGGCAGCTGATGTTTACCACCGAGGTTGAAAACTATCCGGGGTTCGCAAGAGGGGTTGACGGTCAGACATTGATGTCGGAAATGCGGGCTCAAGCGGAGCGATTCGAGACGCGGATTGTCACGGAGGATATCGTTGAGATCGAGACAGAACGGCTACCCTTCGTGCTCCGATCGTCGGGCAGAAACGAGATTCGGGCGCACGCTGTCATCGTGGCCACAGGGGCACGGGCGAACTGGTTGGGATTGGAGAACGAACAGCGGCTCGCGCAAGGAGGAGGGGGGGTCTCCGCGTGCGCTGTGTGTGACGGTGCGCTCCCCGCGTTCCGGGATAAGGTTTTAGCCGTCGTAGGTGGGGGCGACAGTGCGATGGAAGAGGCGATTTATCTGACAAAGTTCGCCCAGGAAGTTGTAATTTTACATCGTCGTAATCAGTTCCGGGCTTCTCCCATTCTGGCTGAGCGAGCGCTAGCCAACGAAAAGATCCGCGTCGAGTGGAACACGGTGGTTACGGATGTCCTAGGGGAGGACTTTGTCACTGGGATCCGAGTAGGACATTCAGAACGAGGTGGTGAGCGGGAGCTCGAGGTGGGCGGACTTTTCATCGCGATCGGGCACACTCCGAACACAGGCTTCCTTGAGGGCAAGCTGGTGCTTGACGAGAATGGATATCTGATCACACCCGTCCCATGGCGTACGCAGACTAGCGTCCCGGGGATCTTCGGGGCGGGAGACGTTATGGACTCGTACTACCGCCAGGCAGTTACCGCCGCGGGAACCGGGTGTATGGCCGCGCTAGAGGCCGAGCGCTGGCTGGAACTCGAGCCTGAGGAGGACTCAGGAGATGAGATTCAGCCAGAGCCAATGGAGGAAAAGGTTTAGAGGATAGAGGATCGCCAGTTCCGGTGCCTCATGTGCCCAGGAGTTGGCCGCCATCGACCACGATCACCTCACCAGTGATGAAGGGAGAGCGCTCAAGGAAGAGCACAGTTCGAACGACGTCCTCGGGTGACCCGGGGGTGCCGAGCACCGATTGGGCTCGAGAGTGATCTTGCTTGGCATTGTCGTAGTCCTCAGGGAGCAGCACCGCGCCCGGCGCGATCGCGTTGACCCGCACACGAGGAGCCAGAGCCCGCGCCATCACACGGGTAAGCTGGAGGAGAGCAGACTTTGACACCGAATGGTGGGGATGGTCGACCCAGGGTTGGAACGCGGAGAGGTCGACGAGGTTCACGATCTGGCCGCCGGCTCGAGTCAGCAGGTCGACAGTAGCCTTCACCATCAGGAATGGACCCTTGAGATTCACCGCCATCACCCGGTCCCATTCATCCTCCTCCATCTCGAGGAGAGGGGTGTTCCGGAAGAGTGAGGCGTTGTTGACCAAGAGATCCAATCTCCCGAACTCATCTCTCACTCCTAGAGCGATCTGCTCGACATCCTGGGCTTGAGAAATATCGCCAGGTAACATGATCGCCTTTCTCCCCAGCTCCTCCACCCTACGCGACACCTTCACCGCCTCTCCACCGGAGGAGTGGTAGTTGATGGCGATGTCATAGCCTGCCTCAGCGAGACCCAACGTCAGGGCTCGGCCTACACGGATTGCACCGCCTGTTACAAGCGCGACGCGTGGTTTGCTGGCTTCCTCCGTGAGAGTGCTCAGCGCAGATTGACCTAGGTGATGGGGTGTGGACGAAACGCGGTGACGGGATCGCGGTACTGTACCCTCTCAGGGGGGCGATCCTAATCTGGATTGAAGAGAGAGAACAGGGGTTGGTTTTCCGCAGAGGTTTTGGGGTCCCCTGGAAACGAGTGTGGGCATCAAGGAGGAGCCAAGTGACGGACTTCGAGAGAATCGTTGCCGTGGTGACCGGTGCCACTCGAGGGATTGGGTGGGCCATCTCCGAGGCGCTGGTCGCTCGAGGAGGCAGGGTGGTGATTTCTAGTCGCACTGCTTCCGATGTGGAAGACTCCGCCAGCAAACTGTCGGAACAGGGACCGGGCAAGGCCCACGGGATCGTATGCGATGTCCGCGATCCGGAGCAGTGTACGGGCCTTATGCAGAACGTGGTGAATCGCTTCGGTCAGCTTGATATCCTCGTTAACAATGCGGGGTTGGGCCGGTTCGCTCCGATCCAGGATCTGAGTCTAGAGGACTGGGATCTGCAGATTCGTACTAATCTCGATGGTGCGTTCCACTGCTCGAGAGCCGCCGTACCCCATCTGATTGAAGCCGGGAGCGGATGGATCGTGAATATTGGTTCTCTGGCAGGGCGAAATGCGTTTTCGGGGGGCGTTGCCTACAACGCTAGTAAATGGGGGCTATTGGGGATGAGCGAGGCCATGATGCTGGATCTGCGCCACCAGGGAGTCCGGGTCACTTGCGTGATGCCCGGGAGTGTGAATACGCATTTCTTCGGAGACGAACCCGACGCGGATGCGTCCTGGATGTTGCAGCCTGAGGACGTCGCACGGGCCGTGTTGAACATCCTATCTTTTCCCGATCGGGCGCTGCCTAGCCGAGTCGAGCTCCGGCCGACTCGGCCGCCAGAGAAATAGAGGTCTGACCAAGGAGTGCACCTCCTTGTAGGTTGCGATGGGCCGCCTTCGGCTTGGGATAATCGGGTGAAGTCGAAGCCAACAAAGGACTGGAGTGAGGACATATGTCAGAGGATTTTCGGATCGAGAGGGACTCCCTGGGCCAAGTTCCCGTACCTGCGGACGCCCTTTATGGGGCGCAGACGCAGCGGGCGGTAGACAACTTTCCAATTAGTGGCCAGCGTTTTGGTCGGCGCATGATCCAGGCCCTCGGTATGGTGAAGCAAGCTGCAGCGTTAACAAACGGTGAGTTGGGTAATCTAGAGGCTCCGATCGCCGATGCGATTGCCCGGGCTGCAGCGGAGGTGGCTGATGGCAAGTGGGACGGCGAGTTTGTCGTCGACGTGTACCAGACTGGCTCCGGTACCTCCTCAAACATGAATGCCAACGAGGTAGTAGCTCGTTTGGCGACCGGATTCCTCGAAGGTTCCCATCCGGCAGTTCACCCTAATGATCAGGTAAATTTCGGTCAATCGTCGAATGACGTGATGCCGACGGCGATTCACCTGGCTGCGCGGCTGACTCTGGAGCGGGACCTCATTCCGGCTCTTGAGTCGCTCCACAAAGAGCTTACAGCGAAGGCGAACGAATTCGATGGCCTTGTCAAATCAGGCCGCACCCACCTAATGGATGCTACCCCAGTTCGCCTCGGCCAAGAGTTCGGGGGGTATGCAACTCAGGTCAAGAAGGGGGTTGGTCGGATCAAGGCGGCATCGGAAGAGCTGGCCGAGTTGGCTCTGGGAGGAACGGCGACCGGAACTGGGATCAACACACATATGGAATTCGCATCGGGCACCATCGCTCGTATCTCAGAGCAGACAGGCCTTTCGTTCAGGGAAGCAAGGGACCATTTCGAGGCACAGAGCGCTCGTGATTCTCTGGTGAATGCTCATGGGGCCCTGAATACGGTGGCCGTCAGCCTCATGAAGGTGGCGGATGACATACGATGGCTGGCGTCGGGACCGACCTCTGGCCTCGCGGAAATCCGACTCCCGGCGATCCAGCCGGGGAGCTCGATCATGCCCGGGAAGGTGAATCCTGTTCTTTCGGAGGCGCTCATGATGGTCTCGGCGAGAGTGGCCGGGAACCACATGACCCTGACGCTTGCAGGTGGTAGAGGCAACTTCGAACTCAACGTCATGATGCCGGTCATGGCTCACGCCTTCATCGAGTCCGCCACCCTCCTAGGGAACGCGGCCCAGACGTTTGCTGTACGTTGCGTTTCAGGGATCAGGGCGAACGCACCGCGCTCTCAGGAGCTCCTAGAGCGAAACCCTGCCATTGCCACAGCCCTGAACCTGCATATTGGTTACGATCGCGCCACGGAAGTAGCGAAGCAGGCAGCTCGTGAGGGCCGCTCAGTGCGCGACGTAGTGCTCGAGCTGGGTCTCCTGCCTGCCGATAAAGTGGATGAGATATTGAATGTGCGAGAGATGACTGAGCCCGGGTTTCCGGACCGGGATCGGCGGAAAAGATGAATCCGGAGAACCATGTAGCGGAAAGGGGATCGAGGTCCGGGCGGATCCGCGCATTTCACAAGGACGAGCTGGGAGCACACGTGTCTGCGGCAGGAGGAGTGCAAAACGCGCCTGAACGAACCCGTGCTATCCAATCGGTTGTGTTCCAGGTCTTCACTAAGCAGCCAAACCGATGGGTCGAGCCTGAGGTCTCTGAGGATCAGGGCCATGCGTTTCAGGAGGCCTGTAGGTCAAGTGAGATTAGAGTCGCTGGCTCTCACGACTCGTACCTGATTAATCTCGCCAGCCCAACCCCGGGGCTCTGGAGCCGAAGCCTCAACTCGTTCAAGCGTGAGCTCCGCCGCTGCACCGCTCTCGGGTTGGATTTCCTAGTTACACACCCGGGGAACGCTACTGATCGGGACCAAGAGAGTGGCTTGGTGCGAAATGCCGAAGGGATTGCGAGGGCCTTGGCGGAGGTCGAGAGTCCAACCCGCGTGCTGTTGGAAGTCACCGCGGGTTCCGGAACTTCTGTGGGCGGGAGCTTCGAATCCCTTGCCACGATTCTCGAAAGGATCCCCTCTGAAGTCAGGGGAAGGGTAGGGATCTGTTTCGATACGTGTCATGCCTACTCGGCCGGATACGATCTCGTCGAGGACTACGAGGGGGTCTGGGCACAGTTCGAAGATCTCCTGGGACTGGATCGTTTGGGTCTCTTCCACCTGAACGATTCCCAGCACCCGTTTGGGTCCCATAAGGACCGCCACCAGCATATCGGCGAGGGTACACTGGGGGATGAGCCGTTCCGAAAACTCATGCAAGACCCTCGGTTCGAGTCGATCCCGAAGGTACTGGAAACGCCAAAGGGGGAAGATTTGGTAACCTTCGACCTTCGTAATTTAGCTCGGCTGAGGGCATTTCGAGAGGCCCGTTGAGTTTCGAGAACTCGCATCCTTGGGCCGTCCTTTACGGGAGCCCTACGGACAGCTAATATGCTTTTCCGGGTGTATCGGGGGGCTCGATAATTGAGCCAACACATTTGAGGTCGGGACTGACTTCTGAGACGGACGACCAGCCTCTTAGGGGGACTTCGAAAGTCGCAGGGGAGTCGCACTTAATATAATCCGGGCTTCAATATCATCCCTCTGATACATACCCGCGGGGCCGGCATCCGATGGATGCCGGCCTTTCTGCTTGGATCGATACGGACGAGCCTGGGGTATCCGATCCGCTCAAAGAATTCGCTGAGGGAGATTCGGAGTGGGGACCAATGCCTCGTGTGCGCGTGACCCGAAGGGTGCACTTTTCCGCGGCTCACCGGCTTCATCGTGAAAAGTGGAGTGAGGACCGGAACCGCGAAGTTTTTGGGGACTGTTCAAATCCGAACTGGCACGGTCATAATTATGATCTCGATGTAACGGTCGAGGGGGATCTGGAGCGGGAGACCGGATACGTACTGGACTTGAAAAAGTTGAAGAAAGTGGTGTACGACTCAGTAATCCAGGATGTGGACCACCGGAATCTGAACCTTGATGTGGCTTGGATGGACCAGAGAAACCCAACCGCCGAAAATTTGGTTGTTGCGATTTGGGACCGAATCCATCCGCGGCTTCCCGAGGGGATCGATCTCAAGCGGCTGGTCCTCTGGGAAACCCCGAGGAACGGTGTCGAATATGAGGGCGGCTGAAGTAAGCGGAGAAGGCCGATATGAGTGAGGCGGAAGTAGCTCGGGTCGTTCGCACTAGCTCCATGTCTTCCGACGGGGATTGGCCCCGACCGGAGCTTGATGCCGTGCCGTTCTCGGAGCTCGTGAGAGAGATAATCCGGCGGCTGGGAGACGATCCGGGCCGCGAGGGACTGCTCCAAACGCCGGACCGCGTCGTCGAGTCTTTACGCTTCCTGACCCGGGGGTACACCATGTCCCCCAGCGCCACCGTAGGTGATGCCCTTTTTCAAGAGCATCACCATAACATGGTCATCGTGAAGGACATTGAGATGTACTCCCTCTGTGAGCACCATATGCTCCCGTTCTTCGGCAAGGTGCATGTTGCCTACATCCCCGATGGGCACCTCATGGGACTCTCCAAAATGGCTCGCCTTGTGGAGGTGTTTGCACGACGGTTGCAGATTCAGGAACGTCTGACCGAAGAGATTGCGCAGAGCCTGTGGGAGGTGGTGCATCCGCAAGGTGTTGGTGTTGTGATCGAAGCCTACCATCTTTGCATGATGATGAGGGGCGTACAGAAGCAGAATTCCTTCACAATCACTTCAGCGATGCGGGGTGCGTTCTTCGAGGACGCCCGTACTCGAGACGAGTTCCTTCGGCTCTGTCAAAGCGATCGCAGCCCGATTGGTTGATAGGGTAATGTCAGAGGGCAGCAATCCGGCGGGTCTCTCCGGGAAGACCGCTCTTGTCACGGGAGCTACTGGTGGAATTGGCCGCGCGATCGTGAAGGCGCTGATACGAAAGGGGGTTCGTGTCGGTCTTGTGGCCCGAGGGAGAGATGGACTGGACGCGTTGGCGGGGGAGATCGGAGGCTGGAGTCTTCCGTGCGATGTTACTGATGTCAGGGCACTATCGAAGTTGCGGGACGAGTTCGCTCGACTGGCGGGAGGGCCACCTGATGTCTTGGTCACGTCTGCAGGGGTGTTCTCGATCCAGCCGATTGACGAGATGTCCCCAGATGATCTCGACCGTAATCTGGCCGTGAATCTGAGAGGAACTGTGCTGACCGTACGAGCCTTCTTGCCGGACCTCAAACGCCGAGAGAGCGGAACTATCATTCAGATAGGGTCCATTGCCGGACGCAAGGCATTTGCCGGAAATGGTGTATACTCCGCCTCGAAGTTCGGTGTCAGGGGGTTCCACGAGGTGTTACTGGAGGAACTCCGGGGGACCGGGGTTCGCGCAACACTTCTTGAGCCCGCGGCCACGAACACTTCGATCTGGGACTCGATCGAGCCGAAGAGAAGGTCGGATATACCTGATCGTGAGTCCATGCTCGACCCTGAGTCGGTCGCCGCATGCGTGGTCTTTGTAGCGGCCCGGAGTGCTGGGGTGCAAATTCCGTACCTCGCAGTCGAAGCCATATCAGGGACTTCTGCAAGAGTTCCCTAAGGGTTAGGAAAGCGGATGTATACCGTCAGCGTGAAGGCTCACTATGACGCTGCCCACTTCCTTCGCAACTACAAGGGGAAGTGTGAGAGGCTACATGGGCATCGTTACGTGGTCGAGGTAGCCGTTCAGACGCCCGGTCTAAATGAAGCGGGGATCGCGCTTGATTTCGTCGATCTAAAGAGGCATGTCCGAGAGTTAGTTGAGAGGTTGGACCACCAGAACCTGAATGATTTGCCGGAATTCGAGGGTCTGGAGACGAGTGCAGAGGTTCAGGCACGCTACTTTTACGATCAGCTTAGTTCGCTCCTCCCAAGAGAATTCGCCGAAGGGCTCCTCTATGCCCGCGTGTGGGAAACCCCCACCCAGTGGGCTCAGTACGGGGCAGGACCCTTGATGCCCGCTCCTGGTTGACCCTTGGAGATCTTCTAACTCGGCTGTCAGACTCTCACCATGCACATCTTGGTAACCGATCGGCTCGCCTGTGCTCGGTGCGGTCCCGAATTCGGGCTCATCCTTTTGGCTGACGAGCTGAAAGAAAGACGACTCCTGGAGGGAGCGCTAGCGTGTTCCAACTGCCGTGAGCAGTATCCGGTGGAGGAAGGATTTGGAGATCTCCGGCCACTGCCTCGTAATCTCCAGATTGTCGGGAAACCGACCGTCCCCGAGGATCCTGAGGCTTTGCTGAGACTGGCTGCTCTCTTAGGGGTCATAGAGGGGCCGGGCCTGCTACTTATAATCGGGCCTTCAGCTCGGAACGCTTCTCTGCTCAGTCGGATGATCGAAGGGATCGAGATCGTTGCCGTCCATCCTGAGCTACGTGGAGGTCTTGAACAGGAGGGGGTCAGCCGGATAGCTATCGCTGGCCACCTGCCTTTTCTCACCGGGAGCCTCCGTGGAGTGGCACTGGAGGGTGAGTCCAACAGCTTGCTTCTTGCGGAGGCTGTGCGAGTTCTTGGGTCCGGTTCCCGACTGGTGTTCCTTCGCCCCCCTGAAGGTACAGCCGCAGAGATGGAGGACCATGAGATGAAACTTCTAGTGGAGGCTGATGACGTTCTGGTGGGTGTTCGCAAGTAGTTGTGATCCAGGCGATTCCGACCGTTTCAAGTTGCGTTGCGTGGGGCCTGTCCCCTCTACTAGTTTTGACCAGGACGGAGTGTTGCTGAACGACTGAATCTGATCTTCCCTCTGCTCTGGACGACATGGCCTGGTGGAAGAAGCTCTGCAAAGTTTTGCTCGTCCGGTGCCCCTGGCTGAGTTGCGGGTTTGAGTGGAGCAGGGCAGCATTGGGGCATGAATAGAAGGCTGCTATTCGGACTCGCTGTGATAGGGGTCATTGCCGCTGATCTGCTGGCCCGGACTGTTCTGACGGGAAGTCCTGCTTCCACTATAGGGCTGTGGGACGGGGTGTTCGTGATTGGAGGGCTGGCTCTTCTGGCTCTTATTCAGTGGTGGTATAAGAGAGGTGGTCAGGACTCTGAAAGAGTCGACTACTACGAGGAAGGCCTTGCGTTAATACGGGAAGAACGCTTCCACGAGGCCTTGACGTCACTCCGGCTAGCGCTCCAGGAGGCTCCAGGTGACACGGTCGTGCTCCAACAGATTGCCATCGCATATACCCGGATTGGGATGACTGAAGAGGCGTCCAAGACCTATCGGCATGTGCTACAGAAGGATCCGGCCGCAACTGGCGCCCGCTACGGGCTGGCGTATCTGCTTCTCCGGCGCGGGGAAGAGGAGGAAGCAGTGCAGCATCTAGAAATTTTTCTCACAAGCCCGCCGAATGGCCCTGAAGCAGCAGAACATATCGCTCATGCCCGCTCCACCTTGGCGCAGCTTCGAGGCGAGCCGGATGCATGACTCGATGATGATGGGCACTGAACGCCAGGTCCGGGTCCAATGGGTCGGTCATGGCAAAGTCTTTGAGGGCCGGACGGGAAACGCTAAGCCGGTCTTGCTGGATGGTGACTCGGAGGTGGGTCCGTCCCCGACGGAGGCTCTACTCATGAGCTTAGCTTCGTGTATGGCGATAGATATAAATGTCATTCTCGAAAAGAGCCGCGTCCTGGTCGAGGAGTTGATGGTCGACGTGCTTGGAGTTCGGGCTACGGAGCAGCCACACAGGTTCACCTCCCTTCGGATCCTGATAACAGTTGAGGGGCCCTCAGAGAGAGATCAGTCAAAGTTGGAGCGGGCGGCCCAACTCTCCCACGACAAGTATTGCAGTGTCTTTCACACCCTCCGTCCAGACTTGGAAGTAGAGGTTTCAGCAGTCCGAGCATAGGTCCCAAACCCGAGTGGGCCTCCAGTGTGTTGCATTCTCTCTTTCGCTTCATGGATCAGCTATGTCGAGACGAGACTACGCTACCACCCCTGCTGAACTTGGCGAGGGTACGATCGTCGAACTCTTCTTCGAGGCGTTGGATCATTTCGGCCCTCGGACTGCGCTGAGGTATCGCGACGGGGAGCGATGGGCAGACATATCCTACGAAGAGATTGAAAGAAGAGTTCTGGCTGTTTCCTCCGCGTTGCAATCGCTGGGACTTGGTCGAGGGGATCGGGCCTCGATTCTCTCGACTAATCGACCTGAGTGGGCATTAGCGGACTACGGATGTCTCTGTGCTGGCGTGATCGACGTTCCCATCTACCCCACGCTCACCTCCACCCAGATCCACTACATCCTTAAAGATTCTGGCTCTCGTGTTGCTTTCGTGTCCGATCAGGCTCAGTTGCAGAAGATCGAGGAAGTGAGGCACGAGTGTCCCCTTCTCGAGTGGGTAGTGGTCTTCGATTTACCGCAAAAACTTCCGCCACAAGCACTCGGCTGGGAAGAGTTCATGGCAAGGGCGAGAAGGCAAGAGTCGCAAGACTCAGCTGAGGACTTTCGTAGTGAAGCGTTGAAGGCACGACCCGAAGACACAGCTACGATCCTCTATACCTCCGGGACCACTGGCGATCCGAAGGGTGTGATGCTGACCCACAACAACCTGCACTCAAATGTCCGAGCCGGTGCTCAGGTTATCCCGATTGACGATCGAGATTCGAGTCTTTCGATCCTCCCCCTTTCCCATGTCCTCCAGCGCATGGTTGACTACTTCCTCTTTAACGCTGGGTGCTCCATTGCGTATGCCCGGTCAATACAATTCGTGCCTGAGGACCTGAGGGAGGTGCGGCCCACCTTTGTGGTTTCTGTGCCTAGACTTTACGAGAAGGTGTATTCCCGCGTGATGGAAGCCGACGGTATGCGGCGCGCGATACTGAGTTGGGCAAAGGGGGTGGGTGACCGCTGGAGTGAGATCCGGCTTACAGGTGGAAGACCCGGTCTCTGGATGAGCCTCACCTATGCGGTCGCAGATCGCCTTGTTTTCAGAAAGATCAGGGAGGCCGTTGGAGGGCGGTTGAGATACTTCGTCAGCGGAGGGGCTCCGCTCTCAGCCACGATTAATCGGTTTTTCTTTTCGGCTGGGGTGGTAATCCTAGAGGGGTATGGCCTGACCGAGACGAGTCCGCTCACGAACGTGAACAGCCCCCGAGACTTTCCTGCCAACTTTAGGATAGGAACGGTTGGCAAACCGGTGCCGTGGACTGAGGAGCGGATTGCAGAGGATGGTGAGATCCTTATCCGTGGCCCGCAGGTAATGAAGGGATACTACAATCTCCCTGAGAAAACCGAGGAGGCGATGACGCCGGACGGCTGGTTTCACACAGGAGATATTGGCGAGATCGACGATCAAGGGTTCCTTAGAATCACCGATCGGAAGAAGGATATTATCGTTACCGCCGGTGGGAAGAATGTGGCCCCTCAACCCATCGAAAACTGGCTCAAAAGGAACCGCTACGTTGATCAACCCGTTCTTATTGGAGACCGCCGAAAATTCATATCCCTGCTTATCGCTCCAGACTTCGAAGCCCTTGAAGCGTGGGCGCGTAGACAGGGGGTGTCAGCGGCGAATTCCCGCGAACTTCTCGCCAATCCTGGGGTCCAGAAGATGTTGGCCACCGAAATTTTTGCTGAGCTCGCACATCTCTCTAGGGCTGAGATGCCGAAGAAATTGGTGCTCTTAGAGCGGGGATTCACCGTCGAGGACGGCTCTCTCACTCCGACCCAAAAAGTGAAGCGGAGGGTGGTTGAGGAGCGTTATAAATCAATTATTGACACTCTTTACGGTGAGGAGAATGAGGAAAGGACCGTGTTCACGTCTTGGTAGGAACCGACGTACGGCTCATCGTTGTTACGGTCCCGGATCAGCCGGTGGCGGCCGAGCTTTGTCGGACGCTGGTAAGCGAGCGACTGGTTGCCTGTGGGAACATTGTGCCCGGGGTGCGGTCCATCTATCGATGGGAAGGGCATCTAGAGGATGAACCTGAGTGTGTCCTCGTACTCAAGACCGTGAAGTCGAAAGTTTCTGATCTCCTTATAAGGGTCCCTGAACTGCATCCATATGAGGTTCCGGAGGTGCTAGTTCTCAGAATTGAATCCGGTCATCAACCGTATTTGGATTGGGTCTATCGTGAAACTGGGTCGGGGGGTTAGTTGTTGAATGCCATGAGAAATAAGGGCAGTCGTGAGGTATCGAAGCAGCCGGAGCTTCCCCTTGTTAGTGGGCCTTGGGAAGGAGAGTCAACGGAAGATGTGCAGCGCAAGTCCGCCACTTTGGGATCTGACCGGAGACATATTTCAACCGTGTTCGAGTTCGAGGAGTCTGCTTCCACCTCATCCACCGATCCGGCTTCTGGTTCGCGCACGGGTCAAAACGATGCGACATCTGAGGCCGGTGTGGTAGAACCGAAGACGGAGGAGCCCATCGAGAAATCTGCGGCCGAGCGTTTGTTCGACGAAGGGAAGAGAGCCTCGAGGGCGGGGCGGCTGGAGGAGGCTATCAACGTCTACCGCCGGGTCATCGCCATGGATCCTTATCACCTGCGTGCACGCAACAACCTGGGGGTGTTGCTGGACCAGATGGGCGATCATGATGTTGCTGTGGAGCACTTTCAGGCCGCGGCAGACCTTCAGCCTGAAAATGCGGAGATTCTGACGAATTTGGGTGCCGCTCTAGCGTCGCTGGGCCGGTACGACGAGGCTGAGGCCGAGCTAAAAAAGGCAGCCCGGATCGATCCTGGTGGGATAGACGTTCGAGCGAACCTGGGGATCCTCTACTTTCGTCGAGGTCTCTATTCCCAGTCGGACCACGAGCTCCGGTGGGTGTGCTTCAACGATCCGGATCACACGCTCGCGCACTTCTACCGAGGTGAGGTACTGAATCGGCTTGGGCGGGTCGACGACGCTATGGAGATGCTGGAGCGCGCGGCACATCTTCAACCCGATCGCGCGCGCATCTACTATCTCATGGGAATTCTCTACGACAAGAAGAACTTGAGTAACGAAGCGGGAGTGATGTATAGGAAGGCACGGGAGCTCACAGATCAGTGATCCGGGTTCTAGGGTCGAAGCCGATACAGACAGGGGCCGAAGCTGTGATGCGTCCGGTGGAAACGGACCGCGAACCGTCTACACCCATAGGGAAGTGTTTGGGGTCTCGGACGGGGAGCGATGTTCTGTGCAGACTTCGGGCTTTCGGAGATCTTCCTGTCGGAGGAGAAGTGGTCATTCCGACAGGAGGTCTGACCTCCTACCCCTTGATCCATGTCGTGGCCCAATTGAGAGAGGAACTTATCTGGAAGCGGCATATCTCCGTGTGACTCGACAAGCATGAGCGACGGGGCCATATTTTTTCTTTAGGGTTATAACGGTCGGGATCTTTGAAAGTGCTGAGCCCGGGCGTGGGTCTACTTCCCTTCTCGGAGTTTTATATGCTTCCCGGCGGATACGACTTTACACACCTTGTGTTTTGGCCAATTGTGGCTTTGCTAGCGGTGAGCACAAACCTGATTCCCATCGTCCTGAGCGCCGGAATCGGGATGTTACTTCTCGAGTCGATTAAGGGGAAATGACCTGGCTGATCCCACTATCCTTTGTGGTGGCGCTCGCCTGGGGAATCTGGCTGGGGCTCCCACGACGATATGACCAGCCTCTGGATGAGATTGATCAGCGTCTTAAGGAAGACGGACAACACCAGAAGGTCAGGAGACACAGAACTGTGTTCAGCCTCCTGCAGAAGAAGGTGGAGAGAGGCTCCCACAGTAGACGCCACCGCTCGCGCAAGCCCTTCCGAATGAGCTAAATCCCACCTACCTATCCGAGTAGCGTGTCGAACACTACTAGAATCAGGCCGATCACCCCTCCAAGAACGTATCCTAGACGCACGATCATGCGAAGCTCTCGGTCCGTGACCTTCCTCACGAGTTCCTCCATCTTGGAGGTCGGATAGCCACGAACCTTGTCCTCTAAGCGGCGGCCAATATCGAGAGTCTTTACCACCTCCGGGATCTGGGTCTGCAACCACTCCCAGAGGGGATTTGAGAATGCTCTCTGAATCCGGGCGGCGGAGCCCTTAGAAAGCCGGTCTCCTGGACGCCCGATCGGTCGGTCAAGAAAACTCCGTAGCACTCGGCCCAAAGCTTCCCGGTACGCACTCCTGGCGGGGCTGCTCCTCGCTATCGAAACGGCAGTGAGGCTCAGCTGATCGGGTGGGATGAGATTGAGTAACTTGCTCCAAGTGCTTTCGGACGCCCCGTCAATTCCCTGCCGTATCCTCTCTAAGAGGAATTCGAGTGTCCCGGGATCACGGGTCATCCCAACAATCCATTCGACAACGGCCTCTCGTGCCCGGTCTACGCTTTCATCGCCTGGTCGGCCTAGGATTGAGGTGACAGGGCGCTGAAGGAAATCTACGACTGCGTCGTTAACCTTTTGAGTGGTGGCATCCTGGACTCTGGGGTCGCGGAGTATCTCAGAGAGGTGTTCAGCCCCCTCTTCCTCCAGGGCTTTTAGAATCCGGTCCAGCGTTTCCTCCGTTACAACCAGGCGGGCTACAATCCGTTGGTGGAATCGGAGGTCCCGCAGAAATCGCTGGAAGAGGTCATGAACGGTCGATTCCAGACGGTTGCGTGCGTTGGGATCTTCAAGGATCCCTCCGAGCTTCCGCACCGCAATTGGCAGATAGCCGGAGAGAGCTCTTTCTAGTGAGTCTACTAGTCCTTTGGGGAGCACCTCTTCAAGTGTCCGATCCTCCTTCAGAAACGAGTCAAAGGTACGGTCGATGTAGCCCTCGATGGTGTCACGGAAGCCTTCCTGTTCTACGAGCTTTCTAGCCCACTCGGCGATGACGACCGCGATAGTTTCTTCCCCTGTGGGAGTCAGGAGATCGCTTACCGAGTGCTCTGAGACTTGATTGAGGAACTCCGCGACTCTCCCTTCAATAAGTTCCTCGAACTGAGGGGACTCCAGCCATCCTTCGAGTCTCGCGTCTAGGAGGTCGGCCGCCTCTTCGAGGAGTTGCCCTATCTCCAGCGCTATGTCTGGCGGCAAAATCTCCCGGAGCGAGCCTCGCTCAGTCTCGAGGAGTCCCACAAGCAACTGCTCAAGCCGTACCTCGAAAGCTCGCCTGAATTCCTGGTTGGCCAGGATGGCTGTGAGGTCCTCCTGCGTGAGCAGCCGATTCCCAACAGTACGTCCCACTGCTTCCGCGAGTCGTGCTTGATTCTTCGGGATTGCCCCATGGAGGAATCTCAATTGAAAGCGGCCCAAGCGCGGTGACTTATATGGATGGAAGAGCATCCAAACCGCGACCGTGTTGGTGAGACCGCCTGCCATGGCGCCGAAAACGATGGTGAGGAGTCCTCGGAGGAGTTCGGGAGGCACTAGAAGTTTGTTGAAGAAGTACAGCGGGTCTCATTACAAGCGCCACAGTGCCAGATCCAGGGGGGCGCTCCAAGCTGATACAGCGTCAGAACTCCTCTCTGATGCTTTGGTATCGTAATTGTCATCCTTCCTTATCTGAACCTTGCAAAACCTCTGCGCGGGATCCGCTATGCTTCTTCAACAGACTTCTACCTGCGCCCACTCAACGCTGGACATGTCGGATCATACCGGTGACAGAGAACTCCTGCCCTAGGACCTCCATCACCCCCGAAACTTCGAAGAGCCCGAGCAGGGGAAGGATCGGCCCATCACCCTGACCAACCATTAGGTGGGAGCTGACTGATTCAAGACTTCCAGATATTTCTTCCCCGGGCGAGCCAATACTCCACCGGATCGGGACGTTCCTCCGGGCACTCTCGTATGCTCTTAACTCGTCCCACTCCATCGCCAGATCTTGCCACTGAAGGTCCCTGAGAGCCACGCGGGTCCAACCATCGTAGAGAACCGGCACCCCTGGCTCGTCCACGGGACGCTTGCCTTCCATGAAGAATTGGAGGTCCGATCCGGAATGAACGAACACCCAATCACCTGGGTCCCCATCGTCGGCCGCCTCCCAGCGGCGACTGACTTCCATCACAATCCCGTCGATCGGGCCCGCAGGGAAGAGGGTGCGTCCCCGGTATAAGCGGATCGACTCAGCACCTGGATTGGCCCACTCAGTCATCAGATTGCCCAGGACCGTCTCCAATTCTCTGGGCGGGTCCCGTAGCAGGAGTGATATCACTTGATCGTCAGTGCCCACGATCAACCGGATTGTTTCTCCTGGAAGAATTCGCCAGGGTGATCGTGTCAGGGGAGTGTCCCTGATCTCTTGCCCAAGCATCTCCCACACGCCTCCCTGGGAGAGCCAGGCGGTCTGCTCACGACGCACCCCCTCTCGCATGACACTAGCCCGGAAGAACCACGGCACGATGACCAACGAGTCTGCTTCTAGAGAAAGGAACACGAACTCGCGGTCGAACACGATTTGCCCCTCATCCGGAGCGCTGGGGGCACTGATGGAGTCCCCGGTGGGCAGAGCAACAGAGTTGGATGGGGGGGACGACTCACCCTTGCAGCCAACAAGAAGAGTGACCAGAGTGGACAGACAGACAAGGGCGTTGCACCATCGACGAAAACCCTCAACTATCGGTCGCATTGACTCGGTCGGGGGGGCCGGCTCAGCTAGTGCCGGATTGCGCCGCAGGTCGAAAGCCCATTTCGGGCGGAAGAACGACATTTGGTTGGGCACGAAGCCGGCGGTCCAGATCGCGGAGAAAGTGCCGGATCCTGCGCGCATTGACGCCTAGATCCCACCTTCCCGACCGGGATCTGGAGGTCAAATCGACCCGTGTCTGTGCATCGGAATCCAGACGGATGAGGATCTCCACGTCATCGATGAAATGGAACAGGGCTGAGGTGGATTCGGCACGCAGGCAGCCGGTCTGATCATTCGCTTCAAGCAGGTTCCAGCGAGGACTCCGGCTGTTCACTAGGCGTGCAGCCTCGACCCAAACTAACTGGTATGGAATCGCGTAGCGGCGTCCCCGTAGCGTGGGATCTTTATGGTTAGGTTGGGTGGCCGCTTCACATCCGGACAACCTCGAAGGGAGAACTGTCATGGCGTTGGATTGGGTCCAAAACGGATCGTTGTCTGAGCTGAGGTCGTCTGAACCCCGACCTCAATCGGAGCCGGATCCGCATCAACGACGGCGCAGGCTCTCTCCGCGCCGGATTGCAGAAAGAGCTGGAGGTTCGGAACATCTACTTCATCCTGAACCTCAAGAAGTAGCCCGAGCGTCATTCTACGAGACTCCACCATGATTTTGGCCTCGCCTCTTGTAGTGCGAATAGCCTCTCTCACCGTCTCGTTCCTGGAGTAGATGATCGGCTCCGTGAATCCGTTCGGGAAGTACCCAGCCAGAGGATACGTCCCGAAAGGTTACGCATACATCGCCTTAATAGTAACGGGTTGTCTGGAATGGAGTTGCAGAGGCCAGCGCGGAAACCGGGTTGATGCCCTATTCCCACCAGGATATGCTTAGCGACTTCTTTCTTTTGCGGCAATCCGACCAAGCCTGAGTGATCAACCGAGGAGAGCAATGAAGGCGATCATCCCCGTGGCAGGGAGGGGGACCCGGCTATGGCCCCATACGCTTAGCACTCCCAAGCCCCTCCTGAGGGTGGGGGGAAGGCCGGTGATGAGCTATATCCTGGACGACCTTCAAGAGCTAGGGATTCACGAGATCGTCTTCATCGTGGGGTACCTTCGCAACGTGGTGAGAGAGTACGTTGAGCAAGAATATCCCGACCTTACAGCCCGCTTTGTTATCCAGAAGGTCCAGGATGGAACTGCCGGAGCCATCCAGCTTGCGGAGCCGTTCGTTGAAGAGGATGTCGTGATCGTCTTCGTCGATACCCTCTTCGATGCCGATCTGTCTCTCGTGCAGAGCCTGTCGGACGACTGGGCAGGAGTAATCTGGACGAAGGAAGTGGAGGACTACCAGAGGTTCGGTGTCATCCTCACGGATGAAGATGGCGCCATGACCAGGATCGTCGAGAAGCCAAATGAGCCCGTCTCAAAGCTGGCGAACATAGGGCTTTACTACATTCGTGATTGGCAGCAGTTGTTCCAGGGCATTCGGCACGTGCTCGGATCAACGCCCGGGTCCGGGGGCGAGTTCTTTCTCACCGATGCCTTCCAACACATGGTGGATCACGGAGCACGAATCCAAACGGCACCCGTTGGTGGGTGGTACGACTGTGGACGGATCGAGACTCTCCTCGCTACTAACCATCACCTTCTCGAGACGACTCGAGGAGGCGTCTCATCTGAAGCTTCTCTGCAGGAGGCCACGTTCGAGGGGATGATTCGAGTGGAGGAGAACGCTCGGATACGTGCGAGCATCCTGGGTCCTAACGTTACCGTCGAACGGGGAGCCACGATTGAGGAAGCAACCCTACGGGACTGCATCGTCGGCGAGAATTCGGTTGTCCGAGGATGTAACCTTCATGACTCAATCTTGGGAGCAGAATCCCGCATCGAGAATGTGATCGGTCGTCTGAATGCGGGTCCATACACGGAACTCTTGGGCCGAGGCTGACACCCATGGAACGGAGCCTGGCTCCTCCTGCTGAGAATCTTGTGATCACAGTTGGAGCGGCCCAACACATTGCTGTAACCATGCTCCCGATTGATGGGGGATACTTGCTGTATTCGCTTTGAGGGGAACCAGTTCAGCCTAGATCAGGTACTGATCGCCGATGATCGATGAGTCTTTCACATACGCGAGATCGAATGCCGAACCCAATCGTCACTGTTGAGACTACTCGAGGCGCGTTTCAAGTCGAGCTGTTCGAGAAGAGGGCTCCTAAGACGACAGCGAACTTCCTATCCCTTGTAAAGAAGGGGTTCTACGATGGAGTGAAGTTCCACAGGGTAATCGAGAACTTCATGATCCAGGGCGGTTGTCCGGAAGGTACCGGAGGAGGTGACCCAGGGTACAAGATCGAGGATGAGTTTCATCCTGAGCTTCGACACGAGGATGAGGGAATCATTTCAATGGCCAACGCGGGACCGAACACCGGAGGATCTCAGTTCTTCATTACGCTTGTTCCCACTCCCTGGCTGGACGATCGACATGCCGTGTTCGGCAAGGTAGTCGAAGGGATTGAGGTAGTCAGAGAGATCGGAGCTACTGAGACGGATCTGGCGACCGATCTCCCTCTCGAGGAGGTAGTGATCGAGAGGATTACCACCGGAGACGCCCGATGAGCGAAGAGTCTCCAAGCGTAGTTCAACGAACCCCAGATGAGTGGAAGAAGTTACTGACTCCGGAGGAATACCGTGTTACTCGGAAGAAGGGAACGGAGCGACCGTTCACCGGGGAGTTCTGGGACACGAAGTCGAAGGGGACCTACCAGTGCGTTTGCTGCGGGACACCCCTCTTCCCATCCAAAGCTAAGTTTGACTCCGGGACTGGATGGCCTTCATTCTGGGGCGTTGTGGATCAGGGTAACTTAGAGGAGAGAGACGACCGTTCCCTGTTCACGCGGCGGACTGAGGTGGTTTGCTGGGTGTGTGATGCGCATTTGGGGCATGTATTTCCTGATGGGCCGGCTCCGACGGGATTGAGGTACTGCATTAATTCAGCTGCACTCCGATTTGTCGGTGCTTCCGAATGAGTCAGAGTGACGGTTTGGTCCGTTGCCAGTCACCGCTGTGGAGGGGAGCTAAGTGGAGCGTGCTCGGCCTTCAGGCTCTCACACGTCTCAAGAGTGGATCTGTGAAGTTGGTATTTGTCGCCGTTGCAGGGGTCGCTTCCGGCATCGGGGGATGCCAGATGGACCAGTCCCCACTTATCACTCCCTCGGCCTCAGATGTTGAGACGTATTTCGAGTACGACGGTAGTCTGGCCGTGGCCATGAGCGGGAACGTTGCTCAGGTGACGGTCGTGATTAACCGAGAGGAATATAGGATGGGGGGACGTGTGTGGGCGATGGCCTCCCCGTATATATTCCTCTTTTCAATGGCCACCAAGGAGGCATTCGAGGACTATTCCGGGCTTGGCGGTGTGCGAGTCATCGTGCAGTACGAGGATAGTGGTATCCTGGCTCAGGCTCTCCTCGAACGAAGTGAGCTGAACGAAGTAACTTGGCAAAGAGCGTTGAACGTTGTAGGCCAAGCCAGAACCCAAGGCACAGAGAGTCCTGGTTACATGCGTGACCTCGTCCGGTGGGGCGAGGAGCACACCGACTTTCAATACAACCCCGAGTATACTCAACTTCCTTCTAGCCGTTCTGACCAGATGACGGACGAAGAGCTTGAAGCGGCGGTTCAAGAAGAACTCAGAAGGCTCCAAGAGGAATTCGGAATACCCCAAACTGGGAATTGAAGGAGGGTTAGGATGGTGCCTAACAGCACTCTTTCTGATCCGGAGTCCAGCACTAGCGATCTGGGTGGCCCAGTGACGGCGGCAGAGAGTTCGTGTCGAACGTGATGGGCGATCTAGGGTGATGGGCCGGGCCGACTGGAGGAACAGGTCTGCGGAGGACGTAACCTGTATCCGGTGCCTTGAGGTTAGGTCGATTCAGGAGTTGGATCGCCTCCTTTGGTGTGAGGAGTGCCTTGCTCTAGCACGTCGCCGAGCGGCTGTGAGGGGATGGATTGCGGGAGGGACTCTATTCCTTGTGTTGGCCCTTTATGTAGGTCTTTGGATTCAGCCCGATTTCTCGCTGATTCCTTCGGCTTGGTTGGCGACGTTAGCTGCTGCCTTCTATCTGGGGGCCCGAGTAGCCCGGGAATTCATCTTTGGCTGGGATCGTCTAAGGAACCGTCGTGCGATCGAAGCATCCCCCCCGAACTCGGAGTTCAAGCTGGGCGGAGAGGGAGAGAAGGGTGGAATTTGGGAGTAAGGCGATGGACAAGGTTGGGGGAGAGGGGTCGACATCTTCTTTCCGGGTTCTTTTTAGCGAGGTTGACCGGTTTTAGGTCGGGAGTAATATCTACGCCTGAAAGCCCGTAGGCTCCCGGTTCAGCGCCGCTAGCTCAATTGGCAGAGCAACTGACTCTTAATCAGTAGGTTCGGGGTTCGATTCCCTGGCGGCGCACTCAGGCAAGGTGAAGCCTC
>CAUZHN010000029.1:0-27504 GCA_963579625.1 Gemmatimonadales bacterium UBA6960
ACGTAGAGCTCGAGGTAGAGGCTGCTTCGGACACGGAGCCAGAGGACGTGGCGGACGAAGAGCTCGAGGAAGAGGCTGCTTCGGACACGGAGCCGGAGGACGTGGCGGACGAAGAGCAAGACGCCGTCTAGAGACCACGGTGAAGAGTGGGTCAGGGATGAATGGTCCAGATCACTGTCAAAAGCACATGTGCCCGGGTGTTGGCACGTGATTCATAGACTTTCAGCAGTCGGACTTTGGGTAATCCTGGCAGTGATGTCCGGATGTACTGTGCGAGAGTTTCCGCCTCCGCCTCCGCCTCCGCCCCAGGCGATCGTTCTCGAAGGTCCTCCGATACGACAGGGCGTCTTCACACAGGAGCAGGCTGAAGCTACTGCCCGGTTGCTACTCGAGGCTGAGGAACTTCTCTCCGAGGGACGGGTCGATGAGGCACTTGACCGTGCAGTCCAGGTTGAGGAAAACTATTCAGAGTCTCCGGGGTCCTCACTGGCCCTGTGGGTGAGTGCACAAGCCTTACGAGCACTCGAGGATTGGATCGAGGCGGAGGAGGCGACGGAGGCATATGCCGACCTTATATCCGCTGAGAGTGCGGCTTACGGGAGTGCATATTTGTTGCGCGCCGAGGTGAGGAGAGCGGGGAACCTCGCGGGAGGAATCGAGGCAGTCTTCGAGATTCCGGCGGAAGCCGAAGAGACCGATCTGCTCGGCGCCGAGTCCCTTGCGACCCTCTGGGCATCAGGGTTGGCGACTGCCGAACTTCGGGATCTGATTGTCGAGGCGCCCCGTCATCCGCGTGTCCTTCCTGTCTTTGTTACGGAGCTGGCGGTTCGACGGTATCTCACAGGGGACGAGTCTGAGGCCAGCATGCTGGCCTCAGAGGCGCTGGCCATGTCTCCAGGCCCCGAGATCGTGGACCGTGCGACGAATGTAATCGAGGGTCGGGTTGTCGAGCAGCTCGAGGTCGCTGCGGTCATCGGTGGCATTCTGCCGGTCGCTGGGTCACCGGCCGTCAGCCGCCTTGCCCAGGAGATCAGTGAGGGCATCGAAGTAGCGCTGGCGGTCGATGAGGGAGAGTTCTCCCGTCCTATACGGTTTGTTCCGATCGAAGATGCGACTAATCCTGTGGACGTTGCCAGTGCTGTGCAGGTTCTTGAGGGGGATCAAGTTGCGGGTGTGATCGGGCCGCTACAGGAGGGACTTCTGGTGGCGGCAGCACGGTCGCGAAGCGCACAGCTTCCCATGCTTTCACCTACAGCGAGGCTCCTCCCTCAAGGGGCTCAGGGCGTGTTCTCTCTCAATGGGATTGATCCAGGTGCGGGCGAGGCGCTCGCGGCGCTGGTACTCACTAGGGGGATTCACGATGTGGTTGTCCTTCACGCAGCCTCGGCCGAGATGGAGGAGGAACTCCGCTGGTTTCGTGAGGCGTATGCCAGAGGCGGCGGAACGATTGAGCGGGCCGTGACCTACCCTCCCGGTGCGACGGGATTCAGGTTGCAAATGGGCGAGATCCTGAGCCTGAATCCTCGGGGACTAGTACTCCTGCTTCCTCCTGGAGATGTTGAGTTGGTCGCGCCACAGGTCGCGTTCTATGGGGTGGATGAAATACCCGACCTCACAGTTTTTGGGAACCAATCCTGGACCTCTGACAGAGTACTGCAGAGCGTTCAGGCCCGCAGCACAGAAGGGGTGTTCGCTATCACGAGTTGGGTCGGGGAAGGCGAGTTTGGGCCAGGTTGGAATACGTTTGTCCAGGCCTACGAGGAACACTTCCAGCGAAGTATCCGCTTACCGACGTCGGCGCTGGGGTACGACGCCGCACGAGTTCTCCTGCGGGCGGCCAGGCAGGGTGGTGGCACTCCAGACGGTACGCTCCAGGCGTTGAGGAGGATCCAGGGATTCCCGGGGGCTACGGGTTTCCTCTCAGTGGTGGATGGGCGGATCCGTCGCTCCTTTGTTGCCGTGCGGATCGAGAACCGCAGGCTTGTCCTCCTCACGCCCTGATAGGTGAGGCGCTCCCACATCCAGACCGGGGGCTGAGCGTTTCATGAGTAAGCGACTGGAGAAGTTATCTAACCCCTAAATTGCTATAGGCTTGTGGTTACGTGGACAACGTTATTGATGCGAGGGAGACCCGAGATTGTCTAATCTCGGTCCTGGCCATGCAGCGGGACTCGAACCCTCCCGTGAAGCACGGAAACATCCCGCTCTGATGGTCTGTTGCCTTTACTGCGACGCTTTTGTCAGCGCCCACCAATCTGGTATTCCCGACGGCAGTTCTGGTTTTCCCGGCTCCCGGAAGGCATATGACCCGGAACTAGGCCGCTTATGGGAGATTTGTAGCAGCTGCTGCCGGTGGAATCCTGTTCTCCTAAAGCTTCGCTGGGAAGTGCTGGAAGAACTGGAGGTTCGTGTGCGCAGGGAGGGTGAAGTGGTTCTCATATCGGCCCATCTAGGGCTATTTCGTGTGGGTGAAGAGGAAGTTGTCCGAGTTGGTGTTCCATCTCTTACCGAGTGGGGAGCCTGGCGGTACGGTACTCGGATCATGGCTGTCCGACCTCGACTGAACTTCCTCGAACGGGTTCTCGGATCGCTGCCGCCGGCACCCCTCGAAGGATACGATCCCTATGGGCTGACAGGACCAATGGGAGGGGTGGGCGGAAAACACGGTCCTGTCGAATGGCTCGCCTCTCCCTTCTTGGATCATGCCCGACCTCTCACCATGGGGTTCACCCGCATCTCATTCGCGCGAGAATGCCCGTCGTGTAATTCCGTTATGCTATTACACCCGTGGGACTTCAGTCGTGTTAGATTCTATATTACTTCAGATGGAGTCGGTGTCGAGGCTGACTGCGCGAATTGCGAAAAGAGGGTACCGCTCGAACTGGGGGCTGTGCGTCCTGCCCTGCGAATGGGATTGGCTATTCTGGATGGCGACTGGGCTGCTCGAGGTGTGGGAGAGCGGGCTGGGGCTGCGCTGGACGTTGTGGGTGGCGCTCGCGTCTTCCTCCAAGGTCTCGGAGAATTTGGTTCGCTCTTAGGGGAATTGGATCGTGTGGACCGCATCGGTCTCGGAATCTCGCTCGACCTTGAAGCAGAGGCAGAAGCTCTGGAGGCGCAGTGGAGTGGGGCGGAGGAACTCGCGTCGATCATGGAGGGCGAACTCACGGAGGTTCCGGGGTTCAAGGAGTTCCGCACACGGGTTCTAAGGGAGATCATGTGAGGTTGGCCTCGGTCATGAAGGCTGTCCTCATCGCGTACCGTGGCGAGGTCACCATACGCGTCATTTGGGCGTGTAGGGAGCTCGGGCTGGGTGCAGTGGCAGTTTTTACTCAGAGGCTGATTGGACGGTATCACACGTCCTCCTCGCGGATGAGGCATACCTCATCGGGCCGGCCTCCTCTGCTGATAGCTATGTTCAAATCGACCGAATCCTTGCCACCGCTGTGAAGAACCTCAAGGACGTGATCCACCCTGGCTATGGATTTCTTGCGGAGTGTGTGGCTCCTGTAGATGTCGTGGAGGAGACGGATCTTTCCGCGAACGGAGTTCTTGCTGTCCTTCTTGAGTTTGAGTGCCGAAAGGCTCAGTCCTCGACTTGGCTCTCTAGGGTTCAGGATCCAGATGGTGTCTCCGCCGGGAGGACTGCTCTACCCTCGTGGTGGGACTGCCCATGATAGCGGACGTAAAGGTGGGGGCCCGGTACGAACTGAATATTGATGCTATCACCTCCGAAGGAGCTGGCGTAGGCCGTCTGAAGGGGGGCCAGGTCGTCTTCGTGCACCGTACAGCACCCGGGGACCGGGTCTTCGTGGAGATCACTTCCGTCCACCGCCGTTGGTCAAGGGCACGGTTGCTAGAGCTTCTGAAACCTGGCCCGGATCGGCGTGACCCCCTCTGCCCTCACTACAAGTGGTGCGGCGGATGCACGGTGGAGCACCTGATTTATCCTGCACAGTTGGCGATGAAGGGGAAACTCGTCACTGATGCACTGAACCGTATCGGCAAGAGGGATTTGTTGCCGGAGCCCGGTCTCAATCCATCTCCCCGGGAAACCCGATACCGAAACCGCGTGACGCTCACCCTGGTCCGCACCATGGCAGGGGAGGTCACCGCAGGATTCCATCGGCTAGAAAGCTCAGGGAGTATTCTTGATGTGGACGGCCGCTGTCTGCTGCCTGAAGAGCCAATCGCGACTGTTTGGGATGGGCTCAGGAAGGGGTGGGGACGAGCAGCTCACCGGCTTCCTGCTGGGCCCCGCCTGCGTCTGACACTTCGGAGCGTCGAGAATGGAGATGTCTTGCTTCTAATCGAAGGTGGAGAGACCCGAGGTGATCCGGAGGCATTGATCTCAAAGGTGTTGGGGCTTCACTCGATCTGGCATCGAAAGGCTGGGTCGTTTGATGTTCCTTGTTTCGTTGCCGGTGAGTCGCGGCTCACCGAGGTTTGGTATGGCCAAGAAGTGGAGGTGCGCCCGACCGGGTTCCTTCAAGTAAACCGGGAGGCTGCCGGGCTGCTCCACGATCATGTAATCAAGGTGGCCGGAGAGGTGAGGGGGAAGCGGGTTGTAGACGCCTATTGCGGTTTCGGAGCTCTCGGGCGTCGACTTGCTCTAGATGGAGCAGTGGTGGTGGGGATTGAGGCGGATGCGGAAGCCGTTAGGATGTCGATGGAGGGCCGGGGCTCCAGCTTCCAGGTGCTTCAAGGGAGGGTAGAGGACCTGCTTCCCCGAACCTTTCCCACCGATATAGTAATTCTGAACCCTCCCAGAATCGGCGTTGGTGCCGGGGTCATGGAGGGTCTCGCAAGAGCTCGCCCCGGACGGATCATCTACGTGAGCTGTGACCCCGCGACACTGGCACGTGATGTTAGACGGCTCGGATACGCATATCGAGTTTCCCGCATCGAAGTGTTCGATCTCTTTCCACAGACGGCCCACGTCGAGACCGTGTTGACCCTTGAGGCGATCTAAAGAACAGAGTGACGAACCGAAAGGTTGGGTGGAGTGGACTATTGTGTGGAAATCGGAGAGCGCCGGATACGAGTGGAGATCGTTGGTTCCTCGTTCCACGTTGATGGCCCCTCATTGGATGTTGAATTGGGATCGAAATCAGGAATTTCGCTGAGAAGCATCCATGTCGGGGACTGCTCGCTGAGAGTCATCCCGAAAGAAAATGGATGTGGGGACTGGACCTTCGAGGTGGAGCCCTCTACCGAACGGGATCCGCCCTACTACAGTGAGTTTGAAGCTGCCCAGAAAGCTGCACTGGCTGTGGTTCGCGACCGTCCGATCCAATGCGTAGGGGAACGAGGTGCTCGAAGCACTTGCCCTGGCTACTCAGGGAAACTGTGACCTAACACCTCCAATCATGGATACAGTTTGGTCAATAGCCACGCTGCGAGAGATTTGGGGCACCCTTTGCAAAGAGTGGGGCACGTTCGGTCCGTAGGTCTGACCTATGCCTACGCCGCCGGCTCCGGTCACCTTCATCCTGCGGGCACGATCGTTACCTTTAGCATTTCGTCACCCTACGGGACGATCAGAGTTGACCCGCCGTTATTGAGCGATTCATGCCGACTTACGAATACCGCTGCCCCAATGGACACGAGTTTGAACTCATCCAGCGCATGTCCGATGATCCTGAGGCAAGCTGTCCCAACTGCGGGGCCCAAGCCGAGCGGCTTCTTTCCGCGGGGGCGGGTTTTCTATTCAAGGGAGAGGGCTTCTACATCACCGACTATCGATCCGAAGGCTACCAAAAAGCTGCGCAGGCGGAACAAGGAGAAGGGAGTGTCAAGAAGGGGGGGGAGGGTAGCTCGGGCGACAAGGGGGATAAGGCAGGGTCATCTAAGGGTACCGAATCGGCTTCGAAATCTTCCAAGCCCTCGGGCGGGGACGGATCCACTCCCTCGAAGAAGACGGACTGAAGGATCTTATGTCTCAGGAGACCGTCCGGTTCCTTCTTGAACACGCTCTTAGCGAGATAGGAGTGGATAACCCCGACATCCATCTTGAGCGGCCGAGGGATCCCTCCCATGGAGATTGGGCATCGAACGTGGCGATGACGCTTGCCGTAACCCTGAAAAAGTCGTCGCGGGAGATTGCTCAGTCGATCGCGGATCTAATTCCACTGGGTGACTCAGGGGTTGATGTGGTAGAGGTGGCGGGACCCGGCTTCCTGAACTTCCGGATTTCGCCGAAGGCTGCGGGTAATACTCTGGTCGATATTCTTGAATCCAATGAGCGATATGGGCGTTCGGACCAGGGCCGTGGTAATCCGGTGATTGTGGAATTCGTTTCCGCAAACCCGACGGGCCTTCTGCATGTGGGCCACGGTCGTCAGGCAGCCCTCGGTGATGCGATCGCCTCGCTCTTAGAGTGGTCCGGATGGGCGCCGTACAGGGAGTTCTATTACAACGACGCAGGTCGCCAGATCGAACGGCTCTCCCATAGCCTCAGAGCACGCTACGAGCAGCACTTCGGGCGTGAGTCGGAAGTTCCGGAAGACGGGTACTTGGGAGAGATCCTCGTAGATCTGGCCCGGGAACTCGCAGAATTGGATGGTGATCAGTGGCTCGGCGCGCCAGAGGTCGAGGCGTTGGAGCGTATGTGTCACTTTGCAGTTGATCGGCTGCGCGTTGATCAGGATCGAGATCTGACGGCCTTTGGTGTCCACTTTGAGCGATACTTCTTGGAGTCGTCCCTCTACGGGGACGGTCGGGTCGACCGGACCATTGCAGCTCTCCGGGAGACTGGGCTCGTCTACGAAAAGGATGGGGCCACCTGGCTCCGAACTACAGAGTTCGAAGACCAAAAGGACCGGGTTATGGTCAAATCGGATGGGACCCCCACCTACTTCCTTCCTGATGTCGCCTACCACCTGACCAAATGGGAGAGGGGATTCCACCACGCGATCAATGTCCAGGGCTCGGATCACCACGGGACGGTGGCCCGAATCCGTGCCGGGCTATGCGCGCTGGGGATTCCCGAGGGATATCCTGAGTATGTGATCCATCAGATGGTAGTTGTCGAGAGAGAGGGACAAGAGGTGAAGTTTTCTAAGCGTGCCGGTGACTATGTGACTCTGCGTGATCTCATGGAGGAAGTCGGTGTTGATGTTGCCAGATATTTCTTTCTCATGCGGAAACCTGAAGCGCACTTGGTATTCGATCTTGACCAGGCACTCGACCATTCGGAGAGAAATCCGGTATATAAGGTGAAGTATGCTCATGCGCGTCTCTGCTCGATCCTTCGCAAGAGTGGGATGGCTGAGGATGAGCTTGCGCGGGAGGATGTGCCCCTCGAGAGGCTTGAGCACCCATCGGAGCGCAAGGTGATCCAGCAGCTGGCGGAATTTCCAGGCCTGGTGTCGAGGGCGACTGAACAGAGGGCTCCTCATGTGATCTGCGACTATCTGGAGAAGACTGCGGGAGAGGTGAACTCCTGGTACCACGCGGGGAACCCCACTCGGGACCCCAGCCTGGCAGTGCTCGTGGATGACCCCGATCTCCGAGCCGCCCGGCTCCTTATGACGAGAGCCGCTCAGATCGTCCTGAGAAACGGGCTACACATTCTGGGATTGCACGCGCCGGAGCGTATGGAGCGGCAGCCTCAGGCTGAGTTCGGGGTGGTATCGAAACTGGTACGCGGCTCAGGTGTGGCCGAGGGTGATACCTGAGATGTCGATACTCGTAGTGGGAAGTGTGGCACTTGACTCACTGGAGACTCCCTTCGGGAAGGTGACGGACGTCGTCGGGGGCTCTGCGGTCCATTTCTCAGCTTCGGCCTCGCTCTTTGCACCCGTCCAAGTGGTAGGGGTCGTTGGCGATGACTTCCCCTCGGAGAAATTGGCGTTCCTGAAAGAGAGGGAAGTAGATCTTTCTGGAGTTGAGACGGTGTCCGGAGAAAGCTTTCGGTGGTCGGGCCGCTATACGCATGACCTTTCCTCTCCGGAGACTCTGGAGACGCGTCTAGGTGTCTTCGCAGACTTCCACCCACGAATTCCCCCAGCATTCCAGTCTCCCGAGCTCCTGTTTCTGGGGAATATCGACCCCCGCCTTCAGCTCGAAGTCCTTGAACAGGTTGGGGATGCGGGGCTTGTAACTTGCGATACCATGAACTACTGGATCGACGGGAGCCGCAATGAGTTCATGGAGCTTCTGGGTCGCGTAGATGTCCTGATGGCCAATGACGGGGAGATCCGGCAGCTTACGGGGAAGACTGATCTGGTTACCGCTAGTCGGTGGGTCCAAGAGCGGGGTCCTTCACACGTCGTGGTGAAGAAGGGGGAGCACGGAGCGGTCCTCTTCCACGATGAGGAGATCTTCTTCGTTCCGGGGTATCCTCTTAAGGACCTGAATGATCCGACAGGTGCTGGGGATAGTTTTGCAGGAGGTTTTCTGGGATTCCTGCACGCTGCGGGTGACTTTTCAGCCGAGTCTTTGCGGTGCGCATTAGTCTTCGGCTCAGCGCTCGGATCCTTTGCGGTCGAGGACTTCGGAGTCAGTCGTCTGGCCCGGTTGGGCCGGGAGGAGGTTGCCCACCGTGTTCGAGAGTTCCGCCAGATGACCCAGTTCGAGATAAACTGACGTCAGGAGGACCACCGATGTCTGCGAATCGTACAATGGACTATCGCTCCGCAGGGGTGGACCTGGAGCGTTCTGAGCTGGACAAGGAGGGTTTCAAGTCACTCCTCGGCTCCACAAAGGATGGCTTGACTCTTTCCGACTTGGGGCTTTTCGGGGGTCTGTACGCCGTACCCCCTGACGTGACTGATCCCGTGTTGGTCTCTTCTGCGGATGGGGTCGGAACGAAGCTCAAGATGGCGTTCCGTGCGAACGAACATGGGACCGTCGGACAGGATTTGGTTAACCACTGTGTCAATGACATCCTCGTGCAGGGGGCGAGGCCCCTCTTTTTCCTGGACTATCTGGCAAGCTCTGCCCTCGAGGAAGGTGTCGCCCATGAAGTCGTGGCAGGTGTTGCGAAGGCCTGTAAAGAGAACGGCTGTGCGCTCCTTGGTGGAGAGACCGCACAGATGCCGGACTTCTATGGGGTGGGAGAGTATGATTTAGCGGGATTCATCGTCGGGATCGTGCCGCGGAGTGAGATCCTCGATCCCGGGAGGGTTCAGTGCGGGGACCTACTCATCGCTCTCCCTTCATCGGGGCTCCACACCAACGGATATTCTCTCGCCCGCCGCATACTGTTCGAGGTAGGTGGGTTGGAGATCCACGACTTGGTTCCGGGGATGGAGGAGACTGTGGTATCAGCTCTTTTGAGGATTCACAGGAGCTATCTGCCAGTCCTCGGGCCAGAGCTTCGGAAGGGATCAGTGGTCGCTCTGGCTCACATTACAGGTGGTGGGCTGCCGGGCAACCTCCCCCGATCGCTTCCTGAGGGACTGGGCGCGGAGGTTCAGAGAGAGTCGTGGGAGATCCCGGCTCTCTTCAAGGCGCTTCAAGAACTCGGCGCGGTCGAAGAAAGCGAGATGTACCGGGTGTTCAACATGGGCGTCGGGATGGTGGTCGTGGCCTCGAGGCAGGAAGCCTCTTTAGTCCTGGCCCGACTACATGACTCCGGAGAGGATGCGTGGATACTGGGCGAGGTGAGCGAGGGATCGGGTGTGCGCTTTGTCTAGGAAACCAGCTGGATTGCGGTTCTTCACGAGGTGTGAGATGAGGCTCCTGACGGTCCTCGCTGTGGCCCTAAGTTTTCTCGGAGCCGCGCCCGTAACCGCGCAGGCGACTGTCGAGCGACTCTGGTTCGAGTGCTCCGAGGGTGAACCTGACCAGTTGGGTGCTCTCTGTGCAGATGCGGCCCTAGCGCTACAGGCGCTCCACGGAGGAATAGGACTCCAGATGACGGCGGGAGGAGCTCTTCCCGCCAGCCCGAGCACGGTCGGGCACCGGATAGAGGGGTCCCCCCGTATCATCATAGATGTCGGCGGAACATGGGCCACGTTCCGTCATCCCGATCTCTCCTTATCCGGGGTCCAGGCGACCATCTCGGACAGGAGGAGCTCACTAGTCGGAGCGCGATTGACAACGGTTGTGGGGGTCTTCGATGGCTTCTCTCCTCTCCCGGCCCTGGGTGGAATCTTGGCTGTCGACGCAGTAGGAAACTTGCAACTGGTTCGGTCCCCGGCATCTCCGGGCCTGCCCAGATCCGCGATCGGTTGGGGGGGAGGGGTTCGCGTTGGGATCTTGCGTGAATCATTTTTGCTCCCTGGTGTGACTGTCTCGGGCCTCTACCATGGGGCCAGTGAACTCCAGTTTGGGACTATTGGGGAGACCGGGGCGCTGGCGGTTCTTGAGCCGGCTATGACCTCGGCCCGTGTCATCGTTGGTAAGGACCTCTGGCCACTTGGTGTTTCGGCGGGTGTTGGTTGGGATTGGTATCGGGGGAACGGCCGGATTGAGGCGCGTCTCTCAAACCCCACGGGACCAGAACCCATCAATGCGATTACTGGTCTGCGCCCCTTGTCGATGAACCGCCGGTACCTATTTGGGGGGGCCAACTTCACCTTCTTGATCACCCAGATAGCAGCGGAAGTTGCCTGGGCTCGAGAGGGGTCTCCGATTGTGGACCTGGAAGGTACGGGTTCCTTTCGCCCGGGCGGTACGGAGTTACAGGGGGCACTGACGTTCCGGGTAATTTACTGACAGAGGGATATAGAGAGTTGGACACTACCGGACCCGCTGCCACCGTAATCTCTGCGGTCGATCGCCGATCTATGGATCGGGCGGTCGAGTTAGGGCGCCGTGGATGGGGGCGTGTGCAGCCGAATCCCATGGTGGGTTGTGTCCTGGTCCGTCAGGGTGAGGTCGTCGGAGAGGGTTGGCACCGGGAATTCGGCGGCCCACACGCTGAGGTCATCGCCCTGTCAGAGGCCGGGGCGGAAGCGAAGGGAGCGACGGCCTATATCAGCCTGGAGCCTTGCCACCATGAAGGTAAGACGCCCCCCTGCTCGGTGGCTCTGAGAGGTGCAGGGGTCAGTCGCATCGTGTTCGGTGCGCCTGATCTGGGGAGGAAGTCCGGCGGTGGAGCGGCGGCTTTGAGAGCGGGAGGCATCGATGTTGTAGGACCTGTGCTCACTGAACGAGAATCCCGCCGGGAGAATCCCGCGTTTTTTCAGACCACTCTGGAAAGGCCCTGGGTGGCATTGAAGCTTGCGGTATCACTGGATGGGAAAATCTCCTCCAAGTCCGGAGTCAGGACTGGGATCTCCGGAACTAAGGCGAATGATCAAGTCCAGTGGTTGAGGGCGGGATTCGACGCGATTCTCGTTGGCACGAACACGGCCCTGGTGGATGACCCTCTGCTTACGGTGCGGGAAAAGCTCAAGCCGCGCGTTCCGCCCCGGCGCGTTATTCTCGATGCGGAGGGGAAGGTGAGCGCCAAGTCAAGAGTTCTGCATGAGGGGGACGCGCCGGTCAGCTTCTTCACCACGACCTCTAGCCCGAAAGCGTGGAGGGTTCCGATTGAGGCTGCTGGAGCCACGGTGTCAGAGGTTTCGGCTGGATCTCACGGCGGGGTATCCTTGTCTGCCACGCTTAGCATCCTCCGAGAGGAAGGTGTCCGAACCCTTCTGTGCGAGGGAGGCGGCAGCGTAGGTTCGGGGCTCCTCACAGGGGGGTTGGTGGACCGTCTCTATCTGATCGTAGCTCCGAAGCTCATCGGGCCCGAGGGAGTGTCCGCCTTCCAATGGATTGAGAATTCGGGCCTATCCTTCCCGCCGCAAGTCAGTGAGCAGTCGGGACGTCCCATAGGCGATTGGGTACTGAGTGAGGAACCGAGACGGTTTGGACACGACGTCTGGATGGTGTTGGAGCCCAGGGGGGAGTGATGTTCACAGGAATCGTTGAGGCTATGGGCCGCATCGCGAAGGCAGGGGATGCCGATGGGCTGCGGGAGTTTCGGGTCGATACGCCTCCTGGGTTTCTGGAAGGCGTTCGGGCAGGGGCGTCGATCGCGGTGGACGGAGCCTGTCTGACGCCCATAGATGTCCACCCGGAAGGGTTTACGGTTGAGGCTGTCGGGACCACCCTCTTGCGTACCGTGGCCGGTGGCTATTGTGAAGGAAGTGTCGTAAACCTGGAGAGGGCCATGGCGCTTGGCGATCGTCTTGATGGACATCTCCTTCAGGGACATGTAGATGGCATGGGTCACTTGTTGCAAATTCGAGATGTGGGTGGGTTCCGAATTTTGGAGGCCTCCATTCCTTTGGAGGTTCACGAGCTAACCCTCGTACACGGCTCTATCGCCCTGAACGGGGTCAGCCTGACTGTGAACCGGTTAGAGTCTGACGACCGTGTGGAGGTCGCGGTGATTCCGCACACATGGGAAGCGACGAATTTCCGGTACCTGTCCCCGGGTGATCCGATCAACGTCGAGGGGGACCTGATCGGGAAGTATGTGGGTAGGTTGCTTCGGTATAAGGAGAACGGATTAGAAGGAGAGTCCTGAGATGCCCTTTGATCGTATCGAAGAGGCTATAGCGGATATCGGCAGCGGTAAAATGGTCATCGTGGCCGACGACGAGGACCGTGAGAACGAAGGAGATCTCGTTTGCGCCGCGTCGCAGATCACGGCCGAAGACGTGAACTTCATGACCAAGTACGGTCGTGGCCTTATCTGCGTGGCGCTCACTCTCGAGCGAGCGGACGCACTTGATCTTCCCCTGATGACTAACCGTAACACTGACCCACAGAAGACCGCGTTTACCATCTCAGTTGATGCGCATCAGCGGTTCGGGGTCACGACTGGAATCAGTTCTCAAGACCGGGCGACGACTATCCGGATCCTCGCGGACGCTGGATCCTGCGAGTCAGACCTTCGGAGGCCCGGCCACATCTTCCCTCTTCGGTCCCAGCCGGGGGGCGTGCTCCGGCGAGTTGGGCAGACCGAGGCGTCCGTCGATCTTGCGCGGCTTGGTGGCTTACCCCCGGTCGGCGTGATCTGCGAGATACTGAATTCCGACGGATCGATGGCCCGCAGGCCCCAGCTGGAGGAGTTCGCCAAGAAGCATGGGCTCAAGTTCATCACGGTCGCTCAACTGGTCGCGTATCGGCTCACCAAGGAGCGGTTGGTCGAGCGGATCGCGAACGTCACTCTCCCGACGCCCCATGGTGACTTCCAGCTCATCGGGTATGAGAGCCTGATCGACGACCGGGAGCACGTGGCGTTGGTGAAGGGCGATATCGAGAGTCAAGACGAGGTGCTGGTGAGAATGCATTCCGAGTGTCTGACCGGGGATGTTTTTGGATCTATGCGGTGCGACTGTGGGGAGCAGCTGAACGCCGCGATGGCCCGGATCCAAAGGGAAGGGGTCGGAGCGGTCGTTTACCTGCGCCAGGAGGGGCGAGGGATGGGTCTAGGCAACAAGCTCAGAGCCTATGAGCTTCAGGAAGGGGGCCAGGACACGGTGGAAGCGAATCTGACTCTGGGTTTTAAGCCCGATCTTCGCGACTATGGAATCGGGGCACAGATTCTGGTGGACTTAGGGCTGACAAAGATTCGTCTTCTCACCAACAACCCGAAGAAGATCGTGGGGTTGGAGGGGTACGGCTTGGAGATAACTGGCCGTGAACCGATTCGAATCGAGCCCGGTCGATACAATGCAGACTATCTGGAAACGAAGCGACAAAAATTAGGGCATCTTCCTTGAGGTCGAAGCCCGGCAGGGAGGTAGAGCCTGTTAAGTTGCTGAAGGGCGTGACGGAGCTGACCGGATCCCGTGACGGGACAGGAAGGCGGTTCGTGCTGGTAGCCGCACGATTTAATGAGTCGATCACCTCTCGGCTTCTTGTAGGAGCTGCAGATGCTCTAGTCCAGCACGGGGTGGCTGTCGACGACCTAAAAGTGCTGCACGTTCCCGGAGTGTGGGAACTACCCTCAGCTTGCGCACAAGTGCTGAAACAGGGAGGGATCGACACTGTGATCGCCTTGGGCTGTGTGATCAGAGGAGAGACACCTCACTTCGAATTCGTTGCGAGGGAGGCAGCCCGAGGGTTGGGAGCTCTTTCCGTCCGAACACCCATCCCCATCGTGTTCGGTGTTCTTACCACCAATACGTTCGAGCAGGCTCTCGACCGGGCTGGCCCGGGAGAAAGGAACAAGGGCCGAGAGGCAGCCCTCTCAGCGCTCGAAATGGCAAATCTCTTCAGTGAGCTTCGGTGAGCGGGCAATCCGGTAGCGATCCGCTCGATCGCAGGGAGCGAATCGACCGAATGCGGGCCAGGTCCTGGGTACTCCAGATCCTGTACCTCGCGGAGACTCAGGGATCGGGGCATCCTCTCTCCGAGGCGATGGATACGGTGTTCCGGACTCGGAGCGTTTCGCCTCAGCGAATTCCATTCGTGGTGAGGTATGTGGAGGTGTTGGATCGGCATCTGGATCAGATTGACGGGGCGATCAGAGACTCGATGGACAACTGGCGGCTTGAACGCCTTTCACGGGTAGATCGATCCGTGCTGCGACTTGCGGTAGCAGAGATCTTCTTCCCCCGGGACGTGCCCCCGAAAGTGGCGATCCAGGAAGGCATTCGTTTGGCGGGTCAGTATGGGGGCGGTGACTCACCCCGATTCGTAAACGGGGTCCTGGACGCAGTCTACAGGGGTCACGCCGGCCACGGCGAACGCCCCTGAGCTTTCTCTAAAGATGAATCTCCTGGTGATGAACTGGTTGGACCGGGAGAATCCCGAAGCAGGGGGGGCGGAGCTCCACCTTCACGAGACGTTCGGTCGGCTTGCTGAGCGGGGTTGGGGAGTGACCTTAGTTACTTCAGGGTGGCCCGGGGCTCCGCAACGGGCAAGACTGGATCGGATAGAGGTCCATCGGGTCGGTGGGCGACATTCGTATCCGGTATTGGCGCCTCGATACGTGCGGAGATCCTTTTCTAAGCAAGCGTTTGATTTGACAGTTGAAGACCTCAACAAGGCCCCCCTCTTCTCGCCTATTTGGGCGCCGAGCCCATGCCTCCTGATCGTTCATCATCTCTTTGGCTCCACGGGATTCCAGGGGGCTAGTGTTGCCGTTGCCGCCGTGACTTGGTTGCTCGAGAAACCGCTTGCGAAGGTTTACCGAGAGGTGCCTGTCGTTGTCGTCTCCGAGAGTACCCGCACAGATCTGATAGAGCGCGGTTTTCGGGGGGATCAGATTCAGATCGTCGAAAATGGAGTGGATACCACGAGGTATAAACCCGTCGTCGAATTCGAACGCTTCAAGGAAGCTACGTTGCTTTATCTAGGCCGGTTAAAGAGGTACAAGCGGGTCGATCTGATCCTGGCCGCGGTAGCCAGTCTGAGGAGTCAGGGGGTGTACGTGAAACTTCTCGTCGCAGGGCAGGGAAACCACCGCTCGAAGCTCAAGCGCCATGCGATCGATTTGGGCTTGCGCCCTGAGGCTGTGGAATTCCTCGGTTTCGTGTCGGAAGAGAAGAAGCTGGAGCTTCTCCAGCGCGCATGGGTACACGTCCTAACCTCCGCGAAGGAGGGTTGGGGCATCTCGAACTTGGAGGCGGCAGCGTGCGCTACTCCCACGGTCGCAAGTGATTCTCCGGGCCTGAGGGACTCAGTGATCGATCAACGGACCGGGTTCCTCGTTCGCCATGGAGACGCCCATGCTCTTGCCGCGAAGATTCGCCTTCTTATGTCCGACCGTGCGCTACGCAGTCGGATGGGCGACAACGCCCGCGAGTTTGCCTTGAGCCTTTCATGGGATCGGACTGCCGATCGACTCGGATCACTACTTGAAGCGGCTGTGGCTAGTCGGCATGGGGGAGACTAGGTTCCGAGCCGAATGTGTGGCACTCCCGACGAGCTGTCGGCCGGCCCCCGAAACTATCTGAGCTTGCAGGTGAGGAGGAGTAACTGAGCCGGTGGCAGAAGCCCTAAGGATCCAGGAGCTCCTCGATGACCGGGGAAGCTCGCTCCATCTTGAGCTCCTGACGACGAGCGTGTCGTTAGAAGGAGTGTGCTCGGACCCGTACGTGACGAGTCCGGGGTTGGCGATGGTGGGATTTGTGGAACGCTTTCCTGCCGGGCGAATGCAGGTGTTTGGACAGACCGAGATGATGTATTTGGCCACTCTGTCCCCTGACGCTCAACGGGAGTGTTTGGAGTCATTTTTCTCTCTTGGAGTTCCCGTTGCGTTTGTGACCAAGGGCCAGGAAGTTCCTGACGTCCTCCTCGAGACGGCCGCTGGCCATGACGTCCCGGTGTTCGGAACCGTACTCACAACCAAAGACTTCTTCCGCAGACTCAAGCCTTATCTCGAGTTCGCGCTTGCGCCGTCCACCTCTATACATGGCTCCCTCGCCGACGTCTACGGTGTTGGGCTTCTCTTCACGGGGAACAGCGGTATCGGGAAGAGTGAATGCGTTCTTGATCTGGTTGAGCGGGGACACCGGGTGGTGGCGGACGACCTCATCCTGGTTTCGCGCAGGGGGCACGATGTTCTGATCGGGGAAGGCCATGAGCTTCAGAAGCACCATATGGAGATCCGAGGGGTCGGGATCATTGATGTGAAGTCGTTGTTCGGGGTTCGTGCCATCCGACAGCAGAAGCGGATTGAGGTAGTTGTTCATCTCCAGGAGTGGGGCGATACTCGGAGCTACGACCGGACTGGGCTTGATCCGGAGCAATGCGAGATCCTCGAGGTTTGCCTTCCGAAGGTGACCATTCCTCTGAATCCAGGAAAAAACATCACGGTGATCTCGGAGATAGTGGCCATGAATCATCTCCTGAAATACTCAGGGGTTGATTCGGCCGAGCAGTTTGACCGTGAGCTTCAGCGTCGGATGGCCCCGGTCACGGAGTATCTTGAGGAAGACTATGAGTAGCAGGGTTGAAGCCTCCTCCATTGTACCCAACACCAAAGGAATCGTCTTGTAACCTGCTGCAGTTTGCACTCCGTGGGTGGGGGTCTGTCCGTAGGTATAGGACCGGGTTTCGACGTGGGAGGTGCCTTGGAGAGAGGTCAGCTGTCCCAGTGGTCGGAACGCCTGTAATCTGCCGGGGTCCTTGTCCTCGGTGCTGTGTTGGGACTCCTCCTGGGCAAACGGATCGTGCTCCCGGGCTTGAACTTCCTCTGGATATGGGCCGGATGTGCGTTGCTTCTCTGCGGTATCCTCAGGGGGAAAGCCCTTCGACAGTGGGCGTTCCTGCTCCTGATGTTCCTAATTGCCCTGGGCCTGGTCATGTCTCCCGGCCCCGTGGGGGCAGGAGAAGGCTGAAAGAGCGCCTCGCGATGACTGATACTGGGGGAATAGAACGGAAGGTTCGGATTCAGAACCGTAAAGGGCTTCACTCGAGGCCCGCGGCTGAGCTCGTGAAATTGGCCGGGACATTCGGGGCGGAAATCCGCCTGACAAAAGGTGATCTTCAGGTAAATGGAAAGAGCATTATGGGGGTTTTGATGCTTGCGGCTGCACAGGGTACCGAACTCGTTATTCAGGCGAAGGGTTCAGACGCTAGGGACGCTGCTGATGCTCTGGGAGAGCTTGTAGAAAGTGGATTTGGGGAGAGTTGATGATAGGCCACGTGTACGATGGCTTGCCGATCTCCGAGGGGATTGCCTTCGGACCAGTTCGCCTGGTGAGATGGAGAGTTCCGAAGGTTCCACACCGGATGGTGTCCAAGCGCGGTGTGGAAGCTGAAGTCGAGCGATTTAGGGAGGCACTTGCCTGGGCGGATAGTCGACTGCACGAGGTCCGTGACAGTACGGAGGGGATGCTGGGGAAGATGGAGGCACGGATCTTCGAGCCACAACTTCTCATGCTGGAGGATGCGGACCTCGTCGATGGCACTGTCCGCTATATCCGAGAGAATAGACTTACTGCGCCGCGTGCTTTCGAGTGGCGGGTTCTCGAGCTTCAGGCTATGTGGATCCGGACGTCCAATCCGATGGTGCTTGATCGGCTCAACGATCTCGAGGATGTTCTCGTTCGAGTCCTTCACAGACTTCTTGATCTTCCTGAACCCGGTAATTTTGTTGGGGATGGAGATCCGGCGATCATCGTTGCCCGAACACTGACGCCCTCGCTGACCGTACAGATGGATCCAGAGCGAGTTCTTGGTCTGGCTACAGATCTTGGGACTCGAACGTCCCATTGGGCGATTCTAGCCAGGTCTCTGGAAATTCCGGCCGTCGGTGGGCTCGTGGATGTTTCGCGAAAGGTGGCGGGTGGGGAGGACGCAATTCTGGATGGACGAATCGGTCGGATCGTTGTCAATCCAGACGAGCGAGATCGGGCCGTCTACCAGGAACGCAGGGTTCAGATTCAGGAATGGGAAGAGGAGCTGGCGGAGGTCGTAAACCTAGACTCTGTCACTCTAGATGGTCAGCCGATTGCGCTCCGGGCCAACCTGGATTTGCCAACCGAGGCTGCTCGTGCCCGGGAGCACGGTGCGGAGGGGGTTGGGCTCTTCCGTACCGAATTCCTTGTAGTGGGTCGTAGCTCTATGCCGGAGGAGGAGGAGCAGTACTGCGAATACCGCCAGGTAGTGGAGGCGTTTCCGAACCGTGCCGTGGTCATTCGGACCTTCGATCTCGGTGGGGACAAGTTCCCGATGTTCCTCAACATGCCCGCCGGGGACAACCCATTTTTGGGCTGGCGCGCGATCCGGGTTTGTTTGGACAACCTGGAGCTCTTCCGGCCACAGCTTCGCGCGATTCTCCGGGCCACGGCCCACGGGGATGTCCGGATCATGATCCCTCTCGTAAACGACGTGGCGGAAGTCGTCCAAGTCCGAGAACTCCTCGGAGAAGAGGAGGAGTATCTTAGGCGTGAGGGAATTCCCTTCTACACCGGGTACAAGCTCGGTTGCCTGATTGAGACTCCGGCTGCTGCCCTCGAGGCGGCCGAGCTTGCCCGACATTGTGATTTCTTCTCCATTGGGACAAATGACCTGGTCCAGTATACGCTGGCGGTCGATCGTTCGAACGCTCGACTCGCGCATCTTTATAACCCGTTTCACCCGGCGGTGGTGCGGCAACTCCACCAAGTCTCTCGCGCAGCGAGAGCGGCGGGGATCGAGGTATCCGTATGTGGAGAAATCGCCGCGGATCCTCTTGGGGCTTTTCTTCTTCTAGGTCTTGACATCACGTCACTTTCGGTGACGTGGCCGAGTCTTCCAGAGATGAAGAAGATGATCCGGAGCGTACGAATTGAGGATGCACGGGCGGCTGCCCGAAGGGCACTAGCGGCGTCCACATCGAGAGATGTTACCGAGGAGCTCGCCGCGGGAATCGGGTCAGCGGTGGACCTGGCCGCCTTCTCGGGCCGCTGGAGCTTGTCCGTGTCCTGAGAGAGATTTATCGTAACGCGCTTCTTTGCGAGGGACCCAGTCATTAGGGTCCGAGTCTTCCCCGGGGGTGTTCCCCTCCCATCCTAGCCACGTGAGGTGACCAGTTGAGTCTTCGTCAGTTTTCGTCGGAGTCCGTTTCCGAGGGGCATCCGGACAAGGTCGCAGACCGGATTTCTGATGCCGTTCTTGACGCGATCATCGCTGATGACCCGGGAGCTCGGGTGGCGTGCGAGACCATGGTCACGACGGGACTGGCTCTTGTCGCAGGAGAGATCACGACCAACGCCACCGTCGAGATTCCTGCTATCGTTCGGGACACACTGATTGACATCGGCTACGACAAAGCAGAGTACGGCATTGATGGGCACACCTGTGCCGTTTTGACTTCGATCGATCGACAGTCGCAGGACATTGCGCTGGGAGTCGATATCGGTGGGGCTGGTGACCAAGGGATGATGTTTGGTTTTGCCACGGACGAGTCGGAGGAGTTCATGCCCACTCCGCTGGTCTGCGCTCATCGGCTAACTCGTGCTTTGGGGGTGGCTCTATCCTCGAAGAAGATTCCCTGGCTGCGGCCGGACGGGAAATCTCAGGTGACGGTGGCATATGAGGGTGATCGCCCGGTCAAGATCACGGCGGTGGTACTGAGTGCTCACCATGCCCCCGACGTTACAATTGAGGAGATCAGGGACACGCTCCAACGTGACATCATTGAACCGAACCTTCCTTCGGATCTGTTTGACCCGGATGATGCCGCAATCCACGTGAACCCCACCGGGAGGTTTGTGACGGGCGGTCCGCAAGGAGATGTGGGGCTCACCGGTCGAAAGATCATCGTGGATACGTATGGTGGAATGGGTCGGCATGGAGGTGGTGCATTCTCTGGGAAAGACCCTACGAAGGTCGACCGCTCAGCCGCATACGCGTCCCGCTGGGCCGCTAAGAACGCGGTGGCGTGTGGGGCGGCTCAACGTTGTGAGATCCAGCTAGCTTACGCTATTGGAGTCTCAGAGCCGGTTTCGATTTGGGTGGATACCCTAGGGACAGGAGTGGTACCGGATCAACAGATTGCTGCCGCCCTGAGTAAGGTGTTCGATTTCAGGCCGGCCACGATCATCCGGGACCTGGATCTCCAACGCCCTATCTTCGGCCCAACTTCAGCGTATGGCCATTTCGGGCGGATTCCTTCTACCCTAGAGCGTCTGGGCCAGCAGGTGACGGTCTTTCCCTGGGAGCGCACGGATCGGGTGGATGAGATTCGTGTCGCCCTCAAGCTTTGAATTTCCCGGGGCAAGCCGGCGGGAGCTGGATTGAGGAGTGGGCTCACGACCTGCGAGGTGGGGTAGGGTGAACCAGGATCTGTCTCCGGAGTACCTTGGGCAAGATGTCACGACGGATCCGAGGGGGATTGTTACCTCAGGAGGGATAGCTGTGCTGGTTGAAGTAAAGGTGCAAAGCTTGGGGCTGGATCGGACATCCAACATGCCGGTTTTAATCCTCCAGGAGATAGAGGGAGACCGAGTGCTTCCGATCTGGATTGGTCCGGGAGAGGCCTCTGCTATAGCGATGCGGCTCGCTGACATGAAGTTCTCGCGCCCTCTGACGCATGACCTGCTGGCCTCAGTTCTATCCGGACTCGGTGGAGAACTCCGGTGTGTGGTAATTACGCGCGTCGCCGATTCTACCTACTATGCCGAGCTAATGATCGAGAGGGGTAAAGACCAGTTTAGCGTGGATGCGCGGCCCTCCGATTCGATTGCCGTTGCGCTCCGCGCAGACGCTCGAATTTTCACTGAAGAAGAGCTTCTTGAACGAGCGTCTGTCGAGATTTCTGAAGAGGATGCCAATTTCACCCTTGAGGGCACAGAACCAGAATCCGAGGGGGGCTCTCCTTTTTCGAATGCTGACGAACTCAAGGAATACCTCCGCCAGTTGAATCCGGAAGACTTCGGCCGGTTCTCGCCCTGAGAATGTCCAGGGTCCCTCCCTCCCTCTTCCTCCTATTTGTCGTTGCCACGCCGGCTGCGGTCCAGAGCCAAGCGGATCCCGTCCTCTCAGGCAGGGTCCTCGTTTCCGGTGTTCCCGCTGATACGGGGACCGTGGTCCTGCACCGTGTTACGCCAGCGGAGGCGGGAGACATTGATTCAACCTCAGTCGGAGGCGATGGGGACTTCTCCTTCCGGCTCCCGAACCTGCCATTTCCGGGATCCGGTGAGATTTTTATCGCCTCCACGCGCTTTGATGAAATCCTGTATGTAGGTGCCCCGATTTCGGATCCGATTCAGCTTGATTCTCTGTATACGATCAGAGCTTTCCCCACTCAGATGGTGCCGCTAGAAGGCATGACGTTTCCAGTGTCTCGAAGGGAGGTCTGGGTCGATGAAGGACCGATCGGTTGGCAAATCACAGATGTTTTGGAGATTCGCAACTCCCAGGCCATGACATTGGTACCCCTGGTCGATGACGGTCCAGTTTGGCGGTATCCTCTGCCTTCCGGCGCAATCGGTGCTCGAATCCTCCAGGTCGGTCCCTCTGCTGGTCTGGCTCGGGTTGACGGTACGACCCTCATCGCATCGAACCCTGTGATTCCGGCTGAGAATTACTATATCGTCCAGTACGATCTAGAGTCCATCGAGTTCGATATCCCTCTGCCGGGAGAGACAGGCCTGATCCAGGTCATGGTTCGTGAGCCCGCGCCGGCGATCCGAGTGGAGGGTCTGGCCCGCCAGCCCTCTGAAGAGATTGAGGTGGGAGCCTCGTTCATGAGATGGGCAGGACAGGCTTTGGTAGATCAGAATATTTCAGTTCGCCTCGGGGAAGAGGGTGGATCGACTGCTGTCGTCTGGATGTCCGTGGCTCTAGCGCTCCTCCTCGCCGGGGCCGGCTCGTTGATCATCCGGCGGGATCCTGTCCCAGCGGTGCCCTGGACCTCGGTCCGGATACGGAAGGAAATCTTGATCGACGTGGCGAAGCTGGATGAGGTGTACGCAGGTCTCGAACGGTCTTCTCCGAAGGAGGAGGCCCGGTATCGGCGTCGCCGCTCTGCATTAGTCCGGGAGCTGGAGCGTAAGAGGGAAGGTGGGGGTCCGCCGGCATCCACATGACGCTGGTCACCTCCGATGGGATTCTCCTGCGGTCACATGAATACTCCGAGTCATCTCGGATTTTTCGGTTTCTCACACCTGACCTGGGTATTGTATCCCTAATCGGAAAAGGGGTGAGAAAGCGAGGCGCCCGGGGGGAAACTCCGATCCAGACGTTCAGCGAGGGGTCGCTGACCTTCCTGTACAGGCCGAGCCGCGACCTTCACACCCTTCGAGAGTTTCAGCCACAAGAGGATTCACTCGCGCTGGGGCGTGGGATACAGCGTTTTTTCGGGGCGTCTCTCGTCGCCGAACTACTCCTCCAATATAACCTGGAGGAGGGGGATCCTGCGCTCTACAGATGGGTGCGCGAGGTTTTTTTGCGGCTGGCAACTGTGAGGGAGTCGGAGGTCTTGGGATGGACTCTGTCAGGAGGATGGAGGATGCTGGCACAGTTCGGCTTCCCCCCACGGCTGTCACAGTGTGTGCGATGTGATGGAGCCCTTGGCGGTCTTGGTGAGGAGCCAGTCGAGGAGTTGGACCGATTTGATCTGTCGGCAGGAGGGCTGTCTTGCACAGAATGTTCGGCTGACTCATCGCTTCCCAGGGTCGGTCCCGAGGCCCGCCATGACCTAGCCCTTCTGGTCGAGGGAAAGCCACCCTTGGAGCTTCGGGGTGAGGACGCACACATCTCTATTTTGGAGGGATATGCGATGCATCATCTTGAGCCGAGAGAGAGATTTCGATCCTTCGCCACGCTCCGTTCAACGCTGAGTGAAACGTAGACTCAAGGGTGAAAGATCAGATAGATCGTGTTTCTGCGTCGGGGCAAAGCTCCGACACGCAACCCTTGGTCATCGGTTTCAGGACCCAGAATCTTCAGGAAGCCCGATCCTCGAGGAGCTGCAGAAACTCCTCTGGGTCCGAGAGCTCTGAAAGTTTGGTGGGAACTTCGGGGTCCTTGGCGAACTGAGCGATCTTACCAAGGACCGGAAGGTATTGGTTGGAGATCTCGAGGGGAGGGGCGACGATCAGAAAGAAGTGCCTAACCAGATCGCCATCGATTGAGTCGAAGTCTATCCCGATGGACTTTCTTCCGTACGCAAGCCGAATTTTGCTCACCACGCGTGAGCGGCAGTGTGGGATCGAAATCCTCCTTCCGATTCCGGTTGAGCCCAGGTTCTCCCGCTGTTTAAGCCTCTTGTAGAGGCTCGTCTGCGAGTGGTCGTCCAAGTTGAGGAGCCCAACCAGTTCCTTGAGTACGTCGTCCTTCGAGTTAGCTTCCAATTCGAGTTCGACTGAGCCGGCCTCGAACAACTCCCGTAACTTCATTCTATTGCCTCCGTGACGAACTCCATGTGGCTGCTGATTCGCCCGTCAATCATTCATGAACTTGATGGAGCGTGGAACGTTACAGAAACGCTTGGGGGATGTCAAAGGATGACTCTCGGGGGCCTAGGGGGTGCTTCCCCGCTTCACTCAAAGTGTTCCACCAGATAACTTATTTCTATGGGTGTCAACGTACTGGAGCTTCTCGCGGGGGACTATGTTCCCCTCTACTTAGCCCCTCAGGCCGGGGTTAGTGAATCTCCATTTCGACGTCTATGTCGGCGTTTTGGAGCGGACGTTGTAGTAAGTGAATTTGTCAGCGCAGAAGGAATTCTGCGAGGGAACAATCGCACGCTGGACTATCTCCGATTCTCCGAGGAGGAGCGCCCCATCGGTGTACAGATATTTGGAGCAGATCCGGATAGGATGGCGGAGGCAGCAGAGTTTGTGAACGGTACGTTCCGACCGGACTTCATTGACATCAATTTTGGTTGCCCTGTAAAGAAAGTTGTCAAGCGAAATGGTGGATCGGGATGCCTCCGGGATTTGGACTTGGTGTCGCGGATCGTCGCAGAGGTTTCTGATGCCACTCCGGTTCCAACGACGGTGAAAATTCGCAGTGGGTACGACCAGAAGACCCGAGATGCAGTTGCGATTGGAAGAGCGTGCGAAGATGCTGGTGCCGATGCGATCACGCTGCATCCCAGGACTCGAAACGAGATGTATTCTGGGAAGGCCGACTGGAAGGAGATTCGGGCACTCAAGGAGGCGCTCGACATCCCGGTGATCGGAAACGGTGATATCCGGACCGGGGAGGACGCCGCGAAGATGCGGAAGCTCACCGGTTGTGACGGCATCATGATCGCACGAGGTTCACATGGTGATCCCTGGCTATTCAGACAGGCCAGAGCTGCGCTTTCTGGGGAGGCCATTCCATCTGATCCGGACGTTGAGGAGCGGTTCAGAATCTGCTTGGAACACGCGCAGAATGCGGTGATCTACGGTGAAGATCCGGGTCGAGCGGTGCTCGAATTCCGTAAGCACCTCGGATGGTACATGAAAGGCCTCCCGTCCAGCCGGCAACTGAGGCAGGATCTCTTCCAAGCGACATCAATAGACCAAGTACGGTCACGCCTCGAGCAGTACAGAGAGCGACACCTCAGTGGCAAGTTCTCTGAGTTGGAACCGCAAGCGTCTGCAGTCGTATCATGAGGAGCGCGGCGTCTGCAATCGTATCATGAGGAGCGCGGCGCCTGCACCACATCGAAGGTTCTTTTTTCGCCACATCAGTTTTGACGAGTCTGGGGGCGTCAAGGTTTCGACGTGTTTAGTGAGGTTGAAGCTGCGTGCCGAGGTCCCCGGGGCCTCGTAAATACATCCGGGAATTTCATAAACGCCAACGATAACCTGGCGCTGGCTGCGTAAGGTTCGTCCTTACTGGTAGCCCGTCTCTTGAGGAGCCTGCCCGAGGCGATTCTTGAAGGCGACGAAAAGTCGGGCTGGTCTTCCAATGATGCTGTCTCATTGGGGACAAGAACTTTCGGCAGCTAGCCCAGGTCGGCCGTGCCCTGGCCGAGCCCGGTAGCGAATATGACAGGGTAACACGCACGTAGACGCTTTGACGGATCTATTCGCGGACGCGGGTTCGACTCCCGCCGCCTCCATTAAAGTGGTCCCGGGATCAAGGTGATCCAGGGACCACTTTGGTTCCCAGGCTTGGCGGTGGTAGAGCGGCAGAAGAAGAGGCCGTCTGGGCTTCGTACTCCTAGGGAAGAAGCTCGCGCGGGCGATATCGCAGGAAGAAGACGCCCTCCTGACGGCTAGAGACGACGATTGTTCCGCTCTCGAAGAATGGGTAGTTCGACCAAGATCCATCCATTGCCACAGACTCGGTCCATGGGACTGTGTCTAGGAACCCGACCTCGAAGGGGTTCACTGGGTCACTGATGTTTAGGATTCGGAGTCCGCTCACATAGTTCGACTGGTACATCAGATTGCCCTTGATGTACAGGTTGTGATCGGTAGTGAGGGTCTCTCCAAAATGCTCTCTGGCCAAGATCGGGTCTTCGAGGTCAGATACGTCCCAGATCAGGGTGCGTGTGCCCTCCATTGCCGGAGGGCCGCCTCGCTCCGCAGCCCCTTCGTCAAGTTCGTCGTTCATGAAAAAGTAACGATGGTCTTCAGTGATCCACCCTTGGTGTGCGTAGGCCGCGTTTGGATAGGAAGCACTGGACAAGGAGGCAGGGTTATCTTTGTCGGTCACATCGGCGATGGAGAGTGCGGTTTCGTTGGAGCCGAAGCAAATCTCCTTCCCGACATGCTCAGTGTCGGGCCCCTGGTAGATGATGCACATAGCATCGTGGGTGTATCCTGTCCCTGCGCGTCCCGTGGTGCTGTCCTGAAAACACCCGACAAACATCGGATTTGTCGGCTCATTGATGTCGATCATGTGGAGACCCCCTCCACAAGTGTCTCCACCCGAGTTCGCGCCCATGGCGTACGCGATACCGGTGTCCTCATTGATAGCGATGTTATGCACACTCGCGACTCGATCATACAATGCATCGGGCTCGAACTCTCCGGGCAGGTCGGTAACCTCACGAAGTCGCGTGAGGTCAAACACCTGCATTCCGTGTTCACCTGCGCCGTCAGCCACGACGAAAACGTGATTTTGGAATACCTTCATGTCTCGCCATGCGGCGGTCTGTGACCCACGGGTCTTCGCAAGGTTACCCAGATAGTTGGGATTGTGCGGGTCTGACACATCGATGAAGGCCGTGCCATCTGTGCGGCCCACGATCGCGTATTCACGGGCTGTTTGGGGATCGCTCCAACCCCAGACGTCATTCGTCTGGATCCCACGTCCGCCTCCGATAGCAGCAACCGGGAGAAAGGAGAGGATGTCCACCCGCGAACAGCCGAACTGGTCTGCGGTACCGTCTTCGCTGCAGGCGATCTCACCCCCAGCTATCTCGGGGAGACCAGGGTCTCCAGGAATCAGAAGCTTGGATTCGGACACCCAATCTCCTCCCTGGTTTCTCATCACTATTGCAGATCCGAAGCCCCCGTCGTCGCCCGGTTGACCAATGACTGAAAGGTCACCTGCGGTCGCAATGGTAGCACCAAATCCATCGCCGGAACCCACGTCAATGCTACTCTCGATCCTATCGACTGCCTCGAAAACAGTGCTGTCGACATTGTAGGCAAAGCGATATATCTTGCCTCCGGTCCCCGCACCAGGCGAGGAGATCCAGAGTTCGTTGCCCCTGGTGTGAAACGCATGACCGAAGAAGGCGCCCCGTTGGCGATCGAATGCGCTTAGCGTGGTTCCACGAATCCAGGTATTTGTTGTCGGTCGGCGAGTGAACGTGTAGACAGAGCCCTCCGCCCGATCACGCCCCGGGAGCCCCAAGAGGGCCATTCCCTGGAACCATCCCACGCCAATCGCTCCGGCTCCCGGACCTCCAGGAAGTCCCGCGTCTCCTGGCTGTGATTCGTCCTCTGCCAACGCAAGTCGCGCTTCCTGGAACCAGGCTCCTTCCTCATCCTGGACAAACACATATGCGGCACCGGAGACGTCCTCTCCCGCGAAAGACCCGACGATGAGCCGTTCGCCATCGTACGACAGCCCCCAGCCGAAAAATTCCTGTGGCGAGGGCGCCTCAGGCTGCAGCAGCGCCTGCTCCATCCACATTCCCGATTCATCTTGCTGAAACACCCATACGGCGCCGACCCCACCAAAGCCCAAGGATGAAACAAAAAACAAATCCTCATAGAGTTGCCC
>CAUZHN010000030.1:0-25705 GCA_963579625.1 Gemmatimonadales bacterium UBA6960
CCCATCGTGAGCACTGGCCACACTCAGCAAACCAGTTCCCATGAGCCTGGACTGCGCGACCTGCTCCCTTCAGGGACACTCCACTTCATGGGGATTGGCGGGGCCGGCATGTGTGCCCTTGCCGAGGCAATCGTTCGCCAGGGTGGAAGGGTGACTGGGTGTGACCTGGCTCCCGGGGACTCGGTAAAGACGCTGGAGCGTTTGGGAGTTCGGGTCTGGCCCGAACATGATCCAGGTCATGTTGAGGGGGTGGTTGCTCTTGTGGTCTCCTCCGCTATCCCTGGGGATCACCCAGAAGTTGCAGCGGCGGTGGGGGCAGGGATCCCCGTGTGGAAGCGGGCTCGGGCCCTGGGAGAGTGGGTTAACAGGGGCCGGGTCGTTGCGGTGTCCGGGACTCACGGGAAAACCACGACGACGGCCATGGCCACTGAGATCCTGGTCCGTTCTGGCTGGGATCCCACCGGTTTCGTTGGTGGGTGGGTCCCGGCGTGGAAAGGTCACCTCCGTTCAGGCACGGACGATCTATTCGTGGTTGAGGCTGACGAATACGACCGCTCCTTTCACCATCTGAAACCGTCGGTTGCCATTGTCACGAACATGGATGCCGACCACCTGGACGTCTATGGTGATCTCAGGGGGGTCAGAGAGGGGTTTGCGAAGTTCCTGGAAGGGGTGCGAGATGACGGAACTGTGTTGGTCTGCGCCGACGATCCGGGCTCGGCCTCACTTCTCCCGTGGCTTTCCGTCCGGGCGAGGAGTTTCGGTTTCTCGGCTGGGAGTGAGCTGAGGGGACTGGATTTCGCCTCTGAGGGGATGGGAAGTCGTTTTCGCGTTGTGGAGGATGGAATCGACCGGGGCTTGGTCCACCTCAAAGTAGCAGGCCAGCACAACGCGGTGAACGCTCTGGCAGCTATTGCGGCTGCTCGGGTCCTGGGGGTGGAGTGGTCAGCCATCCGGTCGGCCTTAGGCGAGTTCGTTGGTGTGGTTCGGCGCTTCCAGTTCCTAGGCGAAGAAGGGGGAGTCTCCGTCGTCGATGACTATGCCCACCATCCCAGGGAGATCGAAGTTGCACTCACCACGGCTCGTGAAGCCCACCCTGGATCTCGCCTGGTCGCGGTGTTCCAGCCTCACCTCTACACGAGGACCCGCGACTTCTCCAAGGGATTTGCACGTGCTCTGGCTGCGGCGGATTCCATCTGGATCACGGAAGTGTATCCTGCGCGCGAGCCGGCGATCCCCGGCGTGGATGGCGCACTCGTTGCGCGCGAGGTTGAGAGCGCAGTCGATCGTGAGGGCCAGCGTACTCGGGACGTACGCTTCCACGGAGACCTCGAATCGCTTCCCGGAGAGCTCGCGAAGCAACTGAGACCTGGGGACCTCTGCCTTACTCTGGGAGCCGGCTCGATTGAGCGCGTAGGGGCGGAGGTGCTACAGGAGCTGAGGACTAGGGCCTCAAGCCCGGAGAGCTACGATGCGTAGAGGGATTGGCCTCTTCGTGACGGTTAGCCTGGGGATGCTGATCGTACTGGAGGTGCCACCAGTAATACGTGCCCTGTCGCGGGCGGAGATTTTTCGGGTGGTAGACGTGTCGGTGGAGGGTGCCCAACACCTCACGCAGGACGAAGTGCTCACGGCGGCCGCGATTCCCGCCAGAATGAGTATTTGGGACGATATGGAGCCTCTGGCAGTCCGCCTCAGATCTCACCCGTTGATTCGAGAAGTCAGGATTCGGCGACAACTCCCCAGAAGACTCGTCCTGGAGGTTTGGGAACGCGAACCGGTGGCGCTCTTGCCCAGACCAACCCTGATGCCGGTAGATAGGGAAGCTCACTTGCTCCCCATTAGCCCAGTAGGGCGTCGGATGGATCTGCCGCTGCTCCAGCCTCGACGTGACGACGGTGAGGGTACAGAGCTGACGCCAGTGCAGCTTCGTGAGCTCACCTCGGAACTGTCTCGGCTCAGAGAACTCGATCCGGCCGTGTTCGCTTTGGTTTCGGAGGTCGCCCTGGATTCATGGGGTGATATTCTGGTCCACCTCGGTCAGCCTCGAGTCACTCTGCGTTATCGAGCACCGCTGGTGCCCGCACGGTTGAGCGACGGGCTCCTTGTCCTGACAGACGCGTTAGAGCGTGAACCTGATAGGACGCTGGTGTCTGTGGACCTTCGCTTTGCGGACCAGGTTGTGGTCCGATTCTTCGACAGTCAGGGGCGGTAGGGAATCATAATGAGAGCGAACCTCATCGCGGGCCTCGATATCGGAACCACGAAGACCTGCGCGGTCATCGCGGAACTCGTAGGGGAGGGGAGGCGTCGGCCGAAACTCAAGATCCTGGGAGTGGGGCAGGCGAAGACGACTGGGATCCGCCGCGAGGTCGTGACCCACATCGAAGAAACGACGGAGACGATCCAAACCGCGGTAAAAGAGGCTGAGCTTATGGCCGGGGTTTCGGTGGATCGGGTCTGGGCGGGGATCAGTGGCGACCACATCCAAGCTCAATCTTCGCTTGGGGTCGTTGCCGTCGGAGGGGAGGAAATCACGCGAGGTGATTTGAAACGGGTACATGAGGTAGCTCGAGCTGTAGCGCTACCGCCCGATCGCGAATTCCTTCATGCCATTCCGCAGGAGTATGCGGTCGACCATCAGAGCGGGATCAAGGATCCGATCGGGATGTCCGGTGTCCGCCTGGAGGCGGATATCTACCTGGTCACCTGCTCGACATCGGTAGCGACAAACATCCGGAAGGCCGTATCCCGGGCGGGTTATAGGGTCCAGGCATTGGTCCTTTCCCACTTCGCAACTGCCCGTGCCGTGCTGACGGAGGACGAGAAAGAAGTAGGGGTGGCCATGGTAGAGATCGGAGCGGCGACCACGCAGCTGGCTGTTTACTACGAAGGAAAAATCCGGCACATCGGGATTCTCGCTTTTGGCGGAGACACCGTAACGAGCGATCTCGTGAAAGGGCTCTCGGTTCCCTTCGCAGAAGCGCAGCGCGCAAAGGAGCAGCACGCGGTAGCGTGCGCACAGCATGTCGATCCCCAGGAAACCGTTGAGTTGCCGGGACCCAGTCCGGGTCAGAAACGCCACGTAGCCCGGGAGCTAATCGCGCACGTCGTCGAGCAACGGCTGGATGAGCTCTTTGGGATGGTTCACCAAGAGCTAGAGGGCGAGAACCTCCTGGACAGACTCGGGGCCGGGGTAGTTCTAACCGGAGGCACGGCCGCGTTACAGGGGATCGTCGAGCTGGGGGCCCAGGTGTTCGCGTCTCCGGTCAGAATCGGGGTGCCCGCGGAAGGACTTTCGGGATTGGCGGACTCGGTTCAGCGCCCCCGCTTCTCAACGGTTACGGGACTCTGCCTCCACGGAGTGGATCGCTTTCACGAAACCGGAGAGGGCGCTTCGACCCTCTCATCCGGAGCAGCTTCGCGAATCGGAGCATGGATACGCGAATTCTTCTGACCTATGGAGAGGAGTAGAGACGACGCATGAGCCAGCGATCCCCCCCCAGGGGGCCCCCTTAACCGCGTGGAAGATATTCTCTGTACTTGGTGGCGTCCGTGATGAGGACTGCCGGACTTATGCAGAGGTTCCCGAATAACGGGGGCCAAGACTTACCCGATTTGATTGATCAGAACGAGTTGACCCCCAAAGGAGAGTGAGATGCTAGAAGCAGTCAATACAACTAGAGCCGATGAGATGATGATCTTCGAATTTGAGGATGTCCCGACGCAGAGCGCCCTGATGCGTGTCGTAGGAGTGGGTGGCGCGGGTGGGAATGCGGTGAACCGCATGATTGACGAGGACCTGGAAGGTGTAGAGTTCATTTCCGCAAATACCGACGCGCAGGCTCTCAAGAACTCCCAATCCCATCACACAATCCAGCTCGGTAAAAAGCTAACTCGGGGGCTTGGGGCGGGGGGTCGGCCCGAGATCGGACGGCAGGCTGTCGCTGAGTCCGAAGACGAAGTGCGCACGTTGCTCGAGGGCGCGGACCTGGTCTTCATCACTGCTGGGATGGGTGGAGGGACCGGTACCGGCGCGGCACCAATTATCGGCGAAATCGCCCGGGAAACTGGAGCTCTCACCATCGGAATCGTGACGCGTCCTTTCGCTTTCGAGGGGAGAAAGCGGATGATTCATGCTGAGCAGGGGCTCGCGGAGCTCAAGCGGGCGGTAGATACGATGATCGTGGTGCCAAACGACAGGATTCTTTCCGTCGTAGAGAAGGGGACCAGCTTCAAGGACGCGCTGAAGAAGGCCGACGAAGTTCTCCTTCACGCTACCCAGGGAATCTCGAATCTGATCCAAGTTACCGGAGAGGTGAATGTGGATTTTGCGGATGTGCGAACGATCATGTCTTGCAGGGGCGCAGCTCTCATGGGATCCGGTTTTGGGGAAGGCGAAAACCGAGCCGTCGAGGCAGCGCAGGAGGCAGTTTCATCACCGCTGCTGGACGACGGGTCGATCCATGGTGCCCATGGAGTGCTCATCAACATCACTGGGGGCATGGACCTTGCTATTGACGAAGTGGAGCAGATCTCTACGATTATTAAGAAGGAAGCTGGGGACGAAGCGGAAATAATCTTCGGGGCCTCACATGATGAGGCTCTCGAGGGAAAGATCCTTGTGACCGTAATCGCGACCGGTTTCGACGTTAAAAGGGAACATGTGGAAGAGCAGGTGGCCCGCCCGGATTTACGTCGGCCTTCGGTATCCCGGGTTGGAGGTTGGGCTGAACCGCAGCCTCCGGCCCAAGAAGACCGTCGGATGGCGCGGGGCGGTTCCGGGATCGGGGGGGCAGAAGAGGGAGAAGTAGTACCACTCCACCGTCCGCCAGAGCGGATTGTGGATCGGGGACAGATTGGCGAGTTAGACATTCCAACGTTTATCCGTCGGCAGATGGATTGACGGGTCCGGGGAGGTAATCCTTCTCGCGAACCCGGAGTCCCGGGCGTTTCCGGGGTTCGCATTCTGCCGGCACTTTGTCGAAAGGCGCCGACATGATGGATCGAATTCTGGAGTTAGCCCGGTGCCGACTGACCGTCATTGGTGCGGTAGGTGGAGTTCTGGGACTCAGTGTGTTGGCGGTGGGTCCACTCCTCCTGTCGACTCCCGAAGTGGGCTTGCTGGAGCCGCTCCTGGCGACTTCGGCGGAGGAGACCCGTGTCGAAGTGCTGTCTTCAGGTCGCACCTTCGGTGGTATCCTCCAGCAGACCACTCTCTCCAGCACGGACCAGCAGGGGCTTCTGCTGGCTTTTCGGGAGCGAGCAAACCCTTCTCGACTTAGGGCCGGGACGGAAGTGAGTTTGCGGTATGTCCGTGGCACCGAGTGGCTGCGTAGCGTGGATGTTGCCGTGTCAAGGGACGAGCACGTTCAGCTAGAGCGGGGGCAGCTTGGTTGGCGTTCATCGGTTGTTCGTACTCCGGTCCGACCGGATACTCTAACAGTCGGGGGAGTGATTGAGACCGATCTGTGGACTGCCGTCGTGTTGAACCCCGCCCTAGCCGAAATGCCTCGGTCTGACCGTGCGCAGGTCATCCACCTCCTTGATCGTGTGTTCCAGTGGCAACTCGACTTCTCGCGACAGATTCAGAGGGGGGATTCGTACCGGCTCGTCTTCGAGCGAGAGGTGCGACCGGACGGAAGCATGCGCTCCGGCCGCATTCTCGCGGCTGAGATCGTAAACTCCGGGAGCCCACTATACGGGGTTTGGTTCGATCTGTATGGTGATGAGGTGGGCGGGTACTACGATCTAGGAGGTGAGTCCCTCCAACGAGCATTCATTCGGGCACCTCTAGAGTATCGCAGGGTTTCATCGAGGTTCAACCGGAATCGCTTCCACCCGATCCTGAGGGTTCCGCGCCCGCATATCGGAGTCGACTATGCGGCTGGTATGGGCACTCCGGTCATGGCTACAGCCGATGGTGTGGTGACCCAGAGAGGGGTGAACGGGGGATACGGCAATTCAATCGAGATCAGGCATGCTAGTGGCTTCATGACCCGCTTCGCCCACCTTAACGGATTCGCTTCCGGGGTCCGCTCCGGAACCCGGGTGTCCCAAGGGCAGATCATTGGGTACGTGGGGATGACGGGTCTCGCGACGGGCCCACATCTCCATTATGAAATGCATCGCAATGGGAGTGCGGTGGATCCTCTCAATATCGATATTCCTGCAGGTGACCCCATCCCCCGAGAGGCTATGGGTCGGTGGACCGAAAACCTCGAGGCACGCGTAGCGATCCTCCGGACGGCGCCTGAGGGCCCAGTGATCCGGGTCGCACAAGTCGATACCGACGAGCCTGAGGCATCCGAAGCCGGTCGCCGGTGACTCGTCATAGCCGGGTCGTGAACCCGGGAGGGCCAGAGCCGGCCCGGGGACGGATGTGATCGGATTGGCGCCTGTCATCATTCTCTTGGGGGTGGCCGGAGTCATTCTGGCTGCCTTCCTGTATCTGAGAATCGAGCCCAGCGTTCCTGGGCGGATTCTTCTTCTGGGACTCCGTGCTGGGAGCCTGACGATCGTGACGCTCCTGATTCTGGGCCTGGAGATCCCGGGGGAAGACCCGAGCCGGCCTATGCCTGAGGGGGGAAAGTGGATCCTCGTTGATCCTGATCTCTCGCTGACGATTCCAGGGGCGGGGGGAGCTTCCCTCTGGGATGAGGTGGTCGACAGGACGTCAGATAGCAGCCGGGAAGAAGTGCGGATGGCCGTTGCCCTTCCCGGTGATGGAGGTCCGGAAGGGATAGAGTTGGGGGCTCTCGCAAAGCAAACGCTCCGCGCTCCGTCGGCCAATCTTCGAGTGGCCGTCTCCAGGCTCGCAGAGGCGGGGGCGGACTCTGTCGTGATTCTTTCCACTCTGCGTCGTTCCCGGGAGGACTTCGAGGCCCTGGCGGCCGAGACACCGATTCCCGTAAGGCTTGAGCGGCTCGGAGGGCTTGTCCGCAATGTTGGGATCGGGGAACTAAGTCTTTCTGCCGGTGCGTCCCGAGAGGAGGAGCTTACTGGACGACTGAGTCTGTTCGGTGAAGGGGGAATTCCGGGCGATTCAGTGAGCATAGAACTCCGGGCCGACGGAGAGTTGATTAGGATCATTTACCTTCCCATGCCGATCCCGGGTGAAGAGGTTTCGGTGCCGTTCACTCTCCCAGCACCAGCGGATACAGGGCTCGTCCGTTACACGGCCAGGGGACTGCTGGAGGGAGATGTGTTCCCTCCCGACGACCTTCGGACCCGCTGGATCATCAGTGGTAGGGAGGACCGAGGAATCCTGCTCATATCGCTCATGCCCGACTGGGAACCACGTATATTGCTGCCAGTCCTGAAGGCGGTGACCGGTCTTGAGGGTGAAGGGTTTCTGAGACTTGGGGACGGTCGGTTCCTGCCGCTAGCAGCTGAAGCCGAGCCAGTCCAGCCGGTGGAGGCTGAGTCCTTCAGAGATCGTATATTGGGCTCGGAGCTCCTGGTGATCCAGGGGGATTTGGAGAGTCCTCCGGCGTGGCTGGTGGCCGCGGTGGAGAGCCACCCCCGGGTTCTCCACCTTCCGGACGGCCAGAGTGGCGCGGCGCTGGCTGGGCTAGAGGTAAATTCCGTGTTAACGGGGGAGTGGGCGACTGCGCCTGAACTCCCGGCGTCGCCTCTGTCCCCTTTTCTCGCCGGGATGAGTCTCGGGGGGTTACCCCCCCTTTTAGGACTTCTGTCGCTCGAGGGACCGATCGTAGGGACTACAGGGCTCAATGCTCAGGGATCACGTGGCGGAGAACTTGTTCCGGCTCTGGTCCTGCTGGATGGGGATCGGGGGCGTCGGGTAGTGACTCTCGCAGATGGCTTCTGGCGCTGGGGGATGAGGGATGGAGAGTCCCGTCGAGCTTATCGAGCGCTGTGGGGTGGGGTAACAGGTTGGCTACTTGGATACTCTACCGTGGAGGCAGGAGATACGGTTCGTCCTGAGACGCTTTTGCAGAGTCGGGGGGAGCCTCTTCGCTGGGAGGTCGCCCCAGGCAGCTCTGGTCTGGAGTTATCCATGACTCGGGTGCATGACGCTGGGGACGGACCGCTGGAGCAGGAGACGGATATCTCTCCCGATATCCTATTCGGGGGTCCGTTGCAGGCTGGAGACGGAATGCTCGCTATGACACCGTCGGTGGAACCGGGAATCTATCGGTTCTCCGTCAGGCAACCAGGTTCGTTACCGGACGACTCCGTCATCGCGTCCGGCGTTGTCGAGGTAGAGCGATGGGCCACTTCGCTGAGACTACCTCCTCTCGATGTCCCCGGTGAGGCGCTTCCGGCCGCCAGTGGGGAGGGCATCGTCGGGGTTTCCGGGAGTCGGCCACTTCGGACGCACCCCCTACCCTACCTCATCCTGCTCATCTTCCTTGGTACCGAGTGGTTGGGGCGGCGGAGGGTGGGATTGCGCTAGAAGCTGGGTGAGCAATGATCCCACGATAGAGTGGACATGCGACTGTTCAAGACCAAGGACGAGCGACGGACAGGCCTGTGGAAGCGCGTGGTGGGCCTCGCGCTCACTGATATCAAGGTCCTCACCAAGGGGATTGACCAGGCGGTTCTAGAGGCGCTTGAAGAGCGACTCTTGTCTGCGGACTTCGGCGTCAGAGCTACGATAAGACTGGTCGATCACGTAGAGGAACTCGTTCGCCGGGGCAAGATCCGTTCTGAGGCAGAGCTGCGACTAACGCTACGCGACGAGGTTGGACGGATTCTGCGAGACCTCGGGGATACGACGCTTGCTGAGAATACCGGTAGGGGCCCGACCGTGTACTTGGTCGTGGGAGTAAACGGCGTCGGAAAAACCACTTCTATAGCTAAACTTGCCCACTTTTTTGCCCAGCACAAAAAATCGGTTCTGATTGCGGCTGGGGACACTTACCGGGCAGGTGCTGTCCAGCAGCTCGAACACTGGGCCTCTCGCGCTGGTGCAGATTTCATCCGGGGGCGCGAAAGAGGGGACCCCGCAGCTGTGGCGTTCGATTCGCTCGAGGCCGGAATAGCTCGCGGAATTGACGTAGTTCTCATCGATACGGCGGGTCGTCTCCATACGAATCCGGGCCTCATGGAGGAGTTGCGAAAAGTAAAGCGGGTGGTTACGAGACAATTGAGTGGCGCCCCCCACGAGACACTCATCGTGCTCGACGCGACGATCGGCCAGAACGGGGTATCCCAGGTCAGGTCGTTTCATACGGCGCTGGGACTCACCGGGATCCTGCTGGCCAAGATGGACTCGACAGCTCGAGGTGGCATCGTGGTTGCCCTACAGGAGGAACAGGGGGTCCCGGTGAAGCTTGTTGGGTTGGGAGAATCTATGACAGATCTCGATCGATTCGATGCAGAGGCATTCCTTGATGGGATCTTCGCGGAGGAGTGAATCCCATGTCCTTCACTCAGCTAGATCGACCCGTGCAGTTTCTGAAGGGTGTGGGTCCGAAGCGATCCGATGCCCTAAAGAAGCTCAACATCGGTACGGCTAGAGACCTCCTCTACCACATACCGAGGCGCTACGATGATGCCTCCACGATTCAACCCATCGAATCGCTCAGCGTTGGGCAAGACGCGACCGCGGTGGGACGGGTCCGCTCCAAGGGGATTGTCCCAACACGTTCCGGGCTCCGCATTTTCCAGTTGGTTCTCCAAGATAACTCCGGGTACATAACCTGTTCCTGGCCTGGACAACCGTGGCTCGAGCGCAAGATCCGGGAGGGTGATCACCTGCTCGTGACGGGACCTGTAAAGCACTTTCATGGCCGTCAGATCCATCCCCGAGAGTTCACCTTGATCTCAAGGGCAGATCAGGATGAGGAGGACGAACCTCCTGGTACTGTCTTTGTCACTTACCCGGCCGCTGAAGAGGTGCCACAGTGGGTTCTTCGACGGATCTTCCGGAGGAACATCGATTGGCTTCTGGAGCAAGTGCCCCAGGAAGAATATCTGTCTTCCGGGGTTCGACAGGAGTTGGAGCTTCCCGATCTCGTCGATGCGTTCGAGAAGCTACATAGACCCTCCTCCGTCGAGGAACCCGAAGAGGGACGGCAGCGTCTGGCGTTTGACGAACTCTTCTTCTTGCAGTTAGTCCAGGCGCTTGCGAGGCACCGTGAGACGGAGGTACAGCCCGGGATCACGTTCCGGCGCACGAACGAACTAATACGTCCTTTCCACGAGAGCCTTCACTTTCGTCTCACTGACGCCCAGGCCCGAGTCCTTCGGGAGATTTACAACGACATGAACTCTGCCCGGCGTATGAACCGGTTCCTCCAGGGGGACGTCGGATCGGGGAAAACGCTGGTGGCGCTGTTCTCGATGCTGCTTGCTGCCGAGAGTGGGTACCAGTCCGTACTCATGGCGCCCACAGAGCTTCTGGCTGAGCAGCACGCGGACAAGATCGAGCAGATGTTGAGAGGGGCGGGTCTGAAGACGGAGTTGGTCCTCGTGACGGGTGGAAGGAGGACTAGTGACAAGAGAGAGGCGGTGGTGGCCCTCCGCGAAACGGGTGGTGCGATGATGGCGGTGGGTACACACGCACTGATCCAGGAAAGTGTTCGTTTCCGGAAACTCGGTTTGGTCATCGTCGATGAGCAGCACCGCTTCGGCGTGCGCCAGAGGATGGCCCTGGTTGAAGGGGAAGGCCCACACGGCCGCCCCGATGTATTGGTGATGTCAGCAACGCCGATTCCACGATCCCTTGCCCTGACCCTGTACGGTGATCTCGACCTGAGCGTGCTAGATGAGCTTCCTCCAGGAAGAACTCCCGTCGAGACACTTCTGCGCTCCCCAAGTCAGCGCTCGCAGGCGTATGCTCGTATCGATCAGGAACTGGAGAAGGGGCATCAAGGATATCTGGTCTTCCCGCTTGTGGAGGAATCGGAGAAGTCGGACCTCAAAGCGGCGGCACAGGAGTTCGAACGCCTTCGCGCCGAGGTCTTTTCTCACCGGCGGATCGGGCTCCTCCACGGACAGCTCTCGAATCAGGAGAAGGATAGTGTCATGCGCGCCTTCCGGGACGGAGAGATCGACCTGGTTGTCGCCACTTCAGTGGTCGAGGTGGGGATTGACGTGCCGAATGCTACCGTGATGGTGATTGAGCATGCGGAGCGGTTTGGGCTCAGTCAGCTCCATCAGCTTCGCGGGAGGGTTGGACGGAGTGGCACTCAATCCGTCTGTATCCTCATAGCCCAGCCGGGAGAGCAGGCCCGGGAGCGACTTTCCGTGTTCTGCCAGACCAACGACGGATTCCGGATTGCTCGTGCCGACCTTCACATTAGGGGTCAGGGGGATCTCTTTGGTGCTCAGCAACATGGAAGAGATCCCCTCCTCTGCTTCGCCGACTTGCGGACCGATGAGCCTCTGCTCCTCCAGGCACGGCATCAGGCTCGCGAGATGGTGGCACGTGATCCGGAGCTAGAGGCTCCCGAACATCTTCGGGTGAGGTCGATCTTGGAGACGCGACACGCCGAGCGGCTCAGAATGTGGCGTGTAGGTTGACCGAAAAGGGAGAGAATCACATGCGCTTCCGCGTCGCCGACGTTTTTCTGGTTTGTTCCCTGGCACTCAGCGTGACCGGGTGCAACGCGGTCATGCGGCTCCTCATGAGCCCTGAGGGGCCGCCCGAAGGCCAGGAAGGTCTCTCTCTCTCCGAGTTGCAAGAGGGGGTCCTGGCAGTTGTAGCGGAGGGTCTTCAGGTTCCCTGGGATCTCGCGTTCCTACCCGACGGGAGCTTTTTTGTATTGGAGCGGCCTGGGCGGATGACGAAGTTCCCGAGATGGGAAAAGGGCGATGAGCCTCTCCGGCCTGAAGACGGGAACGTGTGGAATGTGGCTGGAGTCTTGGCGGTCGGGGAGGGTGGCCTGATGGGGTTGGCCCTTCACCCCGGTTACTCACTCAGTGACCCAGCCGCTCCTTCTCTGGATGGGTCCACATCGTCTCTGAACCAATGGGTCTACCTCATGTTCTCTGCGGAGGGGCCCGACGAAGTCCAAAATCGAGTCGAGCGCTTCCGCGTTACGGAGCAAGGTCTCGTCGACCCGGTAGTGATCGTCGAAGATATCCCCGGGAATCGGTTTCATGATGGTGGGAGAGTCGCGTTCGGGCCCGACGGCTATCTCTACATTACGACCGGTGACGGCGGGGACCCTTTACGGTCCCAGGATCTCACATCACTGGGAGGAAAGATTCTGCGTCTCGATGACGAGGGTGGTATTCCTCCAACGAATCCCTTTGAAAATGCTGTGTGGTCCTTCGGTCATCGCAACCCCCAGGGGTTGGCCTGGGACGATGCAGGCCGCCTTTGGAGCACTGAACACGGGAGATCCGGCCTTCGAAGTGGTATGGACGAACTGAATCTCATTCGGAAGGGAGAAAACTATGGTTGGCCGATCGTCGAGGGAGATGAAGAATCAGGTCTCCTCAGGTCTCCGGTGATTCACTCAGGTGAGGAATACACGTGGGCGCCGGGGGGAATCGCCCCAGTGGGTGAGCAACTTTTTTTTGGAGGACTTAGGGGTGAGGCTCTGTATGAAGTCAAGGTGGAGGGGGAAGCAGTCACGGAGTTCGTGGCTCACTTCGCATCCGAACTTGGCAGGATCCGGGCGGTGGTGGTTGGACCCGACGGAATGCTGTACCTGACCACGTCCAACCGAGATGGGCGGGGAGCGGCGAGGGATGGGGATGACAAGATTCTGAGGGTCGATCCATCCCTGCTCAGCCAATAAGTTCTCGCTCGCAAGTGTCTCCCGCATTACAGTGGGCGCAAATGTCGTACCGATGGTGACCGCGATCCGGCCTTGGAATTTCTTCTACTTCAGTAGACGGAGGACAGTGGGCTAATGGGGTTGGAGCCTTATATCGAAGTGCAGAGCCTCTCCCGGGCGGAAAGCGAGACCATTTCGGTAGCCGGTTGGGTAGAGACGGTTCGAGTGCACGCCAAAGTCGCCTTCGTGCTTGTCCGGGATGGTACTGGTACTGTCCAGTGTGTTGTCGGGAGGGACGCTGTTACCGAGGCCACCTGGGTGGCCGCAACCGACCTCACCTACGAGTCCGTTATAGAGGTGCAGGGCGAGGTAAAGTCGGACCTCAGATCCCCCGGAGGGTACGAGCTGGCGGTCATGGATCTGAGGGTTCTAGCCGCCTCTGAGGAGTATCCGGTCCAGCCGAAGGAGCATGGTGTGGACTTCCTCATGGACCACCGCCACCTGTGGCTCCGGTCGGCTACCCAGCGGGCGGTGCTGAGGGTCCGAGCGGAGGTCATGCAGGCAGCGCAGGACTTCTTCTATCAAGAGGGCTTTACCCGCATTGACACGCCGATCCTCACTGGAGCGATCGGGGAGTCCGCGGGCACCCTCTTCTCGACCGAGTACTTCGGCGAGACTGCGTACCTTTCCCAGACTGGCCAGCTCTACTTGGAAGCTGCCTGTCCGGCTTTCCGGAAGGTGTTCTGCCTGGGTCCGACGTTCAGGGCTGAAAAATCCAAGACTCGGCGACACTTGACTGAGTTTTGGATGCTGGAGCCAGAAGTCGCATTCGCCGACTCTAACGAGAACATGAGGCTTCAGGAACGGGTGGTTACGTATCTGGTTGGGCGAGCACTTGAGCGATGCGATGAGGAACTGAAGATTCTAGAACGGGACGTGACGAAACTCTCTGGAGTATCTCCTCCTTTTCCTAGAATCTCCTACAGCCAAGCGGTAGATCTGCTTCAGACAAGGGGTAGCAAGATTGAATGGGGACAGGATCTTGGGGGTGCCGACGAAACCCTGATCGCACAGGAGTTCGAGTTGCCCGTACTCGTCCACGACTATCCCCGCCAGGCGAAAGCCTTCTACATGAAAGAGAATCCGAACGATTCCCGGACCGTTCTCTGCAATGACATGATCGCCCCAGAGGGATACGGTGAGATCATTGGGGGGAGTCAGCGAGAGGATGACTTGGATCGCCTGCGTGCGCGAATCCGTGAAGAAAACCTCCCGGAGGAAGCCTACGAATGGTACCTTGACCTTCGACGATACGGGACCTTCGTCCACTCAGGCTTCGGGCTTGGAATCGAGCGTACGGTAGCCTGGATCACAGGGCGGTCCCATGTTCGTGAACTCATACCGTTTCCTCGTCTCATGAACAGGCTAACGCCGTGAATCGGGTAGTAGTGGACTTGGAGGATCAGCGGCCTATCTGGGCGATGCCTACCTGGGCTTTAGACGAGCTGAGAGAGGCGCTCCCTGAAGGTTGGGAGCTGCAGGTAGCCCGGAGTGTCGTTGACGGCACCGGGGATGGGGCCAGTGAGCCGAGCAGCGAAGTTCTCAGCGCGGTAGCCGGAGCTCGGGTTTACATCGGTTTTGGAATTCCGGCGGCGATCCTCGAGGCAGGGGAGGGTACACTGAAATGGGTGCATTCAGGCGCTGCAGGTGTGGGTAGCTCTTTACACGATACGATGCTTTCAAGCTCCGTGCGGTTCACGAACTCGGCGGGCGTTCATGGTCCTCCGATTGCCGAGACCGTGGTTGGGATGCTCCTTCATTTTGCGCGCGGTTTGGACTTCGCGGTCACAGGGACCCGACGTGGGGAATGGGACGATGCGCCCTTCCTAGCTATCGATACTCCGGTTCGAGAACTTAGCTCGATGACTGTGGGCGTCCTCGGCTACGGAGGGATCGGACGGGAGGTGGCTCGGCGGGTTGTAGATTTGGGAAGCAGGACAATAGGACTGCAGAGATCCCCATCCCATCTTGGGACAGACCCGCTCGGAGTCGAGATCGTCCATGGAGAGTTAGGGTTAGAGCGTATCCTCGCTGAGAGCGATGCGCTAGTCATTACCGTGCCCGAGACGTCGGAGACGCGGAATCTTCTGACCTCAGAACGAATCCAGGCGCTCCGAAAGGGGGCCATTTTGGTCAACGTCGCGCGTGGGCGCATCGTGGACGAGGACGCCCTTGTAGATGCGCTCCGAGACGGGCATCTACGGGGTGCTGGTCTAGATGTGTTCCGGTCGGAGCCCCTGCCTCAGGATCACCCCCTCTGGAAGCTACCAAACGTCCTTATTACTCCTCATACGTCTGCCGTTACCAGTGGGTTCTGGCGGCGAGAGATGGACCTGATCCTAGAGAACCTTAGACGGTTCCTAGGTGGTGCGCTTCTCTCCAACGAAGTGGATCGCACCCGCGGGTACTAGGTGTACCCCACTAGGCGATCCAGTCCCACCAGATCCATTTTGGTGACGTGTGTCATCCGGCACTAACACAGCTCCCCTGTAGTGGTAGAGTCGGGGACAGAAACGGTTCGTTTAATCCCCGGAAATGAGTCCCAATTGTTCGCACAGTGAGCCAGTAGGGATAATGAGGCAAAGCCCTATGGCCACCTAAGTAGTTGTAGGTATTTGTGTTATATTGTTAATAGCCTCCGGGTTAAAACTGGGCACCTCCTGCTCCCACACCAGCGGCACGGGATGGATTGCTCCCTCTTACTGCCTGCTGCCTTTGCTTAGTCAGCCACCTGCCCGCTCCTGTCAGCCAAAACCCCCTCCCGCTCCTAGGCGATCTGTTGGCACTCCTCCTCGCTGTCGAAATACGTCATACTAAGGCGGATGTGTCCCATCTCGTCGATGCTCCGGTCTCCCCCCGTGACGCACTGGTCCGGGTCTTGGATGTGCGGGTTTTCGATCGTGTTGTCGAACGTTGAGTTAAGGACAAGTGAGGAACGCCTTGTTGGAACTTCTTGCTTCAGCTGTGGCTATGCCGCTCTGTTTCGCCCTGTCTCGCAGGTGCCTCACTCTGCTCCGTGTTGACCGAACTTCGGTTACAGTCCACTAGCGTCGTTGCTTCACCTCTTCCCACAGTTGGTCCAACTCCTCCAGGGTTGCCCCTGGCATCTCCAAACCACGATCTGTGGCAAGAGCTTCGAGTGCTCGGAACCGCTGTTGAAACTTCGCATTTGCCAACTCGAGTGAGGCCATGGCATGCTGGCCCAAGAGGCGAGCGAGGTTCACGACAGAAAAGAGCAGGTCCCCGATCTCTTCATCGACAGCCTCTGGAATGTTTCCTTCAATGGCGACTTCAACCTCGGACAGCTCCTCACGAACCTTCTCGAGTGCCCCTTCCGGATCGTCCCAGTCGAAGCCGACGCCCGCTACTCTCTCCTGGATCCGGTGGGCCTTGAGGAGGGGATCCAATCCCTCGGGCAACCCATCCAGGGTTCCCTTAGTTCTCTCAGTAACCTTGATCGTCTCCCAAGACTCGTGCGCTCCTAATCCGAATACATGGGGATGGCGCCGAACCATCTTCTCCTCCAGCTTTCGAACAACTTCCTCGCGGGTGAATCGGTCCGCCTCTTCGCCAATCACTACCTGGAAGGCGAGGTTGAAGAGGAGATCGCCCAACTCATCCCTGAGGCTCTCCGCGTCATCGGCTCGGATAGCATCCACGGTCTCCTGGACCTCCTCAAGAAGGTGGGGCACAAGGGTACGAGACGTCTGCTTTTGATCCCAGGGGCAGCTGGCACGCAGATACTCGACTAGGACCAGCGCCCGGTCCAGGATACCGGCATCGGAGGCGAATAGACCCTCTTTCCCGACTCGCGGAGGATCTAAATTGTCTCGACTCTTCCTCTGTTCGGTATTCACAGCCTCCTCCGGGGATGCAGGCCTGTGGGCGCCACCGGCACCGTCAGTTCTTGCTCAGGGGGTAGTTTTTCGCATCTTTGTCCGACTATGTCAACCGACCCTCGCATTCGAGCTTGGGTGGAGGTCAGCTCGTCTGCCCTCCGCCAGAACTTCGAGTACGTTCGTACCATCGTAGGTCCTGGCATTGGGATTCTTCCCGTCGTAAAGGCCGACGGATATGGACTGGGCCTGACGGAGTTGGTGCGGGTGCTCGAACCCTCCGCACCTTGGGGTTACGGGATCGAGACGGTTGACGAGGGCAGAAAGATTAGGTCGCTTGGGGTTATGCGGCCTGTCCTTCTGCTTGCTCCAATTCCTCCGGGAGAGGTAGAGGCGGCAATCGACTCAGACCTCCGGCTCGGAATTTCGTCGATTGACGCTCTGAAGTGCGTAGTCGGAGTCGCCTCAACACTCGGCCGAGAAGCCGTTATCCACGTAGAGGTTGACACGGGAATAGGTCGCTCGGGATTCGATTGGCGAGATGTTGCACGGTGGGGCCCTGAGGTAATCGTGCATACGGAGAAAGAGGTTCGATGGGAGGGAGTGTTCACTCACTTCTACTCGGCGGATGACCTTCAGTGCGGTGCAATGACAGACCAGGCGGATCGCTTCGCCGATACGCTTCGGGTACTCAGCGGCCTCCGGGACGAGGGTTGGATTGAGCACATATGCAATTCAGCCGGACTTTTCGGGAGATACGATTTCGTCGGGGGGCTGGTCCGGCCCGGCATCTTTCTTTACGGGGGGAAGAGCTGGCTCGGCCTTCCACAGCCTGATCCTGTGGTTGCGATCAAAGCCCGGATCGTTCTGATTCGCGAGGTTCCTTTGGGCACGATCCTCGGGTATGGCGCCACTTATCGGGCTGGTGGTAGGGAGCGGTGGGCAACACTGGGGATCGGATATGGAGATGGGATCCCGAGGGCCCTAGGAAACGGCGGAGAAGTGCTCGTGGGGGGCCGAAGAGTGCCCATCATAGGAAGGATCTCGATGGGCATGATCGTGGTAGACATCACCGGTCTTTCTGAATCTTCGGGGAAGGTGGGGGATGAGGTTACGTTCGTCGGGGAGGATCACGGCGAATATATCTCACTGGAGGAAGTCGCCAGAATCTCAGGAACCATCTCACACGAGGTTCTCACGGGGCTTTCTCCACGTCTTCCGCGTATTTGGGTCTAACAGGCTGTTCGTCCCGGAGAAGGAGTGAGTAGAAGTGGTGGAGCATACAAGACTGTTGGGAGAGATATGCAGGGGCAGAGGTCGTTGAGAACCCGAAGGAGATGGGTGCAGATCCTGTCCGTATTTCTCGCCGCGTCGGGATGCACCGACGCGGTTCCTACTTCGGACGATGGTGACCTGATCCCAGTCGATGCCGTGACTGTGGAGGTACACCTCCCGTTTGCGAGCTTTGCCAGAGACCTGAGATCCTTCTCCGGATTCGGATCACCTGCGGACGTTCCGGTGACAGTCCTTGCCCACCAGTGGGAGGGTGAGCTTGAATCTCGGGCGCTAATGAGATTCGATTCTCTCCCCGACTGGATCGCTGTGAGGCTACCAGGGAGTAGTTCAACATCGGTCCATGCGGACTCGATGTACCAGCCTGTCTCAGGGAAGGTGATTTTGCGGCTGGATACATTGGGCTTGGGGGTTGAGTCATTCGAGCTTGAAGCAGGTGCGGTCCTGACCCCGTGGGACTCTGAGACCGCGAACTGGGAGGTCGCTTCAGACACAGTAGGGGCTGTCAGTCCATCTCCATGGCCTGAGCCAGGCGGAGGTCCGGTTCGATCGCTGACCTCAGCGACGTGGAGCCCGGTGGATGGGGACTCTCTGGTATTGGACATTGATTCGCTTACCGTCACGGAATGGGCTGAGGATGATCGGTCTGATCGGGGTCTGAGAGTTCGAGGTCTGACTAAGGGAACTCGTCTTCGAGTGATGGGCGTCGATTTGAGAGTGCTCGCCAGATCGTCGATTAACCCAGACACACTAGTAGAGGTGACGGCTGAGTTAGATAGGGGTACGGTTATTTACTCTCCAAGCCCAGAGACATCCTTAGATGTCCTTCAGATCGGTGGGGCACCAGCGGACCGCACCACCTTCCGGATGGAGCTACCGTCAAGTGTGGATGCCGGCGTGGAGGTCTGCGCCAAGGTCCACTGCCCTCTGGAGCTACGGGCTGACAGAATCCTCTTTGCCAGCCTAGTGTTGCACACGCATACGACCCTCTCGCCTGGGTTCGCGCCGGCAAGTAGTATCGCGGTGGAGGTCCGTCCCGTGTTGAGTCCCGAGCGGCTGCCTCGCTCACCGCTCTCCGCCCCCGTGAACCCTGGAGCGGTTGGCCTAGCGCCTGAGTTCTTCTCCTCGGAGACGGAGACGTTGTACGAAATCCCGATGACCGGATATTTGCGCACCCTCCTTCAGCCTGACTTGGGGGGAGGAGTGGCCCCGTCTCCGACGTTGACACTCCTGGTGCGTCCCGAGCCATCTGGCCTGGAGGTCCTCTCTTTCTATGGGGTGGGAACGCAACTGGAACCCTACCTTCGTCTTATCTTGACCGTTTCGGATGGAGTGCCTCTACCATGAAGAGCGCGTGGCCCTCACCCTTGGTGCGGAACTTCCTTGGATGTTTGCTGCCTGTGGGACGCCTACTGGTCGTATTCGTGCTCCTGGCCACTCCGATCGGGGTCGTAGCCCAGTCTCTCCTAGCCGCGGAGGGCCTCGGGCTACCTGTCGAATCGCTCGACGCGCGTTCCAGGGCGCTCGGGGGAGTAGGGTTGGGCCTCACGGGATCGTACTTACTTGATCGCGATCCGGCTGCGGGCGCTGGGCTCAGCATAGCCGCAGCCACGGCGACGTTACAATCCTCAACGACGACGCTGACAGCAGGTGGGACTGTAGGCTACACTCGTTTCCCAGTCTTAGCCATTTCCTACCCCTACCGTGGCAGCGTCTTCTCCGTCCGGATGGGGAGTTTCCTCGACCAGGAGTGGGAGGGAAAGTCCACGCAGACCCTCGAAGTCGGTGGGGATGACGTTGGCCTGGAGGATGTCTTTACTTCCACTGGGAGTGTTGGGCAGGTAAGTCTCGGTTGGGCCCGGACGATCCTCGAATCGGCGGCGGTAGGGGTCACTCTGGGAAGCTATGTTGGAACCATGGAGCGCGTCTTCACCCGTGCCCTTGATCCAGAGGATGTGGGGATAGATGTGCAGCACTTTGAGGCCGGGGGCCGACTGAGAGCGTCAGGGGTCATTGTCGGGGCTGGTATGACCTGGGATCCGTGGCCTCTCCTACATGTCTCGAACTCCATTTCGTGGTCGGACGATCTAAGCTTTTCTCCGACGGGCAAGGAGTCCGGGGAAAAAGGAAGCTACCGGATCCCCCTCGAACTTCGAGGTGGGGGTACCGTAACGCTCACATCGTGGCTTGCTCTACATTTCGGGCTGACCTTCGCAGATTGGTCCGATACCGGAGCGGATCTGAAAGAGGGCATGACCCGGGGTGGCACTTGGAGCTACGGAGGAGGACTTGAATGGTCCGGGATAACCCTTCTGGGAAGACCGATTCCGATTCGGTTGGGGGCGAGACACCGAGATCTGCCGTTCTATTCAGATGGAACACCAGCTTCTGAGCGAACCCTGTCGGGAGGGATCGGCTTAAATCTCGTTGACGTTGGGGACCAACCCCTCGCGCGGATTGAGATGGGAATCGAGCAGGGAAACCGGGAAGCCGGGGCTGTCTCTGAGGACTTGTTGCGAATGGTAGTGACCGTCCGGATCTCCAGTGGTTGACGTTTCAGGGAGGGTGGCTTTGGAATTACCCAAGGGGTCCGCGCGGGTCGCATACCACACTTTTGGGTGTAAGGCGAATCAGTATGATACCGAACGCATTCGTCAGGAAATAGAAGCGCGTGGCTCACAGACCGTGGGGGATGCGGCCGAAGCTGATCTCTTTGTAGTGAACACCTGCACCGTGACTAACCGGGCGGACGCGGACGCTCGGCGGTTTATTCGCAGGGTTCGAAGAGAGAACCCCCACCTCAAACTCCTGGCCGTCGGATGCTCTGCGGCCCTCCGATCCTCGGAGTACCGAGAAATGCCTGGAGTGGTCGCAGTTGTGAAAGGACATGAGCCTCTGGAGGTTGCGGATGCGGTCCGCCGAGTCCGACCACAGCTTGTCCAACTCGGAGCGCAAACCACCCTGGAACGGATGGACCGTGAGCCGGTTGGCGGAGATATCCTCCTTCATCGCGAGGGGGCGACTCGAGGATGGCTCAAGGTCCAAGATGGATGTGACCGGAACTGTTCATTCTGTGCAACCCGGCTTGCTCGTGGTTCCAGTCGGTCAAGACCCCTTCGGGAGATCGTGAGAGAGGCCTGCGCGCTCTCGCAAACGCACCCCGAGTTGGTTATCACAGGAATCCATATTGGGCACTATGGGCATGATCTGGACCCTGCCAGCACTCTCTCTCGGCTTGTGGCGCATCTTCTGGAGGAGGTCCCGGGGGTCCGCTTCAGGTTGGGGAGCATTGAGGCCACCGAGGTAGATGACTTGCTAGTGCAGCTCCTTGAGGAATCGGATGGGCTTCTGGCTCCCCACCTGCATATGCCCCTACAGAGCGGAGCCAACCCGATCCTCAGGAAGATGAGACGCTGGCACACTCGGGAGACCTATCGGACTCGTGCGCTGGAGATCGCCGCGCATGTGCCGGTCCTTGGTCTTGGAGCAGATATCATTACCGGATTCCCGGGGGAGACCGAAGCAGACCACAAGGATACCGTGGCGCTTGTGGAAGAGCTCCCGTACACCTACCTGCATGTGTTCCCGTTTTCTCCGAGGGAGGGAACTGAGGCGGAGAGGCAGAATCGCGTGACTCCAGTTCCGCAACGAGTGTCCGGCGATAGGGGCCGAGAGCTCCGTGAGCTTGCGTACAGAAAGTCCCGCACCTACTGCCGCTCTAGAGATGGAGCGTGGGAGAGGGTAGTGGTTGAGGGAGAAAGAGGAACTGCGCTGACGGGGGATTATCTGCGGGTCCCGGCGTTGGAATTGACGTCCAACGTGCCACCGCGGGACCGTAGTCGGGTCCCTGGGGTCGGGGCTTCTGGGCCAACCCTCAGGGAGGGGAGGCTTCGATGGTCAGGGGAGGATCTGACTATTGATTTGACCGGGTCCCGTGAGATTCAATTAGGCCGATGAAGATCTCTAGAGGCACCACTGGGCGCGCGTACGTCGAGACCTATGGTTGCCAGATGAACATTGCCGACGGGGAGGTCATGGAGGGCGTCCTCTCGTCAAGTGGATATGATATCGTCAGGGTTCCCGAAGAGGCGGACGTGATCCTGGTCAATACCTGTGCGATTCGCGAACATGCCGAGCGTCGTGTGCTCGGCCGGGTTGCCCAACTCAGCCAGCTCAAGGAGGAGAATCCTGACCTCCTGATAGGGGTGACCGGATGCATGGCCCAGCGAATGGGCACACTGCTTCTTGAGAAGGCCCCGTACGTTGACCTCGTCATGGGGCCGGATGGATATCGATTCCTGCCGGAACGATTAGAGGAACTACGAAGGGGGGTCGGACCGGTGCTTGGCGCTCTCACGAACTTGTCGAGGCGTGGCCAAGGCAAGATTCAGCTCGCCGTTCTTGACCTAGACGACACCGAGCACTATGAGGGACTTGAGCGTCGTCGACGCTCTGGCGTAACGGCGTGGATACCGATTCAGCGCGGCTGTGATCACCGGTGTACCTTCTGCGTTGTGCCGTACGTGCGAGGGCCGGAGAAGAATCGGGCTCCTGCAGACGTGCTTGCCGAAGTATTTGACCTCGCCGAGGTGGGGGTGACCGAGGTTACGCTCCTCGGGCAGACTGTCAACTCATATCGTTGGGAAGAGTGGACGTTTCCTCGATTGTTGCGGGAGGTGTCCCAGGTGGATGGGATCCGGCGGGTGCGCTTTACCTCTCCTCACCCAAATGACGTCACATCCGAGCTCGTCGAGGTGATGGCGAAGGAGTCAGCTGTCTGCGAGCATCTGCACCTCCCGGTTCAATCGGGGAGTAACCGGACCTTGAAGAGAATGGTTCGGAGGTACTCGGTGGAAGGATTCTTGGAAACGGTGGAAATGGTGCGTAGGGTAGTCCCCGATGTTGCGCTTTCGACTGATATCATTGTTGGATTTCCTGGGGAGACGGAGGCTGAGTTCGAGAAGACGCTAGAGATCATGCGTACTGTACGGTTCGATGAAGCGTTCACTTACAAGTACTCAATCCGCGAGGGGACTCCGGCCACCCGGTTTCCCGACGAGGACTTCCTTCCCGACGATGTGGCACAGGCCCGGCTCGAAACGCTCATTAGAGTGGCTCGTCGAGTTCAGGGAGAGATCAACCGGCGGGAGATCGGCCGAGTTGAGGAAGTCCTGATCGATAATGTGGCGCGTAACCCCGGTCAGCTTCGAGGGCGGACTCGTAGAAACAAGGTTGTCGCATTTCCTCAGGAGGAGAAGAGGATCGGGGAATACGCCGCCGTCGAGTTGACGGGCACCTCCGGAGCGACATTCTCCGGGGAGCTCAGAGAGGCTGCGACCTTGGTAGCGACCACATGAGTCGTTTCACTGGGGCCGTGATCGTCCTGGTGGTTCTCTTCCTCGTGATACTGTTCGCTCGCGGAAATAGCGCGGAATGGGTCCCACTGAACCTTGGGATCCTCACCTTCGAGCGCGTTCCTCTGACCTATGTGGCGTTTGGGAGCCTGTTTGTAGGGATGCTGGTCATGTTGGTGGCTGGCATCCATGCGGACCTGAAGGTGCGGAGTTTTCTCCGAGATCGCCTAGAGGATGAAGACTGGAAAGAACGCCAACGTGTAGACAGGAGTCAGCGGGATCTGTTTGCCTTCCCTCACGAAGAGGATGAAGCCCCCTGATTTGGGTGTGAGGTCCTAAGTCGAATCTTTTGAAGACTAAAAGGTTGACCCTGACTCCAAGGTGAGGCTCAACTCGTTCGTGGAGGTGGCGGCTGGCTGAGCCGCTACCTTCTCCCGGTCGCATGGCTTGCGTTAGCCCATGCCACGGGAATGGCTTTAGGCATCCACATGTAGTGGTCATAGATTGGCCTGACGAGGTGGGAGCAACAGTGTGTCGGACGGATTGCTACGGGGACATCCAGTTAACGATTCTCTCTGATGGAAGGGTGGAGGCCCGTTCCTCATAGCAGAAGCTCGAACGAGGGTCCCCTTCCACTCGCCCCTCCCCCGGGGGTACTATGGTCCCTAGAAAGGCTATCAAAGAACTACAGCTCTCTAGCTCAACCCCTATACCAATCGATCCGTTATGCCCGACACTAACATCGTCACGATCGCTCGCCACATCATCGAAGAGGAGCGCAAGCATCCGGAGACTCGCGGGGTGTTCAGCAACATTCTCACGGACATGGCGTTAGCGGCAAAGGTCATCTCCCATCAGGTGAACATTGCGGGGCTGGTCGACATCCTAGGGGGTACTGGACGCCAGAACGTCCAGGGAGAGGCCGTAGAGAAGCTTGATATTTTCGCCCAGGAAGTGATCTGCCGCGCGATGGACCATACCGGACACCTCTGCTGCATGGTATCGGAGGAGAAAGAGGACGTCATTCCAATTCCGGAAAAGTTTCCCGCTGGAGACTACGTCTTGGTGTTTGACCCTCTGGATGGTTCCTCTAACATTGATGTCAATGCTTCTATAGGAACGATCTTTGCGATCTACTCACAGGTCTCGGAGGAGAAGCGGGGGAGCCTGGAAGACTGCCTGCAGCCCGGACGGAATCAACTGGCAGCGGGTTATGTCGTATACGGCTCCTCGACCATGATGGTCTATACTTCGGGAAGTGGGGTGCATGGGTTCACTCTGGATCCTTCCATCGGTGAGTTCATCCTGAGTCACCCGGATATCCAGATTCCGGAGGCTTCGCTCCGACCGTACTCGGTGAATGAAGCCAATGCGCCGAAATGGGACGCCAGAGTGAAGAACCTAGTCGAACATCTCAAGTCCGGAACTGGCTCTTCGCCACTCGGCGTTCTCTCGTCCAGGTACATAGGATCACTGGTCGCCGACTTTCACCGGACCTTGTTACGAGGTGGGATCTTCCTCTACCCCGCAGACTCGAAGAATTCAACGGGAAAGCTTCGCCTCTTGTACGAGGCCGCGCCGCTCGCTCTGATTGTCGAAGCAGCAGGGGGGCGCGCGTCGGATGGGCGGAGGGATATCTTGGACATCCACCCATCCGAATTGCACCAACGGACCCCCCTCTTCATTGGATCGGCAGACCTCGTTGATACTGTGGAAAGCTTCCTGGCACCTGGAAGAGAGGCGAAGATTTCCGGAGAGTGATTGACGTCCAACGCTTTCCTGTTGCTGTTGGAGTGGATAGAGGTGAAAATACTCTCTGGACGCTCAATCTCACATCTGTCAGGGTGGAAGGCCGGCACCGGGGAACCTCTGCATACAGTTTAGGGGGATGCGCTCAGCATCCAGGGGGTGTCTGGATCGCTACGAGTCCTTTCTCGAAGTCTACGAGTGGCGCGGAGTAGTTACCAGAGAAGCAAGCGTCGCAGAACGGTCCGAATTCCTCTACCGCTGCTAGCATCCCCTCTAGAGATAGATACCCCAGAGACGTCACCCCAAGGATCTGTCCAATTTCGTCCACTGTCCTCGAGGAGCCGATCAGCTCCTCCTTTGACGGCATGTCGATCCCATAAAAGCAAGGGAACCTCACGGGCGGGCTCGCGATACGAAAGTGAACCTCTTTTGCTCCTGCCTCGACGAGGAATTTCACCAGGGATGTGGAGGTGGTTCCCCTGACCAGAGAGTCGTCGACGATAATCACGCGTCGCCCCTCGACGATCTCCCTCACCGGGTTGTACTTGATCCGTGCTCCGAAATCTCGGTCCGCCTGAGAAGGTCTAATAAAGGTCCTTCCCACGTAGTGGTTTCGCAGAAGACCTAGCTCGAAGGGGAGGCCGCTCTCCTCAGCATATCCAAGGGCTGCGGAGTTGGCAGAGTCCGGGACGGAGATTACGCAGTCAGCATCGAC
>CAUZHN010000031.1:0-25525 GCA_963579625.1 Gemmatimonadales bacterium UBA6960
GAGTGGCTTCCAAAGGAAACCTTCCAGGCCCTTCAAGACTTCAAGGTGGGAATCAAAGGGCCACTGACCACTCCCGTAGGTGGTGGTATCCGGTCCCTGAATGTAACGCTGCGTAAGGTGCTGGATCTCTACTCATGCATTCGGCCGGTACGATGGATCGAAGGCGTCCCGTCACCGATGAAGGAGCCTGAACGGCTGGACGTGGTGATCTTCCGTGAGAATACGGAGGACGTGTATGCCGGAATCGAGTGGGAGTCGGGTACTGAGGAGGCCGAGAAGGTCCGTTCGTTCCTCGTCAAAGAGATGGGAGCGAACATTCGGCAGCACTCCGGGATCGGAGTCAAACCTATCTCTCCTTTCGCGACGAAGCGCCACGTCGCTGCCGCGATTCAGTACGCGCTCGAGCGGGGACGGTCCGCTGTGACGCTCGTTCACAAGGGCAACATCATGAAGTTTACCGAGGGGGCGTTCTCAGACTGGGGATATGAGGTCGCACAAGAGAGATTCCCGGAGCAAACGATTCCGGAATCAAGAATCTGGGAAGGAGATGAGGTCAGGGGTCGGATTGTGATCGGAGACCGGATTGCGGATGCGATGTTCCAGCAGGTGGTGCTGAGGCCGGAAGAGTACGACATCCTCGCTACCCCCAATCTCAATGGCGATTATCTCTCCGATGCCTGTGCCGCACAGGTCGGTGGCCTGGGGATGGCGCCGGGGGCAAACGTGGGTGAGGAGGTAGCACTTTTCGAGGCGACCCATGGGACCGCGCCAAAGTATGCAGGCCAGAACAAGGTGAATCCAGGGTCACTGATTCTCTCAGCAGTGATGATGCTCCAATACCTGGGATGGGACGAGGCAGCCGCCCTTATCGAGAAGGGTCTGGAGGGGGCCGTTGGCGCGAAGACGGTGACATACGATCTGGAGCGCCAAATGGAGGGCGCCACAAAGGTGAGCACCTCACAGTTCGGTGAGGAAATCATCCGGCACATGTAGGAGGCTTCTGAACATGCAGGTACGACTCTCGCAGGATGATCCTCTCTTGAGTGAAACGCCTTTATTGGCGCTCGCGGTGTTCGAGGATGAGATCGAGTTCGGAGAACAGGTCGAGCGAGCCGATACACTTCTCAACGGCGCGTTTGGCCGCGCCCGGGAACAGGGAGACTTTCGAGGCAAGGAGCAGGACTTCGCCCTCTTCTACACTTCGGAGGGTGGCCCTGGCCCTCGGAGGGTGCTCTTCGTAGGTGTAGGATCTCGATCGGAGGGAGACGCCGAAAGTGTTCGCAAGTTTGCCGCCCGTGCTGTTCGTAAGGCTGAATCGCTATATGTGAGCAGTCTCGCTCTGCATCTTTCTGCACACTTTAGTGTGAGCGCGAGCGAGGCCGCAAAGGCCGCCGCGGAGGGAGGCTCCCTCGCAGCTTGGGACTTCAGAGAGCTGAAGTCGACATCTGGAGATGCCAATGGTCCCGAGGGAGCAGCTGAGGTGGGGACATCGATTGAGGAGCCCAAACCGGTCGTTGAGGAGCTTGTCGTATTTGTCGAGGGGGATCCCCTGGAGGTAGAGGAGGGCCTTCGAATCGGATCGGCATTTGCGGAAGGAGAGAGGCTGGCAAGGGATCTCCAATGGCGGCCCGGCAATATCGCCACTCCGACTCATCTGGGAGAGGTCGCTGTCGCACTCGCTGAGGAGTACGGTTTCGCGTCACACATCCTCGGACCCACTGAGTTGGCAGCCGAAGGGATGGAAGCTATCCTGGCCGTCTCGGCTGGATCGGAGCAGGAGCCGCGATTGATCGTGCTGGATCATCGGGGTGGGAAAGAGGACTCCCCCAGGCTCGCCTTGGTGGGCAAGGGGTTGACCTTTGATGCGGGGGGAATCTCCATAAAGCCGGCTGGAGGGATGGAGGACATGAAGTACGATATGTCCGGCGGTGCTGCTGTACTCGGGGCAATGAAGGCGATCGGCGAACTTGACCTGGCGGTAGATGTGGTGGCCGTGGTTCCCTCTTCGGAAAATCTGCTCTCCGGGAGGGCAACGAAACCAGGAGACGTGATCAGGACGCGGAGCGGCAAGACGGTAGAAGTGATCAATACGGATGCCGAAGGGCGGCTCATTTTGGCTGATGCCCTTTCCTATGTGGTGGACCACTACGCGCCAGCCGCAGTGGTCGACTGTGCGACGCTGACCGGGGCCTGCGTGATCGCTCTAGGTCATCACGCCGCGGCCGTTCTGGGAAACGACGATGATCTGGTCTCGGAGCTGCGAATAGCCGGGGATCGTGCTGCAGAGCGATGCTGGCCGCTTCCACTCTGGGACCCCTACAAAAAGCAGATCCAGAGTTCGATTGCCGATCTCAAGAATGTGGGAGGAAGGCCGGCGGGCACGATCACGGCCGCCCTGTTCCTCTCCGAGTTCGTAGGGAATACCCGGTGGGCGCACCTAGACATTGCGGGCACCGCGTATGGCGAGCCCACGGCACCCTATCACCGAAAGGGTGGTTTCGGATTTCCCACACGGTTGTTACTAGAGTGGGTCTGGGATCGCTCCGAGTGACCCGAAGCTCAGCAGCCCACAGAGGCTGTGAGCCACGCGCGGCCCCTCGCAAGAGTTCGACGTGCATTCGGAACCTCCTGCTTGTCCTGCTCCCCTTCCTTCCCGCCTGGGCGACCCCCTCCCGAACTGCGTTCTCGATGCTTGAGGCAGGCTCTGTCCGAGCGCAGGTTTTGCAGGATACGATTGACTCCGCGGTACCTATCGATGGAGTCGTGGGACCCGCTCCAACGGGGCCAGATACACTGGAGGTAACGGCAGATATGGTGTCGGCGTCTCCTGATTCTCTGGCCGCGGAGGAATTCGTTCCCCGAAATCTAGCCTCACGACCGATGCTGGTACGGGCCACCTGGAGCACTGGAATCTGGGAGTGGGACAAGGAGGCCCTGCAGAGCTCACGAGCTCTGACCGTCCTGGAACTCCTTGAAGAGATAACCGGCGTGATTGCTCTGCGCGGGGGCGACCATGGCCAACCGGCCACAGCGACTGCGTTCGGGGGCGGGGCCGGCCGGATCCGTGTGTACTTCGATGGTGTCGAGATGCCTCCACTGGATGGAGGAGTAGTTGATCTGTCGCGGATAGGACTTGCAGGCCTAGATCGAGTTCGCGTGGAACGAAGCCCGGGAGAACTTCGCGTTGAGCTCTTCCCATTTCAGTTCTCTGACTCCCGGCCATATTCCTTCCTCGAAGTGGGCACTGGAGACCTCGACACGAACGTATTCCGAGGGGTGTTCGCGCATCCAAATGCGCTGGGTGGAAACATCGTGGTTTCCCTCGACCGAATCGATACTCAGGGGCCCCAGCGGTTGGAAAACGGAACTTCGGCTGGAATGCAGGTGCGTCACGCAGTCTTCCTGGGTGAGAAGTTGGGATTGGCGTGGGAATTCCGCAGGATGACGTCCCGAAGACCAGAAGGCATATGGGAGCCGTCGAGCGTTCAGCGGACGGACTGGGGTATGAGAGGTCATTACGAGTGGGCCCCCTGGCTTCAAGTGGGGGCGTTTCTTCAACGATCGTCCCTTGGAGCGGAGACAAGCGATAACACTGGTTCGGTCGAGGAGATTCTCGTGAATCGAGAGCCCAGGACTCAACTGGGCGCACACCTCTCTATCGTCCGGGGAGACTGGTGGGTCGACGTGGAGACCCGGCAGCAGGGGGGGCCGGGATGGCCATCCTCCGGCCAGACGATCCGTGGTGGGGGAACCCTTGTGGGAGTTGGCGGGGCTATCGCAACTGTCGAGAGTCAGAGCTGGGGGGACGGTCAGCGTGGAGTCACCGTCCATGGGCGGATCTGGACACGTCCGTTGTTCGGGTTATCTCTGTTCGGTGAAGCCCAGGATGGGAGATTGGGCATTCCATTCTGGGTTCCCCCTGCAACGGCCCAGGATTCCCTTGGAGGTTTTGGGGCTTCTCAGGAGATCCCACCGGTCGGTGTCCTGTTCTCCCAGAGAATGGGAGTCCGGGCGGGACTCGAATACCGACGGGAGCAGGTCTTCGTCGGGGCGGCGCTTCTTTCCATCGAGTCCGATTCTCTCCGGCCGGTCGGACTTCCCACTGATCGGGGGGGCCTTCCTACTGTTGGTGGGAGCCGAAGCGGCTTCGAGCTTGCGGCGGATCTCCCGCTGGGCTGGGCGATGAGTGGTCTGTCACTGCGCGGAAGCACTCAGTTCTGGGATCAGAACGAAACTTGGCGCTATCTGCCCGAACGGATCTACCAAGCCCGGCTTTCGTCCCACAATGTCTTCCTTGATAGTGAGAATCTAGAACTCTGGATCGATCTCGGGGTCAGGGGCCGGGATCCGATGCAGGTTCCTCCCAAGGTTCAGGGTAGTCTGCAGGCGGTACCCTTCCAGCAGAGCTGGTTCGGTCGGCTACAGGTCAGAGTGTCCTCCATCAGGCTGTTTCTGCTCTGGGAGAACCTCACCCTTCGGGAAGCAAATCAGGACTATCCTGGGCGCGTTCTTCCTCAAACCAGGGCTATGTACGGGATTCGTTGGACATTGTGGAACTGACCGGTGTGTCCGGTTACGTTTTTCCTCGTCTTCTGGAACAGTGGGATATCCTCGACTGGCTGATTGTGAATGGCGACCGCATCTATTCGGAGCATGACTGGGTACGGGGAGTCGGAGCGAGATCTTGAGCCCGGGCAGCTGCGGGTTGAGGTCCGAACCGTGAATAATCGGTACTTGAATGTCCAGTTTCGAGCCCCGCCGGGGCTCGAACGATATCAGCGCCGGCTGGAACGCTCCCTGAAGGATCACTTCGCACGTGGTCGGGTGACCGTCAATGTAGTCCTTGATCGAGGACGTTCAGCGGGTGAAGCTCTCCCCGTTCGGGTCAACTCCGCACGGGCAAGATCATATGTCGAGGGTCTCCGTGCCCTCCAAGAAGAACTGAATCTCGATGGTCGAATTGATATCGGAGTGTTCTCACAGTATCGGGGCCTCTTCGAGGAAGTTGATCCCGAAGTGGAGATCCAAAAGCTGCATGAGGATGTCCTTCTTGAAGTGATGACCGAGGCGGCAAGAAACGCGGTCGCCGCCCGAGAGGAGGAGGGTGACTTCCTCCGAAACGATCTTTCTGCCCGACTGGATGTGATGCAGGCGGAGGTTGAAAGCGTGGAGCTCAGGGCGCCTGAGCGCTTGATTGATGAAAGAGATCGGCTCCGCGAGGCCGTCCGTGGACTCCTGGATGGGGAAGTTCCGATCGACGAGGACCGCATCGCTCGGGAGATTGTGCACCTTGCGGAGAGATGGGATATTCATGAGGAAGTCGTACGCTTTCAGTCTCACATGGAGATGTTTCGCTCGGCGCTTCAGCAGGGGGATTCCGGAGGCGTGGGAAAGCGGCTTGGGTTCATTGTACAGGAGCTTCTTCGGGAGGCCAACACGATTGGCTCGAAGGCCAATGATGCAGAGATTAGCCGGAGAGTGGTGGCGTTGAAGGAAGAGATCGAGCGGCTCAGGGAACAAGTAGAGAACATCGAATGAGTAGTGGTCTCCGGCACCGACCGTTCCCCGTGGTCTTGTCGGCACCCAGCGGCACCGGTAAGACCACGATTGCTCGTGAGCTAGTATCGCAGTTCTCTGACTTTGTCTTCTCGGTGTCTGTGACCACGAGGGCCCCGAGGCCCGAGGAACGACAAGGCAGGGATTACGACTTTGTCTCTAGAGCGGCGTTCGAGAGGATGATCGAGAAGGGTGAACTAGCCGAGTGGGCTGAGGTGCATGGAAATCTCTACGGCACCCGGAAGAAGATTCTGGAAGACGCAGGGGACACCGGTCAATATTCTGTCCTTGATATCGATGTTCAGGGCGCACGGCAGATTCGGGCGAGCATTCCAGAGGCCGTGTTGATCTTTGTGTTTCCACCGACGGCAGAGGATTTGCGGGTGAGGCTGGCTTTGCGTGGCACCGAGGATTTGGAGGAAGTGGGAAGACGTCTCCGCGAGGCGCGAGAGGAGCTGGGAGAGGCGGTAAACTTCGACTATATGGTAGTCAATGACGACCTTAATCTCGCCGTTGGGCGGATCCGCACAGTCGTGGAGGCTGAGACCCGTTCGCCTTGGAGGTTGCTCGGCTTTGCTGAAGAGGTGTCCCGGATTCGGGGAGAGATTGATGAGATGTTGGCTCGGGATGGAGCCCGGGAGCAGACTGGAGGGTAACAGAGTCCTAGACCTGAATATTTGACTGCGCCGGGGGTTTCACCCGTCGCGTAAACTCGAGGAATGACCAACGTGAAAGTCTTCACCCCTTTGGAGCTCGCTGAGAACACAGGAAGCAAATACCTGGGCGTCTTGGTCTCAGCCAAGTACGCGCGCGAGTTGAACTCCCTCCCCCGTGATCTGAAGCCGCTTGGGGAGGAGGAGAAGCTTACAACTCGGTCGCTTGAGGCACTGGCCTCCGGGCAGATTGAGTTCCGTCTGGTAGGACGCCGCGTGGTCGAAGAGTAGTGGGGTGCTCGACCGGTCCCTGACCCCTCGGCCGCCTTGGGTAGGGCGTCGAGTCGTCCTTGCGGTGACAGGAGGAATCGCGGCATACAAGGCCGTTCAGTTAGCGCGTGACCTTACGCGCCTGGGCTGCCTTGTCGACACCATCCTGACTCGCGCGGCGGAGGCGTTCGTTACCCCTTTGATCTTTGAGGGCGTCACAGGTCGAGAGGTGTACACGAACCTCCTCTCGGTGGAGGGTACGGCCCTCCACATTAAGCTTGGAGTCGAGGCGGATGTGGTCTTGGTGGCTCCAGCTACTGCAGACTTGATTGCCCGAGCAGCACAGGGTCGCGCTAGTGATCTCCTCACTGCGGTGCTGTTGTCCACACGGTCTCCCGTGATCGTGGCTCCCGCGATGAACGATCGGATGTATTCCCATCCACAGACGAAGAAAAATCTGGACCATTGTCGGGAAGTGCTGGGCTATGAAATTGTCGGTCCCGCCACAGGTCCGCTTGCCGTGGGGGAGGGCGATGGCCCAGGGAGGATGATCGAACCGGACCAGGTTTGCGAGTATGTCGGGCGAGCAATTGGAGTCGATAGCGCTTTCGAGGGCCGTCATGTTCTAGTCACGGCAGGTCCCACACGAGAGCCGGTCGATCCGGTTCGGTTCATCGCAAATCGCTCTTCGGGAAGAATGGGATTTGCTCTAGCCAGGGAGGCGTGGCTTCGAGGAGCGAATGTGACCTTGGTTACGGGTCCGTCCACGCTCCTGATTCCGGTGGGTGTGTTGACGCGTTCGGTGGAGACCGCTAACGAGATGCTCGAGGAGGTCCGCGAGGCCATCCCCAATGCCGACTTCCTCTTCTTCTCTGCTGCCGTGTCCGACTTCAGGCCCCGCCAGTTCCAAGACGAGAAGATCAAGCGAACTGACGTGAGCGATGGCTTAGCGCTGGACTTTGTCGAGAATCCAGACATTGCGTTGGAAACTCGTCGACTACGCGGGGCCAATGCGGTGGCAATCGGGTTTGCGTTGGAAACAAAAGATCTGAGGTCTGGTGCGGCCAAGAAGCTGAAAGATAAGGATTTCGACCTCGTCGTTGCCAACGATCCGCGGAAAGAGGGGGCGGGATTCGATGTTCCCACCAATCTGGTTACGCTCTTCTGGAAGGGAGGGCAGGAGGAATCGCTCCCCCTACAGTCGAAGGAGAATCTTGCCCGGGAGATCCTTGATCGAGTAAGGTCTTGGACGCCGGAAGGCTAGCGAGTTCATGCCTCTTCCATCGGATGCTTCGGAGATTGCTCGCTTCGTCCGCCAGCGTCGAGAATTGGGTGTGGAGGACTGGATCCTCGAAGAGCTGCCAACTACGGAGGCCCTGAGGGCCGTAAGAGGATTTTCTGAGGGCCCTGGAACCGCCCTGGGCGACACGGGAGTTCTGGATCGGCCCCTTTCACCCGCCGCCCAACAACTTGCGGGGTCAGCTCAAGCTGCGGGAATCCCGGATGGGTATGAGGAGCTCAGAGCGACGGCTCTCGGATGCACTCGGTGCCGCCTCGCGCGGGAGAGGAATCAGGTAGTCTTCTCCGATGGGAATCCGGATGGGCGGGTCATGGTTGTCGGAGAAGCCCCGGGCGCAAATGAGGATAGGACGGGACTTCCCTTTGTTGGAGCTGCTGGTAAGCTGCTGGATCTCCTTCTGGCCACGATCAATTTGTCCAGGGAGGAGTCGGTCTATATCTGTAACGTGATCAAGTGTCGTCCTCCTGGAAATCGGAACCCCCGGCCAGATGAGATTGCTGCGTGTGCACCGTTTCTGCGTCAACAGATCATGCTCGTTCAGCCCGAAGTTATTCTTGCGGTGGGCGCCTTCGCGGCACAGCTGCTGTCTGGACAAGAGCGGCCCCTGGGAAAGCTGCGCGGGGAGGTGTATGCTTATGAGGGGACTCCTTTGGTCGTGACATACCATCCGGCTGCACTCTTGAGAAATCCGGGGTGGACACGCTCTACCTGGGAGGATTTACAACTCCTTATTGGGGTATTAGATGACTGTTAATTATTTATATGACAGTTACTTAACTAGATACATATGTATATTAGCATGAAGTGTCTATGGCATCTCTGACCACGAGTTCTGAGGGTCGAGCGAGTTCCCGCTACGATCGAGATCCTCCGTTCTCGATAGAAGCGGAGGTCTCGGTTCTCGCTGGCGTTCTCATCGACTCCGAGTCCATTGTCAGGATCGACGATTCAGTAGATGACTCGATGTTCTTCCGGGAGGCTCATCGTGTCCTTTTCCGTGCGATGCGACACCTCCAAGAGAAGAGGACAGCGATCGATGTCGTAACGGTCGGAGATCATCTCAAGAATACGGGCGAACTGGAGCGCATGGGCGGGATGGAGTACCTGGCCGAGCTCTTGGACATGGTCCCTACTGCAGCCAACATCCAGTACCATGCCCGCATCATCCGGGAGAAGGCACTCCTTCGCAGGCTCATCGACGCTTCGAGTCGGACGATCCAGGATGTGTACGAACCAGAGGGACGGTCAGTCGATGAGGTCGTGGACGAAGCGGAGACCAGAATCTTCCAGGTGGCCGAGAGCCATGATCGGCCCGGATTCGTCTGGATCAAGGACCTGCTGTGGGAGGCATTCGAGAACATTGAGAAGTTACAAGAAAGCAAAGGAGGACTGACCGGGGTATCCTCCGGCTTTCAGCGCTTCGATCATATGACCACGGGGCTCCAGGATGGGGACCTCATCATCGTCGCGGCGCGGCCCGCGATGGGAAAGACCTCCTGGGTCTTGAACGTGGCACAGAACGCCGCGATCGACCACCAGGTCCCCGTGGCGGTATTTTCCCTCGAGATGTCCAAGGAGCAGCTGGTCTATCGTCTCCTCTGCTCTGAAGCCAGAGTTGACTCGCAGCGGCTACGGACCGGCCGCCTCTCACCTTCCGACTACCAACGCATAGCAAAAGCAGGAGCCAAGCTCAACACGGCTCCTATTTGGATTGATGACTCTCCGGGCGCGACTGTTCTGGAGATGCGAGCGAAGGCGCGGCGCCTCAAGGCGGATGGGGGCCTTGGACTCCTCGTGATCGATTATCTTCAACTCATGGCCGGAAGTGGTCGGCTTGAGAGTCGTCAGCAGGAGGTGAGCCAGATCTCCCGGGGGTTGAAGGCTCTGGCTCGTGAGCTTGACGTTCCCGTGATCGCAGTTTCTCAGCTCTCCAGAGGTCCGGAGCTGCGCACCAACCACCGGCCCCAGCTCTCGGATCTCCGAGATTCAGGCTCGATTGAGCAGGACGCCGACTTAGTCATGTTTCTGTACCGGCCCGAATATTACAGTTCGTCAGGTCTGGACGAGGATGGAAGCTCACTGGAGGGAAAGGCCGAATTGATTCTGAGTAAGCAGAGAAACGGCCCAACCGGGAGCTTGGACTTCTACTTCCACAAGCAGCACACGCGGTTTGATGAGGTCACGACTCAGAACGATGAAGGTAGGGCCGTGAACTCCACAGTCGGGTGACGTGTCTTTCTGAGCAGCTCTCCCTCGGGGTTGCGATACCCGCGGCGGGATCCGGAGCCAGGATGGGAGGGAGGCGGAAGGCCTTCGTGACTCTCGGAGGAATCCCGCTCCTGCAGCACGCACTTGGCCCCTTCTTAGAACACCCTTCTGTTCAGTCGGTTGTCGTCGCGCTTGCGGCAGAGGACGCTGACGACCCGCCCGCCTGGCTGCGAAACCTGGATCCTCGGCTACGGATCGTGCCCGGGGGAGAGACTCGTCTCCATTCGGTTCAAGCCGCACTTGAAGCACTGGAGCCTACCGTCACCTGGGTGCTCGTCCATGACGCTGCACGCCCGTTGGTAACGCGAGACATCATCGATCGGTGTGTTGAAGCTCTGGAGCACGGTGAAGGTGTGGTAGCGGGGTGGCCGGTTGCCGACACGTTGAAGGAAGTTGGTGTGGATCGTAGAGTTGTCGCTTCTCCAGACCGTTCCAGGTTATGGGGTGCTCAGACACCACAGGTCTTCCCACTGCAGCAGCTTGCCGAGGCATACCGGCAGGCTGTACAAGATGGAGTTTCTGCCACTGATGATGCGGAAGTCTACTGCCGATGGGGGGGGACGGTGCGGATGGTAAAAGGATCTCCGTGGAACCTAAAGGTCACCTACTCTGAAGACTTGGCAGTGGCCGAGCACCTTCGCGCAGGGGTTCACGAACTCGAGTGCGGCGGTTGATTCCCTTGCAGATCTCTACCGCCAATCCTGATAACCTTGTGGAACTCGAGCGGATGGCCCGGCACCTAGAGCTTGGGGGACTGCTCGGCTATCCTACAGAAACTGTCTACGGCTTAGGAGCCGTGGCCCTTCCGGGGGGTATCGAAGCTCTGCTCGCCCTGAAAGGGAGAGGGGACGATAAGCCCTTCCTTGTCCTTCTCCCGAACGCGGGTCGGGAGGCGACGGATGGGCTGGAATGGAGTCTGCTCGCCCGAACCCTGGCCGAGCGCCATTGGCCGGGCCCTCTTACACTAGTTCTTTCGGACATCGCAGGCCGATATCCAAAGGGCGTTAGGAATCCTTTGGGTGGGGTAGCGGTCCGCGTGAGCAGTAACCCCTTCGTCAAGGCGCTTATGCAGTTCTGGAGGAAGCCCCTTCTGTCGACCAGCGCGAACATGCCGGGTGAGGATCCAGCCCGAACGCTAGACGAGATGAAGCTGGCGGTGGAGGGACGTCCGGGCCTCGATCGCCTCTGGATTGCAGATGGGGGGCCACTCACTGCGTCCGAGCCAAGCACGATCGTCGACTGCACTGCGTCTGTGCCGAAGTTGGTTCGGAAGGGCAAGATTCCCTTCGAGGGTCTTGTGGAAGTAGAGAGTGAACTCTGTGACTGAGGGCGAAGGAGACTCGGGGCAGAGCGGAGCCAAGCCTCGCGCGGAGAAGGAGCCCGGGTCTGCCTTCCACCTGCTCTTCGTATGTACGGGGAACACCTGTCGTAGCCCGATGGCTCTCGGGCTGGCGCTTCGCATCCTACAGGATAGGAGGTGGGAAAGCGTCGAGGTGAAGTCGGCGGGCGTCGCTGCCATTTCAGGAAGTGAGGCTAGTCCCGGGGCTCTCCGGGCCGCGAAGCGCCATGGGATCGATCTCACCCCCCATCGGAGCGCCCAGCTCAGTGTCGATCTTGTCCAGTGGGCAGACCTGATTCTAACCATGTCGGAAGGACACCTCGGTGCGGTTGAAGCTTTAGGGGGTGCTCTGAAGGCGGCGTTGATCACCCAGTTCATGGAGGATCCGCAGGAGTCATCCGGGCCTTCCTTAGAAGGCGTCTTGGATCCGATCGGTGGAGAGGACTCCATCTATGAAGATACATTTGAGCAGTTGGAGTCTCTGGTTGAGCGGGCCCTCGAGCGCCTGAATCTGGCCTGATCGTGATGATTCAAGCATCGACAAAGCTTTTCGCGGTCTTGGGGGAAGCCGTTGCACACTCCCTCTCCCCGAGAGTCCAGAACTCGGCGTTCCAAGAGGTGGGCGTTGACGGGGTGTATGTGGCACTGGGATGCACCTCAGGTGAACTCGGGGGGTTGATCCGAGGGATCGCCTGTGCGGGAGGGGGAGGAAACGTGACTCTGCCGCACAAAGAGGCGGCGGCGGCGATCGTTGACGAGCCGAGCGAACTGGTTCTTCAAACGGGGGCGTGTAACACCTTTTGGCTTGCGAAAGGGCGAATACACGGCGATAACACCGATGTGGCTGGGTTTCGGGGTGCTGTTGAGTCTTTCCTTGGGAGGACGCCAGTCGGATCGAGTGTGTTACTGCTTGGTGCTGGTGGGGCGGCTCGGGCAGCACTTGTCGGGCTAATCAGGGATAACGTCGGCTCGGTTTTCATCTGGAACCGAACTGTGGAGCGAGCGGAACGACTGGCTTCGGATTTAGGACAGGATCGAACCCGAGTGATTCACTCAAAGGAAGAACTCGGTGGACAGGCGTTCGATCTGATCATCAATTCCACTTCTCTAGGGATGGCCACGGACGACCCGTTGCCGTTGGATTTGAGCCAGGCGCAGCGTCCGGGGGCAATCTTGGACCTAGTCTACCGTCCGGACGAGACGGCTCTTGTACGAGAGGCTAGGAAGCTGGAGATTCCGGCAGCCGATGGGGGCGAGATGCTAGTGCGCCAAGGGGCTAAGGCGTTTGAGCAGTGGTGGGATCGGCCGGCACCCCTCGCGGTGATGATGGAAGCGCTCAAGCAGTTTCGAAGCGAGATGTTGGGGGGGACTAAACAAGATGAAAAAGGAGATCAGTAGATGTCGATTCGCGTAGCCATTAACGGCTTCGGTCGCATCGGCCGCCTTGTTCTGAGGGCCGCGAAACAGTCGCAGTCGAGTGGCCTGGACTTCGTCGCGGTAAACGACCTTACCAGCAACCAAACGCTGGCACACCTTCTGAAGTACGATTCTGTCCATGGCAGCTATCCCGGTGAAGTGGTGGCGACGCCGGATGGCCTTCGGGTAGACGCTGACGAGATACAGGTCTTGAGCGAGACGAACCCGAACGAACTGCCTTGGGGGGATCTCGGCGTCGACATTGTTGTCGAGGCCACAGGTCGCTTCACAAACCGAGACGATGCGGTCAAGCATTTGGCCGCAGGCGCGCGGAAGGTGATCATCTCGGCTCCCGCCAGAAACGAGGACATAACTGTGGTTCTAGGGGTCAACGAGCGACGGTATGATCCTGAGGCGCATGACGTGATATCTAATGCGTCCTGCACCACGAACTGCTTGGCTCCGGTCGTCAAGGTGGTCCTCGAACATTTCGGACTCGTGCGCGGTTGGATGACAACCGTTCATTCGTATACCAACGATCAAACTACGCTGGATGCACCCCATAAAGACTTGAGGCGTGCACGAGCGGCTGCAGTGTCGATGATTCCTACGACGACCGGGGCAGCGCGTGCGACATCGCTTGTCCTTCCGCAGGTCGAGGGGAAGCTGGACGGGATGGCGATACGGGTTCCCACGCCAAACGTATCGTTGATTGACTTGACTGCCCAGGTGGCACGGGACACGACCGTGGAAGAGGTCAACCGCACCTTCGTGGAGGCGGCGGAAGGTGACCTGAAGGGCATCCTTGGAGTCTCGCCGGATCCACTTGTATCCGTTGACTTTATCGGGAGCCCCTTTTCCTCCATCGTGGATCTTGGATCTACTTTTGTGATCGACGGTCGGCTCGTAAAGGTGCTTTCCTGGTACGACAACGAGTGGGGATATTCATGTCGAGTGCTGGACCTGGTTCAGTATGTCGGAGCACGGTTGCCCTCGGCCAAGCTGGGGTAGGGGCGGAGTGTCACGCGTCAAAACGCTCTCGGACCTGGGCCCCCGAGAACTGCAGGGGAGGCCTGTTCTGGTCCGAACCGATTACAACATCCCGATGGGCCCGCAGGGAATGGGGGTGGATCTAAGCCGGATTGATGCCACAATCCCATCGCTTGAAGCACTGCGCGAGGCTGGCGCCAAAGTCGTCCTCGTCTCACACCTCGGTCGACCTGACGGAATCTGTGATCCCTCCACCTCCCTTGCTCCCGTCGCCCAATTTCTCTCGGGCCGATTGGGGACGACCGTGTCCCTCATAGAGGCGGACCCCGGAAGTGCCGAAACACGCAAAGCCATCGAGACGACCTCACCGGGGGATGTCGTGATGCTCGAGAACATCCGGTTTCACGAAGGTGAGACCAAGAATGACCCCCAGTTGAGCGAGGTACTCGGTGCTCTTGCCGACGGATTCGTCAGTGATGCGTTCGGGGTGGCTCACAGGGCACACTCGTCCAACCTTGGGGCCGCTCGTGAGATCCTGAAGCGAGGAGGCCCAGCTGTGGCTGGATTCCTGATGGCCCGTGAGCTTCACTTCCTGAGCGAGTCTCTTAGAGACCCTGCGCGTCCTTTCGTCGCGGTCATGGGCGGAGCGAAAATATCGGGAAAGCTCCAACTGATCCGGTCGATCCTTTCTCGGGTGGATCGCCTCCTCGTGGGAGGAGCAATGGCCAACACCTTCCTGAGGGCGCTGGGGATGGCCACCGGCAAGTCGCTGGTGGAGGAGGCGCTGGTCCCAATGGCCAGGGATCTATTAGAGGAGGCTGGAGACAAACTACTTCTCCCCGTAGACTTACTAGTCGCGAGCGAGCTCGGTCCAACGTCTCAACCCGTCAGAGTGGATAGGGCCGGAATCAGGCGTGATCAATACGTCGGCGATATCGGGCCTCGCTCTCGGGAGCTCTTCGCACGCGAGCTTTTGGAGGCAGCGACAGTACTTTGGAATGGGCCCATGGGGGTATTCGAACTCAAGCCGTTCTCTCAGGGCACCTTTTGCGTGGCTGAGGTTCTCGCGGGCGCTTCAGATCGAGGCACGACTGTTGTGGTCGGAGGGGGCGACTCAGCTGCGGCTGCCCACGTCGCCGGGGTGGCCGGAAGGATGACACATGTCTCGACGGGGGGCGGTGCATCTCTGGCCCTCCTCGCTGGAACTAAGCTGCCTGGTGTTGCCGTTCTCGAGACTGTGGGAGAATAGGGAAATGGGGATCTACCGAAGGTGGGTGTCCCAATGAAGGTGATCGTTGCCGGGAACTGGAAGATGAACCACGGTCCACGGGAGACGCGCAGATTTTTTGAGCGATTCCGGCCGGTGGTGGACCCAGAGCGGGTGAGGCTTCTCCTGTTTCCCCCGGCGATCTCGCTTGCGGATGCCAAGGACGCTCTTGGTGAAGAATCTCCTGTCGGTTTAGGTGTGCAGAACTTTCACTGGGAGCCTTCGGGAGCGTTGACTGGAGAAGTGTCAGCCAAGATGGCATCCGAGGCAGGAGCCCGCTTTGCCCTCATAGGACACTCAGAGCGCCGCCATCTTTTTGGTGAAACTGACTCAGAGACGGCCCTGAAAGTGGTGGCTGCCAAGCGAGCTGGAGTGATGCCACTTCTCTGCGTAGGGGAAACGCTAGAGCAGCGAAGGGAGGGTCGGCTTGAGGAAGTGGTGACCCGCCAGTTGGATGCTGTGCTGTGCTCCGAGGCCGGAGTACACCTCAGGAAGAAGTCGACCGATACGGGTACGATAATACTCGCGTACGAGCCGGTTTGGGCCATTGGCACGGGTCAGACGGCGAACCCGCAGGATGCGGCAGATGCCCACGGACTCCTGAGGGATCGAGTGTCGGCAACTATGGGGTCCACGTTCGCTCAGGCCGTTCCAATCCTCTATGGAGGATCTGTGAGCCCGGAGAACACAGGGGGTCTGCTTGCAGCTTCCGACGTCGACGGCGTGCTGGTGGGTGGGGCCTCCCTTGATCCGGAATCCTTCGCCCGGATCGCCTCGGCGGCTTGTTGACACTCTCAGTCAGCAGGGCGACCTTCTTTTGCTTACCGAGAACCTGAATCCACCACTGGTACATGTACGGATTCCTACTTGCTGTCCTCATCATTGATGGGCTCTTCCTTACGGTTGTCATCCTCCTCCAGTCTGGGAAGGGAGGGGGGCTGGCAGCCATGGGCGGAGGTGGAACCGCTAACGAAGGTCTCTTGGGTGGGCGGCAAGCCACGACCTTCCTGACACGTGCGAGTTGGACCGCTGGTGGCTTCTTCATGGTCCTTTCTCTGACGTTGGCGATTCTCTCCTCGAGGACACAGGAGCCGAGTTCGATTCTCCAGCAGGATCTTCAGCCATCCGCTGCCCCAGTACCCCTGCTTCCAGGGGCAAATGCCCCTGCACCGACGCCTCTGGTGCCTGACGTGGGGACGCCTGACGATGCAGCCCCGACGGAGCCGTCGCCGGACCCATGACCAAACTGTAGTAGGGACTACGGAGAGACGAAACGTGGCGCGTATCGAAGTCCCCATGCCGCAAATGGGCGAGTCCATCGCGGAAGGTACGGTCTCTAAGTGGCTGAAGAAGGTTGGCGATCCCGTAGAGCGGGATGAGCCTATCCTGGAGATTTCCACCGATAAGGTTGATGCTGAGATCCCGGCTCCCCAAGGTGGGATTCTGACAGAGGTTTTGGTCGGAGAGGGGGAGATGGTGGAGGTTGGCACCATTCTGGCCTACATCGACAGTGAGGGTGTGGGGAGCAGGACAGGGACTGCGTCGGAGGTTAGGAGAGCGGCGGGCGATTCGATTCGGGAGATCACCGCTCTTGGATCTTCCGAGAACATCGACGGGGGTGAGCGTCTCGACCCTCTGCCCACCACCGGTTCTCCGGCCCCAGCGGTTAAGCGAGTCAAGGAATCGACTGCAGAGGAGCGGCTCCGGCAGTGGTCGACTCCGATCGTGCGGCGTATGGCGAAGGAGCATGGAGTTGACCTGGCTGAACTGGAGGGATATGGGAGCGGGCCCGGCGGTCGCGTGACAAAGCAGGATCTGCTCAAATATCTGGGTGGTGACGAGGGAGAGGGCGCACAGCCCATCCCTGGGGCAGAGCCTTACGACACGGAATCTCTTAGCTCTAACTTCCCCCAGAAAGAGCCGTCAGTGCCTCCGCCCACGGGGTCTGCCGCACCGGCTGTAGCCACCGAACTCTCAGAACTGTGGAAGTCTTTCTACGGACAGGTGCAGCACCAAGAGTTCCCGGTGCGAGAAGGCGATATCGTCGAAACGATGGACAGGGTCCGTCGCCTTACCGCAGAGCACATGGTGTTGGCCAAGCGGATCGCGCCCCACGTCCATTCGTTCATCGAAATTGACTTTTCCGAGGTGGACCGGATCCGCCAGGAGAACCAACAGCGCTGGAGTGAACAGGGGGTCCGGGTCAGCCTTACAGCCCTCGTCGCGTGGGGGGTGTCTCGCACTCTTCTCGAGTTCCCCATGTTGAACGCCACGGCTTCGGGTAACAACGTGATCTATCGGGGAAATGTGAACCTGGGGATTGCGGTGGACTTGGACCCAGGTCTGATTGTTCCGGTCATCTGCGACTCGGATGATCTTTCTTTGGTGGAGATCGTGAAGAAGATCGTAGACCTTGCGGCGAGGGCGCGCGCCCGCCAGTTGGAGCCGGCTGAGATCCAGGATGGGACGTTCACCATTACGAACCCCGGGGTCCTGGGCACCCTCGCTGGAATGCCGATTGTCCCGAAAGGGACTGCGGGAATCCTCGCAGTGGGAGAGGTCGTGAAAAGAGTGGTGGCGATTTCAGAACCCGATACAGGGGTAGATTCGATCGAAGTCCGGAAGCGGTCTATTTTCACGCTGGGGTACGACCACCGGATCGTGGATGGGGCTGATGCGGCTCGGTTTCTTGTCCGCCTCAAGCAGCTTTTAGAGGAGTTTCCGGATGACGCCCAGTAGTATAAGCATGTTACGGCCCCCGAGCTGTTCTGCCGATATTTATACGGTGAAAAAGCCAATGTTCAAGGTGACTCCTACAAGTTTTGTGGTTGCTGTAGTTATCCTGATCTTCGGATTGTCAGGGTCACCGCTCACCGCTCAACAAAGTAGAGAGTCTGGGACACAGCAGGTATTTTCGGTCAACCCGTTTGGACTTCTACTGGAGTTCTTCAATGCGGAGTACGAGCGTGTCATCTCTGAGACCAGCACGATCGGCTTTGGCGGATCCACCCTGCGAGTAGACAATGAGACGTGGTCAGAGCCCCCGATTACGGGGTATGACGAATACGGTGACCCCATCTATGACTATCAAGAGTATGACGGGTTAGGGCCCGATGTCGAGCATGAGAGATATATCAACGCAGATGTGTTTTGGCGGTATTACCCATCGGGAACCCCGCTCAACGGATGGGCATTTGGTGTAAAGGCGGGCATTACCACGGTATTTGATCATGCGACCTACTTTGGTTACGGCTTTGACCTGAATCGGAGCTGGGTCCTAGGACCAGACGACAACTTCTATGTTGGCGTAGGATTTGGCCTAAAGCGGCTCTACGGTGCTGCAGACGAAGACTATGAACTGAAGTTTATACCAACTATACGAATAGTGAATGTCGGAATTGCTTTTTGATCATAGTGAGGATTAATAAATCCTAGACCGACCCACCCTGTCCCCCGGCCTAGAAGACAGCGAGCAGCCCCCATTACCCCCCGCTCATTAACGGGCACTCCCAGCACCAACAACAGTGTTTTACACGTCTTGAGTTGCGATCTTGAGTGGGGGGCAGAATGAAGTGAGCACCACCCGACTTGGTGGAGGTTAGCCGATGGTGCAACCATGCCTCGAAAGTGGCCGCACTGGGACCGTTCGGTGAGATAGCACGCCAAGGTCCGTGGGGCTTTTCTTTGCAGAAACACTGCTTCGTTTTCCCGATAGAAAATACCCGCGTCATTCCCCCCTCCCCCTTTTTGACGCAGGGGAGGGCTTTTGCGCTTACTATCGTTACAGGCCATTCCGGTAACTGGGCCGACCAGATGTGTTACGTGACCACCGATCCGATCGACCGACAGGTTGTTGAAAAATGGGCCCGTCGGTATCCGCCTCTACACACGACGTGAGACCGCCACACAACGGTGGCCGTCGAGCGGGGTTCGCGAAGGGAAACAAATGTGTTTTTCCGAGTGCCGCGTGATCATGGAACCTAAGTCAGAGTAGAAGGAGATTTCGGTATGGAGCCTGGTTTGACGGACACGATGACGAAAAGTCAAGCTGTTTTGGCTGGGCAGTGGGAATTCGTATTTCCGGTTGTTCAGCCTCTCTATGACGATCCCCTCGTGCTTGACGAAGGAGAGGGTGTATGGGTCAGGGATGCCGATGGGGCGGAATACCTGGATCTGTTCAGTGGTATCCTGACGACTTCGGTGGGGCACTGTAATCCTCGCGTGGTCGAGCGAGCCCAGGAACAGATGGGGCGACTCGGCCACACGTCCACCCTCTACGTGACGAAGCCTCAGGTCGAGGCTGCGCAGCGTCTGGCGGCTATCGCTCCGGGTCGGATGAGCCAGACGTTCTTCACTAACTCGGGCACGGAGGCCATCGAGACCGCGATTCACATGGCCTTCCTGCACACTGGCCGGAGCGAGGTTATCGCCCTCAGGCAGGCCTACCATGGCCGGAGCTTCCTAGCGAGCAACATGACGGCGGTTGACGTGTGGCGTCCACTGGCGACTTCGTTTCCTGGGATCAAGCACACGTTGACGCCTTATCCATACCGCTGCCCGTTCAAGCAACCGTGCGACGAGACTTGCACGGAGGCGTTCGCGAACGACCTAGAGGACGTCATCCGCACTACGACTAATGGTAAGCCGGCGGCCTTCATCGCTGAGTCGATCATGGGTATCGGGGGCTATATCGTACCTCCGCCCGGATACCTTGCCCGGGCCGCGGAAATCATTCGGTCGCACGGCGGCCTCTTCATCTCGGACGAGGTGCAGTCCGGATTCGGGCGCTCGGGTAGACACTGGTTTGCTATCGAGCACTCCGGAGTCGAGCCGGACATCATGGTAATGGCGAAGGGCATCGCGAATGGAGCGCCTGTGGGAGCGACCATCACACGGCCCGAGATTGCTCGATCATGGAAGGCCAAGACGATTTCTACCTTCGGTGGCAGTCCAGTGTCGATGGCTGCTGCTAACGCTACCCTTGAGGTGATGGTGGACGAGGACGTGCCGAGCCGCGCCGAGGAGCGGGGATCTCAGCTCGTGCGTGGGCTCACGGACCTCCGGGAGCGGTACGACTGGATCGGTGATGTCCGGGGAATGGGCCTCATGCAGGCTCTCGAGCTGGTGGAGGATCGGGACAGTAAGACGCCATCACCTCGACACGCCAAGGCGCTGCTTGAGGCAACCAAGGAAGAGGGTCTCCTCATCGGGCTGGGCGGCATCCATGGCCACGTGATACGCCTTGGACCTTCGCTTCTAATCAGCGAGAACGAAATCGCTCAGGGGCTGGAGCGCCTTGCTAGGGGCTGCCAAAGAGTCGACACAGTCCGCTGATGATGCCCGGAGTGATCATCGCGGCACCCATCGTATACCTTCTGATTCTCTTGGGGCCCTCCACGCTCCGCCTACAGCCGCGTACTCCTGTAACGCTTGATGCCTGACACCGCATGATCGATGTCCCCATCTCAGTTGCGGATTAGAGTGGTGCAGGGACAGGATTAGCGAATGAAGATGATTTTCGCTGAACTCGACCGGATGTCTGCCGGGGGCCAACTGGGGAAGGGTAAGGTCTTCGAGTCAGTGGTGAGGAGGATTGAGGTTGTATTCCGCCAAACCACTGTTAGGAATCTATTTGCGGTATCTTTAGTGCCGGTCATTTTGTGTGTTTCGGCAGATGTCGTAGCCCAGACTCACGACGAAATGGCAGCGGTCATGCCAAGCGCTGATCGATTTGAGGAAGGTGAGGCCGATCCGCCCATCAAAACTGCCTACCTAGAGGATCGGCTGATCGGCTACGTCTTTCGGACCGCTGACTGGCCGCCTGAGCGCCTTGGGTATAGCGGGCCGATTCAGGCCTTGGTCGGCCTGGATCTAAATGGGCATATCACCGGTGTTCAGGTCCTTGAATACTACGAGTCCCATCGTAGTTTGCTCGGCGATTTCCTTCGTCGAGATGGCGTGCAGGAACAGTTCCTAGGCAAGCACATCGCCGATCCGTTTGTTGTTCGCCAGGACATTGACGGTGTGACACGCGCCACGGTAAGTATGCGAGCTTTCGCACGGGGTGTGAGAGATGCGGCCCGCCGGGTGGCTGAAGTCTATCTGAATGCAGCCGAGGCGATTGAAGGGCCGGTGGAAGACACTGCCAACCTGTCTTGGTTCGATCTGCTTCGCACTGGTGTCGTAGTCCGGATGGAGGTGTCCGATGAATCCGGCACCGCAGAGATTGCGCTGAGCCATATCATGAACGATGCGTTTGGCGAAAGGTTTATTGGCCTGGGTGCGATGGGGATGATCGGTCGGGCGGTTGATCGGCGAGAGGGTGGCGGACACGTCTTCGTCTACGCAGTCGACGGTCCCTCGCTTCAGTACTTCAACCGGACGGGTTGGTCGATCGTGCAGGAGTCGGACACCGTGGTTGTGGAAGAGTCCGATGTGTTTTCGTTTGGCCTCGCGAGCGAAGGGATGCTCGACGTAGAGGTGGGGACCGCCGGGGCCATACTTGTCGACCGGCGAATCGACCTCGAAAGACCGTTCAGGTTTGTGTTCTCTCTCGACTCATCCCTTTCACCTTTTGGAATCGAATACCGGACGCTGGCAGCGCGCAACGTTGCCAGTGCAGTCACCGTCGCATCCGCAACTGACGCCCCCCTAGGAACAGGGGCGGACAGTGGGACGGTTGGGGGACGCGAGTTGCCCGATAGTGCGGCGGGTGCCGTCGTCGTGGATGCTCCATTCGTGGCGGCCCCGAGTCCGTCGGGCACTCTAGATCCTTTGGCTTTGACCATTGTCGACGAGGTTGAGGAGCAGAGTCAACTCGCGAGGGCGCTAGCCGGGACATCGTGGCACAGGGTGGGAACAACGCTGTTAGTGCTTCTGCTAGCCACGCTTGCATTTTGGTTGAAGAGTAGCGCCCTCAACTGGGTGGCCCTCTCGGTGACTCTTGTGTTCCTCGGGTTTGTGGATGGGGGGTTCCTGTCGGTATCACACATCACAAGTGGCATCTGGACCGGTGTGTCGGGATATACCGGCGACGTGTCTCTACTATTGATGATCGTGTTTGCTGTTTTTTCTACACTTCTCTTCGGTCGGGTGTTTTGCGGATTTCTTTGTCCGTTCGGTGCCCTTCAGGAGTTCTTGGCGAAACTCGTTCCACGTCGGTTTCAGATTCGCGTGCCCTGGCCGGTACATGCCCGCGGGGTCTACGTAAAATATGGAATCCTGGCTGTCATTCTGATCCCAGCTCTACTTGGAAATCGTACGAGTATCTATCAGTACTTTGAGCCATTTGGGACGGTGTTTTTTCATAGCCGGTCGCCTCTACTTTGGTCGATCGCAGGCGCTGTCATCATAGCATCTGCGTTCATTCCACGGTTCTATTGTCGTTATGCTTGCCCACTTGGCGCCGCCCTCGCAATCGGGTCCCTCATCTCGCTAAAGCGTATCGGGCGTGTGAAGCAATGTGATCATTGTGGCGTGTGCGAGCAGGCGTGTCCCACAGCTGCCATCCAAGGGCCAACTATCGATTTCAAGGAGTGTGTTCGCTGCAACATCTGCGAGATCAAGTTGAAAGAGAAGGCCGGTGTATGTCGCCACGACATCGGTGAAGTTGAGTCCCGGCTGGTGCAAATCACCAAGAGTACCCCTGTCTGATGTATTGGCCCCAACACTTTCGCCTCTAGAACCACGGGGCATCGGGCTTCAAATCACTGGCGATCACAGGATCAGGAGACTAGGGCGGACGGTACGATCCCATTGAGAGCTATCACCTGCTGGATCCAGACAGATGGGACGTGGGGCTCAGCGTCAAGCTGCCGAGCTGAGTGGCGAGCCCTCCAGCCGTACCACCACTTAGCCTTCCCACGTCCCTGAGGGATCATAAGGGGAACTTCCAAATCTGCTCGTCTGGGGCTTGGACCTGTACCTGATGGGTGCCGGTAATGGCCGGAGGTGGGGAGATGGCGTCTGAGTCACCTTGCTCGCAAACCTTCCTTGCAATCGCGAATGTGCTGGCCTAACTTCTACGTGTGAGGGGACATCCGCTCGCCTTCAGAAGAGCACAGTACCCGTGATAATGGCAGAATCTCGGGTACCGTATAGCTTGAGGTTCGAACGGATATGTTGAGTGGCGTGGCGTGCGCCCTGCGGCGCCACGAGAGGGGGCGGGATCCCGGCCACAGGTCGGAGCCACGGGAGGTCTAGTGCAGGCCCAAGTATCCGCAATGGTCGTGTCCTTCGTCGTGTTCTCGACGTCCGTGGTGGTCCAGCAGAGTCCCGCCACACCTGCCGCCCAAACTACGCCCCGAGCGGAGTTCGTGCCGTCGGCTATGCAGGCCGCCGACGTCAACGATGTCGTCGGGGAGTATTGTGTCCGCTGTCACAGCGACCGCCTGATGACGGGAAACCTCTCGCTCGAGGACTTCGACCTCGCTTCAGTTTCGACTAGGGCTGAGACAGGTGAGCGGATGGTGCTTAAGCTGCGTGCTGGCATGATGCCACCCCCGGGAGCGAATCGTCCCCCTGCGGACACTCTGCTGTCACTCGTTGAGGTCCTGGAGCACACGCTGGATTCAGTGGCCGCGCTAAATCCGAATCCGGGTAACCGCCCGTTCCAGCGCCTCAACCGCGCTGAGTACGAGGCCTCGATCAGGGACCTCTTGGACCTCGAGATCGAAGCTGCCTCGTTCCTCCCCCTCGATACCAAGAGTGCGGGCTTCGACAACATTGCGGACGTCCAGCTGCTCTCACCGACTATCTTGGACGCCTATCTGCGTGCCGCAGACGAGATCAGCCGACTCGCGGTCGGTGTGCCGAACCCGTCCCCGAACTCGATCACCTATACGAATTCGGGTTACGTGTCGCAGTGGAACAGGGTGCCAGGGGCGCCGCGCGGCACCCGAGGCGGCATCTCAGTGGTTCACAACTTCCCGGCTAATGGGGAGTATCGGTTTCGGGTGTGGTTCGAGCACACGACGATGGGTGAGATGTTTGGACGTATCAAGGCAGGTGAGCGTATCGACGTATCGATCGATGGCGAGCGGGTGGCCGTCATAGACGTCGATCGTTGGCTGAGCACGTCCGATCCGAATAGTGCGAGCATGGAGATCGACCCGATTTTTGTTTCCAGCGGGCCGCATCGGGTCTCCGCCGCCTTCATCAAGCTGGCCGACGGGCCGGTAGAGGACCTGACTTCACCCCACGAGTGGTCGCTGGTCGACCGGCAGGTTGGAGTGAATGGGTACGGTATCACGGCGTTGGCTCACCTGAAGGATCTCGTGATCTTGGGACCCTACAACCCGAGTGGCTTGTCTGACACGCCGAGCCGCCGTGTCGTTTTCCACTGTAGGCCGACCTCTCCCGAGGAGGAGCGGCCGTGCGCAGGAGAGATCGTGACACGGCTTGCCGCGAAGGCGTTTCGGGGGTTTCCGACGTCGAGCGCTTTCGAGACGCTTATGGTGCTCTACGATCAAGGCGCGGAAAAAGGGGGCTTCGAAGAGGGTGTTCGTACTGCGCTTCAGGGGATCCTCGCCATGCCGGACTTCGTCTTCAGGTTCGAGGAGACGCCGGCCGGCCTTGAAGCCGGACAGACATATCGGATACCTGATAACGCGCTCGCATCGCGCCTCTCGTTCTTCCTGTGGGGCTCACCCCCGGATGACGAATTGTTGGAGGTGGCCCGCTCGGGCCGACTCGTGGAGTCCGACGTGCTGGAGGCCCAGGCGCGCAGGATGCTCGCCGATCCCCGGGCGTTCGCTCTTGCCTCGCGCTTTGCCGCTCAGTGGCTAAGGCTGGAGGACCTTGAGAAGGTGCATCCGGACCGACTCCAATACCCCGACTTCTACCAGCAGTTGGCGGATGACATGCGGCTGGAGACGGAAATGTTCTTCCACGGGCTCATCCGTGACGACCGGAGCGTCCTCGACCTGTTCAACGCCGACTACACTTTCGTGAACGAGCGGCTGGCGCGGCACTACGGCTTCGATGGTATCGTCGGCGACGACTTCCGAAGGGTCACGTATCCCGACAACACCCGTCGTGGCCTCTTGGGTCACGGAAGCATCCTCACGCTGACCTCTCACGCGAACCGGACATCCCCGGTATTACGGGGTAAATGGGTGATGGAGGTGTTTTTGGGCACGCCACCGCCACCGCCGCCTCCCGACATACCGGCGCTTGAGGAGACGGAGGGGATCAGGGACGGGCGGATGCGCACGACCCGAGAGCGCATGGAGGAGCATCGTGTCAATCCCGCGTGTGCCTCATGCCATAACTTGATGGACCCGATCGGACTGGCTCTCGACCAGTTCGGTGTAACGGGAGAATGGCGCATCCGCGAGAACGGGATGCCGTTGGACACGAGGGGTGTCTTCTATGATGGGACTCCGATCGAGAGTGCGTCCGACTTGGGAACGGTGCTCCTGAAGCGGCCGATCCCCCTCCTCAGGAACTTCACCACCAACCTGATG
>CAUZHN010000032.1:0-23532 GCA_963579625.1 Gemmatimonadales bacterium UBA6960
AACCGCTTCCAACCATCGTACAAATCTTAGAAGGCCACGAGCTTTCGAACGTCGGTAGAGTGTTCATGGAACGCGAGCCAATGACATTCTATGAGTATTCGGGTGGCGGCGTCACGGTCATGGAGCTCGCTCTCTCCGATGTCCGTAGACGTCCATTCGTGGATCTAATGCAGGACGGAGTGCTCACCCCGATTGGCATGACGCGCAGCTCTTATGCTCAGCCAATCTCTCCGGAACACAACAACAATGCTGCCCGAGCACATGACAACAACGGTGAGTCCCGCGGTCCAAAGTGGCATGTATATCCTGAGCACGCAGCCGCGGGCCTCTGGACGACTCCCACTGATCTAGCCCGTCTTATCATCGAAGTGCAGCGCTCTGCTCGCGGGGAGTCGAATCGTGTGCTTTCTCAGTCTATGATCCAAGAGATGTTGAATCCAGTCGGCGTGGGGCCCTTCGCAGTCGGTTTTACTGTGAGCAAGATCGGCGAGGGCTGGTACTTCAGTCATGGTGGAAGCAATTGGGGATTCAGGGCTCTAATGCTTGCACACAAAGTGAAGGGCTATGGCCTGGTCGTTATGACTAATGCCGACCAGGGATCGACTGTGATCGACGAGATAAGCCGTCGTATTCAACACACATATAACTGGGACTCAGTAGCCTCTGCCGTAGAGCGGGGATACAGGCGCTGAATAAGGTCAAGCGCCCTTGGTCATAACGGAGAACGATTAAGTGATAAGCTTGCGAGCCGCATTCGGTAGTGCTTGGCTTCCGTTCTGGGTAGGCGTTGGTTTGCTCGTCAGTAATGGTGAACTGAGTAACTTGGGAATCGTCTTGGTCTGCTGGGGTCTTCTCCGGTGGATGCTCAAAAGAAGAAGTAAGAAGGAGGGGTGCCACTAAAGTTGTAGTGGCTCGCTACGCACCCCACACCGCAGGAAGCCGGTCGAATAGCCAGAGCATTGCAAGCCCGCCCAAGGCATAGCCAACTGCGGGCTCGAACCGGGGAACACGAAAACGTAGGGTTTCTCCCACCATCCTATTCAGTAAGACAAGCAGGGCGACGAACGCGAGCTGGCCGGTTTCCACTCCCAGGTTGAAGGTGAGGAGGGCGAGCGGGACGTCCGCGCTACGCAACCCAATCTCCCCAAGGGCTCCCGCGAAACCGAGCCCGTGCAACAATCCAAAGACGAAAGCTACCAGCCAAGGTCTCCGGTGTACGAGATGCGTATGGCCGCTGTACCCAACGACAATCTCCCGGGCCAAAAGCACGATGGACAGCGCGATGGCAGCTTCCACAGGGCCCCGGTCTAGCGTGACTACCCCCATTACGGCAGCTGCCAGGGTGATACTATGCGCAATGGTGAAGGCCGTGATGGTCTTCACTAGAGGTCCCACCCCCCGAACCAATAGTAGGAGTCCAAGGACGAAGAGCAGGTGGTCGATTCCGAGAAGGATGTGCTCGGTCCCTAGTGCAAAGTACCTCTCTGCGAGGCGGAATCCGGATCCTGCACCCGCAAGAAGATCTCCTAATTGAACCGGTACCGTATTGCCTTTTCCTCGGAAGTACGCGGAAGCATCGGTACCATCGCTCCAATGGGCGATCGCCACAACGCCTGCCAGATCCCAGGGGAGAGTGATGACATCATCGAACATAAGCTCGTCGTCACACTGGAACCGGAATAACGCCACCGTTCCGCGCACTCCCTCCTCCGGCAGATGCCGACAGCCGGACGGCAGCACACCTGGAGAATCTCCAATAGGAGGCAGGCCGATATCGACGATGGATAGCGTGTACCTACCCTCTCCGACCTGGTCGATGAAGACACGTGCGACGGAGGTGATCCTCACGTCATGAGCTGCTGCAAAGCGAGCTGTCAGCACAAGCAGCATCGCGACCAGAACCATGATGCCGAGTGGCGCGAAGCGCGCAAGACGTCTCACCTCGAGGGTCCCTCGCCGACGAACTTCACTGAGTAGAGTTCGCGAAGCTCGGCGATTCGCTCCTGAAGGAGTGCTTCTTCTTTTTCGCCGATCCAGTCGAATCGGACTTGTCCCAGAATCGCATCGAAAGCAGGGGGAATCACTTCATCGAAGCGATCGGTAACGCGAAACCAATGTTCTCCCAGAGCCGTCTGCTGGGGTCCGACCCATACTCCCGGCTCAGCTTCGAATACCTTTGCCGCAGTCTCCGGCCCAAAGACAAGTGAGAGGTCGTCTATGGTCACCTCTGTCAGGACGGCATGCCTGAAGCGCTCATTTTCTGCGAGACGCTCGACATCCAGTCCGGTGCCGAGCTCGGGAGGCAGCGTCCCCGATCCACCAGCCATCACCACAACCTCATCCACAGTCACGGAAGGCGCACGCACGTAACGCAGTTGGTTCTCTTTGTAGTAGGCCCGAAGCTCAGCCTCGGTGGGTTGAATAACCCCGCCGCTCAGGATGTGGAGCATCTTCTGGGATAGGATGGACCGGATCCGTTGGTCGTCATCGAATCCGAGAATGCGAGCCTCTCGTGCCAAAATCTGCTCGTCAATATAGGTGCGTTCAGCTAGCCTGCGTTCTTCCTCACTTAGAGGAGTATCCCTCTCGATCTGCTGGATGCGCCATGCGACCTCCTGACGGTCAATCTCGATGACCTCGCGACCGCCAGAACTGACGAACTCGGTGACGAGGAAGAAGATCACCGCGATGAGCGTGAAATGGACGACGGGCTCCCGCAATGCTCGCTGAAAAAAAGAGGGTTGCGACGTCGTATTACTCATCTCTCAATAGAGGGGGCCTTCAACGCGGCCCGCTAGCGTCGGCCGTCTCGTCGCGTAAGCGGGTTCAGGTAGCCCCGACCACTGAGCCCTTTCTTCTTTAACGCGATCCCTGTCAGGCACTCGTCGACGACTTTCTTGGAGTTAAGTACGCTCGTGTACCCCGCATCGAGAAGAGGAGCCAGTTCGACTAGGTCAAACCCCACCACGTTGTTCTCAGCGCAGAGACCTCGGATGAGAGGGAACACTTCTCGGGGTGTCAGCCCACCCGCTACCGGTGTACCAGTTCCCGCAGTATACGCAGGGTCCATGACATCGATATCAAAAGAGATGTGCAGATACTCCGGGCCGTCATTCGCTTCATCGAGAACCAGATCCATAACCCCTCCCCAACCGTCACGATCAATCTCCGCCATCGTGTGGTAGCGCAGATTGTTTTCCCGCATCCACTCGAACCCGTCTGGCCCGGGCCACCCACCACGAAGGCCCACCTGAATGTAATTTTCGCCAAGCACGTGTCCTTCCTCGATCAGCCGACGTATCGGGCGGCCATGGGTGATCAGGTGACCTGTGCGAGATTCTCCAGCGTCGTAGTGAGCATCGAAGTGGATGACACCAACGTTTTCCTTACCATAGACATCGGCGAGGCCGGCGACATTGGCGTATTCGATGGAGTGATCACCACCGATGATGATGGGGATCGCGCCCGTCTCCGCAATCTCCCGGACCATCCGTCGGATCGATGGCATGCTACGCTCCAGACTCAGCTTGTCGATGGGCGCGTCGCCATAGTCGACGCCCTTCAGCTCCGTCCTCCACTTCACCAGCGTCTCCATGCTGCCGCCACCACGGCGGAGCGCACGCATTGCGGTGGGTCCTTCGCCAGCGCCTCGATATCCGCTCCCCATGTCGACAGGGGCTGCGATGAATGCCACTTCCACTTCGCCAGCAACCAGGTCCTCAGTCGTCATCGCGATAGGCAACCCGAAGAAGGTCAGTGGTCCAAAGGTCTTAATCGGTCCCGGCTCTCGGGGTGGGTCTTCCGAGATATCTCTCTCTTTCCACACCTCGAGGTCCTCGGCGTTCGGATCCAACCGAATGATCGTGTCTGCGGAAGTCGCCTCCTCCTGCTCCCCAGGTTGCTCGCCCGATGCCATCTCCTCGGTGGCTTCTGGCAAAGCCTCTTCCGTGGACTGTGGCGGTGTCGTGCACGAGACGACCGACAGCGCGACGAGAAGCAGAACTACCGACGACACCTGACGTGTCATAGGGGTAAATCTCCTATTCTTTGAATGCCTTCTTTCTGGTCGGATACATCGTGACCAATCATAGTTCACCGGTAGGCTCGGTGAAACCGGTTGAGACTAGAAGATCCCCTGAGTAAAACACTGTTGATAGGTGGCAACTACAGAGCGACCCAAAAAGGAGGTTAGGCCAGTGGCATTGCTACCAATAGCTCTCATCCAAGCTAATCGGATACCGATGGAGTATTCCGAGCAGGGATTCTCATTCAGGGAAATGGTTTTCTTGTTCTTACTTGTGCTCGTATCCGTGTTGTTGGTAGTTCGTATAATCAAATTGTTTGGAAGTAGGGATTAAACTTCCAAATCGCCCGTAGGAGTTTCCTCCCGCGTGGCATTCCTAAACAGCCGTGCAGATCCAAGAAACAGCGCGATAAAGAACCCGTTCAGAATCAAGATCTCGGGCACAGAGCTAACGCTGCTCTGATGCTTCCCGGCGAGCAACGCGATCACGGTGACCAACGCTTGAGCAAACGCTGTCGCGAACAAGGCTCGTGCCATCCCATGTGCCTGGAAACGTGCGATGACGGCACCGATGATTCCGATAGCGAGCACCCCGAAATACATCAAGTCGAAGGGGTCACCCTCAATTCCGATCACGCCAACGGCACCGATCAGCCAGACGAGGATGAATGCTGTCGCGAGCGCAAGAACCGTGGCGAATCTATAATTGTCCATCTTCATCGGGTTCTCTCTACTGAACCCATGGCTAACGTGAGTCCCTCACCGCCTCATTACCAGCCTACGGCATATGCGGCCCGCCGAGGGTCTGCACCAGCCGCGAAAGTCCCAAAATTAGTATTTTTTAGTATGGCTTGGATGCTACCCAGTGAGTAGGACGGGGCTAGTTGTACATTATGCCCTAATCCCTGCAGACCTTCGAGGTGCTCTACTGAGATTCGATCTTCGATCCGCATAGTGATTTCAGAACCAGCTCTGTAAAAATTGGGTGTCGCGAACAAACTAAAGCGTGGCGCCTCTACAGCTTCCTGCACCGACATACCTAGATCCAGAATATTCACAAGAACTTGGAATTGCGTCTGCCCAATCGTCTCACCACCTGGAGTTCCTAAGGCCAGTATGAACTCGCCATCCTTAAGTACGATGACAGGCGAATTATTTAGGATAGGGACCTGTCCTCCCCGAGCATAATTCACGTGGTCAGAATATGGAGACGTCGAGCCTATACGAGTTCCATTATTGAAGGTGATTCCAGTATTTCCGACAACAACACCAGTCCCGAAAGCTCCTCCATGAGTTGGCGTACAGGCGACTACATTCCCTTCCCCATCCATGATCGAAAAACTAGTGGTGCTTCCCTCGTGACTACGCTCTCTGTCTGATCCCAAAATCAGCCCTCTTCTAGAATCCCGAGATCCACTCGAAGATCTGTCATAACCTCTCGGCTCCCCTGCAGTGGGGTACACCATGCTATTAGCCTCTGAAATCAAATCACTGCGAAGAGAAAGGTAGCTTTCTTCGAGCATGCCTTCCGTTGGAACAAAGAATTTTTTCGGATCGGCCACATACTGGTAAATATCTGACTTTGCAATCTGGATAGCCTCGGCAAGAAGATGGGTGAAAAGTGGGTTTCCTGACCCGAGGGCCCCCAAATCAAACCTTTCAACCAGCTTCAATTGCATCAAAACTTCCAGCCCTCCTCTTGAGGTCGTAGGAGAGGAATAGATGTCGTAGCCCCTATAATTTATGTGTATCGGATCATCCCATATGGGGCTAAAATTCGAAAAATCCTCCTCAGCGAATAGCCCTCCTTCCTCCGTATAAAACCGTACGAACTCCTCTGCGATATCTCCGTTGTAGAATCTGGAAAAAGCAGCATCTAAAGCTTCGTTACGACTTCTTCCTTGCTGCAATACACGCTCTTCTTCTTCGATAAGTTTACGGAACGTAGAGGCTAAATCCGGCATCTTAAAAAGCTCGCCGACTTCTGGAACTCTATCTTCTGGAAGGAATGTCCGAGCACTCGTCGGATACTGTCGGAATAGCTCCGCTTGAGATGCGATAGCTTGGACTACTGATGCTTCTATAGGATGACCGTCTGTAGCGTACTCCAGAGCTGGGGCTAGGACCTCTGAAAGACTCATAGTCCCAAACTCCTTCAACATGGAAACCCAACCACCCAGTAGGCCCGGGACTACCCCTGCATAAATTCCCTTGTTGAGTTCTTCGGCTAACCTATCACCAGCAACAAGAGCTTCTGGAGCCGCTCCCGCGGCCGTTAGGGAGCGGACTGCTCCGGAACTCTTATCGAAGAATGTGAGAAATCCATTTCCCCCTGCTCCCGACATCTGTGGACGCACCACATTCAGGGTAGCTAGCACCGCTACAGCAGCATCGATTGCATTTCCACCCGACATGAGAATCCGCAATCCCGCCATCGAAGCCAGAGGATGACCTGCAGTAACTAGCCCGTTTACCCCCGGCACTTCGGGACGGTGACTCTTCTTACCCGCACTCATCTGCAACGGATACGCATTTTCTTGTGCCATTATTGACCCAACATCTGAGAAAATAGGATTCACAAGAACAGTCGAGACTATGAGAAGTACTCTATAGATATACAAACTGATCTCCCATCCTAATTTGAATTTCATCTCCATCTTGATCCGTCAATTCGGCCCTCATTTCTCTTCTGAAATAGATGTGATACGGGGCTAAGGTGTGCCCTACCGTCTAGTGCTTCTGTCCCTACCCAAGAAAGGAAGAAAATTTCTAGAACCACCAAGAAGACAGGCTACTAACCAACAAGACGTATTGGGAATCATAGAAGCTATAAAATGTATGAGGAATTCATCTCTGCTTTGGTCTAAAAGTGATGCAACCAACATGAAGCATGTTGCCAGAAAACCAATCCAATGAATCAGAGTTGAAGATCGTGAAACCATCTACCTCCCCCTTTGGGTGGCGACGACAATCTTGGCACCTTCTATGCCGAGAGGCTACCGTGCCAGCCCTAAGAACAACTGGTGTCGAGTGAAGACGTTGCTCGGGCTTTCCATGACCGGAATGCCTCCGGTACCCCGACCTCCGGTCGCGTTGTCGGAACCCAACCCAGTTCCTCCCGGGCGCGTCTCGAGGTGAATGGATTGTTACGCGTCAACATGTCGAGTGTGCCCTCCGTGTGAGGGGCCAGGTCGCTTCGGCCGATTGCGACAAGGAGTGGCTTGAGTACACTGAAACCGATCTTCGCCACAGCTGTTGGGACATGGACCCGGCGCACCCGGCATCCGAGTCCCTCGGCTCCGTACCGTACGAGATCTGACACAGTAATCGGGAAGTCGTCCGTGAGGTGATAGATCTTCCCACCGGCACTTTTGTTCGTGCCAACCAGCAACGCCCCTTCGGCGATCGACCGAGCATGCGTGAGGCTCATGATTGAAGCTCCGCCACCCAGAAGCGGGAAGAACCCGCGTTGTAGAATAGGAGCAATTCTCGGCACGAACTGCCGGTCCCGCACGCCGTACATGACAGGCAGTCGAACGATGGCCGTCCACGCCGTGCCGCGCGCGTGGGCTTCGAGGACGAGGCGCTCCGCCGCCTGCTTCGAGCGGCCGTACACTTCGTGCTCAGGTAGCTTTGGGAGTGGGACTGATTCGTCGGTTGGGACTTCTCGATAGCGAGCTCGACCGAAGACTCCGGTGGTACTAAAAAACACGAAACGGGCACCCGCTGCCGCCGATGCGTGGAGGACATTTTCAGTTCCCCCCACGTTCCCGAGCCTGAAGGCTTCCCAATCGGTGCCGACGCCCACGGAAGCCGCAGCGTGAAAGACGAGTGAACAGCCTGATGTCGCTGACATGATGGATGCCCGGTCGGTGATGTCTCCTGCAAACAGCGTCGCGCCGGTCTTCTCAAGCCACCGGGCTCGTTCCGGACGACGGACCAATGCCCGGACATCCCAGCCTTCGTCGAGAAGTCGCTCCACCAGGTAGGAACCGAGTAGGCCGGTCGCCCCGGTGACTAGGGCTAAGTCACTCACGGCTTGGAACCGCTTCCCCGGAGTTGACGGGGAGGGCGTAAGCGACCACGTAGTCGCCTAGCCTCGTTTGAAGATCGCTGTGGCCTCCGGCATTGATCACGACGTACTGCCGGCCCCCGACGCGCGCGCGGTACGTCATAGGCGTAGCCTGTCCACCAGCGGGCAGCTTGTCGGACCAAAGTAGCTCACCGGTCTTTAGGTCGAACGCGCGAATGCGACTGTCTAGCGTCCCCGCTATAAACACCAGTCCCCCGGCGATCAGAGGTCCCCCAAGGCTCGCCGAGCCCCACAAAGTGGGTGTGGGGAGACCTTTCGCAAGGTCGCTCAGGCCCCCCAGAGGTATTTCCCATTGGAGCTGGCCTGAACGGACATCGATCGCATGCAGGAGACCCCAGGGTGGCTTGATGCAAGGCAAGCCGATCGGTGACCAAAGCAGTTCCCGCTTCACCACGTAGGGTGTCGGCGCTTGCCGGTCAAGCAGGCCACCTCTAGTCAACGTGGTGACGGCCTCCTCAGCCTGCTCAACAGGAACTAGGGTTAGGACGTTGGCGGCTCGGTTGGTATTGGTCACCAGGAGTCCCGAGGATGGATCGTACGCCAACCCCCCCCACTCCATACCGCCGAAGAAGCTCGGGAACGTGATCGACCCCTGGAGACTGGGCGGTGTGAAGATGCCCTCGGACCTTACTGCCTCTATTCGACGGCGACAGGAGCGCCGATCCAGAGGCGTGAGTCCCCAGGCATCTTCGGGGGTCAAAGCTTCCGCATGCAGGGGCGCCGGTAGCACTGGCACGGGTTGGGTCGGCCACGCCTCCTCGCCAGGCACGTCGCTAGCGGGAACAGGGCGCTCTTCGACCGGGAATAGCAACTCGCCCGTAAGTCGGTGGAAAAAGAACAGGTACCCCATCTTCGTGCTTTGAACCACAGTCGGGATCTCGACACCATCCCGATGGAGCGTGAAGAGAAGTGGCGGGGAAGGCAGGTCGTAATCCCAAAGGTCGTGGTGCACCATCTGATAGTGCCAAACGACCTCTCCTGTAGTGCCTCGCAGCGCCACCAGAGAATTGGCATAGCGGTTGTCGCCAGGTCTCCAACCGCCATAGTGGTCAGGGCTGGGGCTGCCGGTCGGGACGAACACCAGGTCGTTTTCTTCGTCTGCGGTGAGCGTGGCCCAGGCGTTACCTGCTCCCGGCGGTAAGTGAGTTCCGTTCTCGGGATTGTGGTCCATCTCCAACAGAGGCTCCCAAGACCAAAGTAGGGCACCGGTTCGTACGTTGAACCCTCGCACGACGCCGCTCGTTGCATCGGCAAACCTATTATCGAAGATGCTCGACCCGACGACCACCACGTCCCTGAGAATCGCAGGCGGTGCAGTCTGCTTATACTGGCCTCGACGCCCCTCGATTCGCGCGACATCCGCACCGAGATCCAGCCACCCCTGGTCTCCGAACGCCTCACAGGGCCTCCCAGACAGGGCATCGAGGGAAAACAGACGAGCATCGAACGTCGCAAGAAAGACACGCTGCGCGCACTGCGCGCCTGGGGTCGCAAGCGAATCGGTCCATACTGAATGCCCACGCATCGTCACTTTGCCCTGAATGGAGTCCGACCGGTCAATGTGCGGGTCAAAGCTCCAGAGTTCCTCGCCGGTCTCAGGATCGAGCGCAAGTGCTCGACTAAACGGAGTGACAACGTGCAGAACCCCGTCAACCATGACTGGCGTAGACTGGAACGCCGTAGAAGCCTCGCCGTTCCCACCTTGGCTGACGTCTCCGGTTCGATGGATCCAGGCGACCTCGAGGTATCTGACATTGTCAGGCGTAATATCGCGAAGCTCTGAACGGTGGTTTCCTGTAAATCCGTCAGGTGTGGGCCACTCGTGGGCTGGCTGGTTTGGTGGATCTGAGCGCCATCCGGCGTATTCGGCATCCGGAGGGAACCATACCAGCCACGCCACGAGGCCTGCCGCCAAAAGCACGATCGCAACCGATGGACGCAACTTTTTCACGGGGTTCGTGGGTGACCTCCTGGGGCGGGTGGTGCGGCAGTCATAGGCCAGCGGTATTCTGCGCCTGGCCCCGCAAAACCGCAACGTAGACAAAAGCACCATAATCAGACGTGCAAAACAGTGTTGTATAGTCCATCGGTGGGTTCGGTAAAACAGAAGAGCGTGCCCGTGAACCAAGAGGGGACACCTCCACCACAACACCCGACTATCACAGTCACACTTGGCAGGAAGAGGCCGCGGAAGCTGAGGTGGCTCTACCGAACGTAGATCCCGATCCCGACCAATAATCGATGGGTAATACCGAACCTGTCCGCATCCAATAGACCATAGAACCATCCACCGATTTGGTTTCTAACGAACGCAGATATGCCCGATGATGAAGCTATCTTGAGCCGGCCCTCCATGCCCAGGGTGAGTACCTCCTCCCCATTCGCACTGCTCCTAAATCCTGGGTCCGTTTCACTGAGGTCATCCTAAGCTAAGAAGCCAACACCGACATCTAACCCTAGTGCTGCTCTTTCTCCACCCATCATCCACCGGAGGCCAACGCCTACGGAACCAAAGTTGCGATGGAGGTCGTCTGAGGCTACTGGGAAATCGGTTCTCGCTAAAGTCAAGAACAACCCATGGGAGATGGGTCCACCGCGTGACAGAAAAGATAAAAATGAAACACTAGGGCCAACTTCGAGAGCGGTAGTATGCCCAAGATCAAAAAGGACCGTAGGGTGAACCGACCACTCAAGAGATTGCGCAGAACCCATGAACGGAGTGGTGATGCTGACCAATGCAATCCAAGCTATCTGTTTCATGAAGCTCCCAGATTCCCCTCTCATGAAGCGGTATATATCTCGGTTGACCTCTTGGGGTACTGCAGTGGTTGTACTGAACTCCGTCCACACAGGGTAAGAACCATTGGCGCCGTTTCTAGTGATCCCAATCCCCGAAGGGATCTTCCAAGGACGGGCTCTGGGGGGTGAATAGCTCGGCACCACTGTCGGTGATATACATGCAGTCCTCTAGCCGAACCCCGAACTCACCGGGGACGTAGATCCCAGGCTCGTCACTGAACACATTCCCAGCGATCAGCGGCGTGCGGTTCCCCTTCACCAGGTAGGGCCACTCATGCCCGTCCATCCCGATCCCATGACCAACCCGGTGAGTGAAGTACGTGTATCCCGGACCGTAGCCAGCGTCCTCGATCACCTTCCGAGCTGCCGCGTCGACATCCTCGGGCAACACACCCGGACCCGCCGCATAGTACGCGGCGGTCTGGGCCTCGAGCTCGATGTCAAAACGCTCTCTCATGATATCGGAAGGCTGACCAAGCACGAAGGTGCGACTCATGTCTGAACGGTATCCCTCGACCCCACATCCCCCGTCGATGAGCAGAATGGTGCCCTCACGGATCACTTGGGGAGTGATCGAGCCATGGGGTAACGCAGACCACTCACCAGTCTGCACGCTGGCTGAACCAGAAAAGCCGAGGCGCTGATGTGCTGAGCTTATGAGGCCGCCCACGTCACCCTGGGTCATCCCCTCTTCCATCGCTAGGTACGCCGCCTTGTACGCGGTGAGTGTTACTTCGTTGGCGAGTGTCATGAGCTCGAGCTCGTGCGCGTCCTTTACGCCGCGGCATCCGCCGGTCACCAGTGTAGCATCAACCACATCGATCGCGGGTGCCGCGAGTGCGATACCGTTGCTGAACCGGAACTGCAGGGTCTCCTCAGCACCGATCCTACCGGTCTTGATCCCACGATCTCCCAACCCTTGAGCCACCCGCTCATACGGGCTCTCGTGCTCCTCCCATGTATATACCTGAGACCCACCCAACGGGCCGAGCGCGAGTTGCTCTCTCGCTCGATCTTCCTCGAATGCGGGGCATACCACGAAAGCGTCGCCTTGGAGGGGGATCACAACGGTGAAGAGTCGTTCACCTCCACCCCAACGGATATTCGTGAAGTAGACCATTGAAGTACCACCGCAGAGGGCGAGGCCGCTGAGTCCTTGCTCGTGCATAAGCTGTTTGGCATTCTCGACCCGTGCCGCACGCTCGTTCGTCGTGATGGGATGTGCTCGGTCTGCCCAAGATTCCAACCGGGCGATCGAAGGAGGGAGTGCCTCTCCGGACGCCTCGGTCGGCTCGCATCCTGACAGCGTCAAACCTGCAGCGGCAGCGGTGGACGTTTCTAGGAAGTGACGTCTTGAGATCATTCGTGTAACTCCAGAACTGGGCGCCTCGCGATGCCGGATGGATTCTGGCTGGGATCATAACCTCGCAAAGGCGCTTTCAGCGACGCCTGTGATGTGTGCCGACTCGCACCATTTCCGCCCCCTACTGGCTGGTGACAGAGGGTGGTCATTGGCAGATACGCTTTCCCGCAGAAGATCCACAACCGATTCGGGAGCACCACGCCGGACGCACAAAACAGTGCTCTATAAAGCAGCGGTGGGTACGGTGAAATAGGTGCAGAACTATTTCCTCAAAGCAGTTCTTACTGGTCTGATTGCTATGACTAAAATAGAGACCGCAAACCAAACCCAATGGGTGCTCATTACCCAGTCTGCAAATCCTTTCCAAACTGAAACCCAAAATAAAGTAGCTAGAAAAACAGATAGTTTGATCAATGTTACATTCCAGAAATCAAAATTCTTAAGATTCATTTTCGATTCCCCCCTCGTGTAGTGACTCGAAAATTTTGCAGAAACTTTTTTGGAGCTTGGGATTCCTAGTCCAATCTGAAATTAAAAAATCTCCTGAGCAAAATACTGTTTATAGGTGGAGCAATCGGGGTGGGCAAAAAGAGGGTGCCCCCGGGTACTGGTTCTGGGGTGCACCAAACTGCAGAGTCTCATATCATGCACGCATGAGTCCAGGATCCACTTCCAACATTCTTACTGGCGTAGCGGGGGAATACTTCGTTGCGGGTGAACTTTTGAGGCGCGAATGGATCGCATCACTTCCGATAGCTCTGGGCGTGAAGTTCAGTTGATGGGACATCTAGAGGAAGGAGAGTCACGAGAGGCGTTGAGGCGATGGAGTGAAATCCTGCGTCCGTATGGAGGTGCAGATGTCCGCCGGAGCATGATCCAGCTTCTTACTTCGGCTCCGCCCTTCTTTCTCTGCTGGTACGCCTCTTACCGAGCCCTGTCGTTCAGCTACTGGCTCTCCCTGGTGTTGGCTATCCCCACGGCAGGTTTTCTCCTGAGACTCTTCGTGATCCAGCACGACTGCGGTCACGGATCGTTCTTGAAGTCCCAGAAGACGGCGAATCGTATCGGGTTTTGGCTCGGTGTCCTGACAATGACGCCATACCACTATTGGCGGAGAACCCATGCCCACCACCATGCCCACTCCGGTAATTTGGGCTTCAGGGGCTTCGGCGATATCGACGTGATCACCGTGAGCGAATACTACGGCAAGCCGTTCCTCGGACGACTCGGTTACCGGGCCTACCGGCATCCGGTCGTCATGTTGGGGCTGGGGGGATTATTCCAGTTCGTCCTCAAACACCGCTTCCCGTGGGACACTCCGAGAAATTGGAGGCGCGAATGGCGCAGCGTCTCGAAGATGAACGGGGTTCTAGCGGCTATCCTCCTCTTCATGTGGCTCACGATCGGCCTAAAGACGTTCGTCCTCGTGCATCTGCCGGTCCTGTTCCTCACCGTTTCGGTAGGAGTGTGGTTGTTTTATGTGCAACACCAATTCGAGGACACGTATTGGCGAGAGCACGAAGATTGGGCGTACGTCGACGCGGGACTGAAGGGCAGTTCACATCTCGTACTGCCGAAACTGTTACAGTGGTTCACCGCAAGCATCGGAATCCATCATCTACATCACCTGAATACGAAGATCCCGAACTACCGGCTTCAGGAATGCCTGGATGCGAATCCAAAGCTCCAACAGGTAACCAGGTTAACCATCTGGGACGCAATCAAGACACTCAAATTGTCGCTCTGGCACGAGGGTTCCCGAAGGCTGGTAAGCTTCAGAGACGCGAAGAACCTGGCTACCCCCCGACCCGCGCGTCCAAGATAAAACCAAGTGCGTTACGTGCATCAATCGACTCAACAAACCTCTCACTCATATTTTGGAGACCCTTCTTATGAGATCGACCGGGGGATGATCGCTCCTGATCATTCCTTTGACGAACCGGCCTGGGTCAGGGCCAGTACGGCGAACGCTGTGGCCGCGTCGGCCATGAAGCGCCCCCTGTCGGATGTGGGATCTCGCTCTGTGTTGAGTGAGGTGGCGGACCACTGGCCGCCGTTCGGATCCTGGTTCTGCACCAACCAGGCGAGGGCTCTACTCAGATTCTCCTGGTCGGGCGACACACCGGCCTTTTGCAAAACGAAGGTGATTAACCCGGTGGCGTATCCATCGCTCCCGGGATGGGGAGAGAATCCATCCTGCCCTTCCCATGGTCCCAGGGAAGTGAGGCTCCAGCCCCCGTCTCTGTTTTGCAGGCGCATGACGTCACCGATGAGGGACTCGTCTTGATCCGGTGTCAGAAGATCCGAGAGTTCGCTGGAAGCCCAAAGCAGCATGACTCGGTCCAGTGTCAGGCGGCTTTCCAAACCCCGCTGGAGATACGCACTGAGCGACACCACATGCTCCTGGATTCCCGGCGAAGTCGCGTAGTCGTTCGGTGCCACCCCGACCGCAACGGCTGCGAGGGCAGCTCCGAAGTAAGCCGCCCCTTCTGATTCCCAAGGGGCTAGTCCGAAGTACAGCCACGCCCAACCACCGGCTCCTTCTCCTCGGGTGAACTGAAGTTTCCACAGATTCTCGAACGCCTGTCGAGTTTCGCTAGCCAGCTGTCCCTCTCGGGCGTCACGACTGGATAGGATCAGCGCGTTCAGGATGGCTTCGGTCCCCCTCGATTCACTGGTTTTGGGGAGGCCCACTGTCTGATCCTGGTAGTATGGGTCCACTTCGTTCCACAACACCACTCGCTTGCTAACGTCCGCCAACAAGTCTGCCTCTGGAATGGTCGGGCCGGTTTCCCCAAGTGGTGAGCGTAGCGCGGAACGAGCCAACGCATACGGTAGCGTAGTATGGCACGAGACGCAGGACGTATCATGGTCGCGGGCCGCATTGGGCCAAGTCCTCCACCAGACTTGTCGTCCGTCCAGGTAGTCGGCGGCGGCTGCCTGATTCCACTCGGCTGCCAGAGCAGGCCATCTCTGCGATTCGACCGGGGAAGGTACGAGGGCAAAGCATATTCCCATTAAGCATGCCAGGGTGGGCGGCGGCCCCACGATAGACCAGAGGAGGTGCCTCTGCGAATTCTCGGTGAGACTGATCATGGCCTACCCGATGGGATGAGAGTGTCGCGTGAGCAAACTCATGCGGAGGCGGTAGCGCGTCATGACCTAAACCTGCCCCTGGACCCCGCAGGACCGCAACTCATCCGGGAGCACCACACCGGACGCACAAAACAGTGTTGTAATAGGTGCTCTAGGAGCGGATGTCACTGCAAAGAGGGAGCCAGGGGTGTTGGGCCTATACCCAATCTCTCCTTCGGAACATCCGAAGCGTGTCGGCGAACCGACCCAATTCTTCGGGCATGGCCGAGAGGGAGAGTCGGTTGTAGGAGAGCATCGGCGGGAACTGCCGTCCCACCAAGATCCCGCGCTCCCTCATACGACGGATGTACAGGGCCTGGTCACCGCGGATCTCGTGAAATAGAAAAGCGGTGTGGCTCTGAAAGTAGTCAAGCCCGAGCTCGTCCAGACAGGTGGTCACTACTTCCTTGCACTCAGCCCAGATTCTCAAGCTCTTCTCCCGCCAACCCTCTTCCTCGAGGGCAGCAATAGCACTGACCACAGCCAAGGTATTGGGATTGGAGCGGTTGGCATAAAGGTTGAGTCGGCTGGCGGTCTCGGCGGCACAGATGCCGTAGCCTATGCGGAGTCCGGCTATCCCGTAGAGCTTTGAGAATGTCCGGGTAACCAACACATTTGAGCTCTCATTGGCCCATTTTTCCGCCGACCAGTAGCTCACGTCATCGACGAAGGGGTAATAGGCCTCGTCCACAATGAAGAAGACATTGTCGGATGCCGATGAGAACCAGTCATCCAATTGGGCGCTAGGAGTGAGGGTTCCGGTCGGATTGTTGGGATTGCAGATGTAGACCACTGTGGGCTCTCGCCATCCCTCAGCTAGACGTCTCATGCGTTCGACGTCGTGAGCAAAATCGCTCGTGAGGGGAACCTGCTCGATCCGGTACGGAAAGGGCTCTGCGTAATGCATCGCGTTCTCGTAGGTCGGATTCGCCTGAAGGATGCGACTTTGCGGAGAAGCATAAGCCTGGACAGCCGTCCGAATGACTTCCGTAGAGCCAGATCCAAGAACTACCTGGTCTGCTCCCACACTATGGAGCTCAGCGAGTCGATCTATGAGCGTCTCCCTTTGGGGACCGGGATAGTGCGGCACTTCCTTCATCGCCTCAAGAATTGCCGTGTTTGCACGGGGTGGTATGCCGAGCGGGTTTGCGTTGTGGTTCAGCCGCAGGGTTGTGTCCTGAGCCGGGTGAGCTGTCGAAGACGCCCACGACCCAACCTCGCGGGCGAAGGCAGCGCCCGGAAAGGCGGCCAGCCCCACCGATGTTCTAGTTCCGTTTGCAATAAATACTCGGCGGTCCATTCGTACCTCCAAAGAGATAAAGTCAGTTGGCTATTCCTTAAGAGAAAACCGTCACACGCAGCCTCATTTTCATTCGGATAATCCTCTACCAAGTGCGGGAGCGTGTCCCTGAACCTGCCGGGGCACCCCGAAGATTCACAATTTATGCGGGAGCGCCACACCGGACGCGCAAAACACTGTTGTATAGTCCAGCGGTGAGTGCAGTGAAATGGGGCGGCAGAGCAGGTATCTTCTAGCGCGGCATCTCCTTCACATATACGTCCTGCTTCATGTAGGGAATCTCTATTTTCTCCTCGTTGAACCGGCGATACACCTCGGTGTTAAGCGCATCGGTGATGCGGCCGCGTAGAACGGGCTCTTCAATCCAGCACAGGAGTTGCAACTCAAGACCGGAAGCGCCAAAAGTACGAAATCGAACGCGCGGTTCCGGGTCGGCGCACACACCTTCGTGACGAATGCCGATATCGAGAAGCACTTGTTTAACCTGATCGATATCCGATCCATAAGCACACGCGACTTTGATGCGGACACGTTCCTTCTCGGTAGGTCCCCCGGTCTCGTTAACGATCTTGGTGTTGCCCATAACAGCATTGGGTACTGTCACTTCGATGTCGTCACGAGTCAGGAGGCGCGTGCTGCGTAGTCCGATCTGGGTGACCCGTCCCCGTTCTCCAGTATCGAGAACGATAAAGTCGCCAATCTTGTATGGCGCATCGGCCAAGATGAATACACCAGCGAAGAAATTTGCGACGGTATCCTTGGCGCCGAAACCAACCGCGATACCGAGGATTCCAGCCGAAGCCAGCCACGCGGTTACGTCCAGGCCCCAAACCAGGAACAGAAAGTATGCGGCCGCTCCAAACAGCAGCACATTCGACAAATTACGAAACATGGGTAGTGTGCGTTCGTCGACAAATCGGAAGCGGGCGCGGTGCTGACCCAGAGTCTCTAGGACCAATCGACTCACGCGCATGGCGAGACCGGAACCGATGAGAATAGCCATGGTTCCCAAGACACCGAACGTGATCGTTTTGATGCCACCTTCTAGTGCCAACAAGTCCGCGGCCAGCGACAAGCCACCGAGAAGTACGAACAGAAATAAGGGGCGATGCAGCATCTCGACGATGCGATCATCAAGGTCAGTTGTAGTTTTTTGCGCCCAGCGAGTAATCATCCTAGAGATGACCAAGTCGGCTGCCTTCGCGACCACAACGCTGAGAACGACAAGAACAAGGGCTTGAAAGCGCAGATCTGCAGCCAGGTCCCCGAATACACCGAACTGACTGAGTAATCTCTCTAGGTCCTGCATCACTCACCTCCCGAAAGTTATTCTCCTAATCTTCGATTACTGGAAGATCAAACCATAGAGCAGTAAGGGGTTGATCGATCGCCTCTGGTTTCAAAGCCTCGTTTATCCAACCAACTCCATCACCAGATGATAAGCGTGTACCAAATAAGTTGCCTTCCCCAGAGATAACATGCAGGTACTGTGGGCGCCCACATGTATTTGAGGTAAGCTTTTCGCTTCCATTTATTACAACTCTATAAATACTCGTGTCCTGATTAATTTTCATTGAATCACCTACACCATCCGGTGTCATAATCGGTGTCATTGAGCTGGTTTGAACGATGGTCTTTTGCTCATACTCTGGCTTAACACCAGCAACATTTGGCTCTATCCAAATTTGCAGGAACTTTAAAATATCTTTTCTTGAGTGATTAAATTCTGAGTGGGTAATGCCAGTGCCAGCACTCAGGCGCTGGATATCACCTGCTGGTATAACGAAGTGATTACCCATGCTGTCCCTATGTTCTATAGCACCCTCAAGCACATAGGAAATAATCTCCATGTCTTGATGTCCATGGGTATCGAAACCCGAGCCCGGGGGCACAGTATCATCATTGATTACTCTAAGTACCGAAAAACCCATATGCTCCGGGTCATAATAGTGGCCGAATGAAAAACTATGCTTCGATTCTAGCGAACCAACATTTGAAGATCCCCGATCACTCGCTGATCGTAAATAAATCACATTTGAACCTCTCTCTCTAATACAATTCCAGAATCATGAATCTGGCTGAATCGGACGCGCAAAACAGTGCCGGTAGGTGCGCTAGAAGTGGCTGTGACTGAGAGGGGACACCCCAGGGGGCCGTAAGTCCACGAGCTCGGCCGCAGGAGGCGCGGCAACTACACCTCTGCGGATGCGCTGTGATCAAACTACCTTCGCTGCCGAGATGACCAGTGAATGGCCTTGATCTTCCAGGTTCCACTTTCTCGTGCTAAAACCACGAGCTCGGCACCCTGCGAATTGATCTCGCGGTCACCCATTCGGCCCTGTGTAACACTGGTCGAATGAGCCCAAGCGACATCACCCACTAGGCTGACCTCAATCTCGCCGCGCTCTCGCTCCACCGCTCGTGCGAAGCGCATGTCTCCGGCAAGGTGTCCCGAGCGATAATGATTCTTGTCTTCGATTCCACCGCTCTCGAGGATCGTCACATCATCGGCAAGATGACTCAAGGCCGCAGCCGAATCGCCTGCCGCGAGAGCCGCATGAAAGGCGTCGACCACCGCCCCCACCTGATTCTCAGGGCGTTGTTGGCCCGATGCACCGGCAGCACCGACTAGGGTAGTAATCAAGACACCCCTGAGTACGCTTGCAGCTCGATGATATTGGGTACGCACAGGCTTGTCCTCTGGAATAAGGTTATTAGACGAAGAGCTGGTTCTAGCTTGACTTCCTTGGCGTCTGTTTATCACACCCGACCGCTATAACAGAGGGGGCGAATAGCAGGGTTTTCTTCATACTCGAAAATGCCCATGCCCTCTGAATTGCCGCAACGTATTCGCGAGCACCACACCGGACGTGCAAAACAGTGTTGTATAGTCCAGCGGTGGGTGCGGTGAAATAGGAGGGATACCCTACTGGAGGTCGCATTGCTGGCGTGGGTGAAGAGGTCGGACCTAATGGTACTCTTTTGTGAACCCGTTGCGGCTGTTCGTCACAGTGAAGGAACCATCGGCACGTGCAGAGACCTTGAGCCAGTGTCCCTCTCCTTTGTGGATAGGAGTAGGAGAAACGCCCAGTCCCCGTAGAGGTCCTGTCATCGGAGCAATTGGCATTGTACCTGGCTCATCGTCGACCCCGTTTGCTATGAAGAGCCCGGGAACAGTGTATTCCTGGCCGCTCAGTTGAGAGAAATGCAACTGCCATAGGTCCTCCAAACCTGGAGCGGAGTGCAGAACCTGCATCGCTTCAGGCTGTCCGCCTTTCCTCGTTCCGTTGTTCATGATCGCCGCGCGAGCTTCGATCGCGTGGACCACGACCTCAGTGTTCGAGCTGGGTTGTCCGTGGTGGGTTACCACAAAAAGATCGACGGTTCCGATAGGATTCCTAGGACACATTAGCTCGAACTCAGTGTTCGCAGTCAAGTCACCGAGATGGAGGACTCGAAACGCTCCGAACCGTGCGATGATCCCGACAGACTGAGCATTCTCACCGTTGTCTTCCTGCTGACGTGTGAAGTCGACACAGTAAGGGTTAACTGCACCTCCACCCCGAAGCGGCCGGTCGATGACCTGCTTCGCCGCTGTGACTACCCTGACATCTATTCTCCCAAGAGGAATCCTATCTCCGGGCGTCACAACAGTGTGTTCGCGATCCTGGTACAGCGCGCGATAGGTGGTGCTCAGGAATTCAGCTACAATGGCATTCGACTCAACGCTTGGCCCGTGGTCAATGAAGTGCCGGACCGGGACTTGCCTAGCCAGCTCCTGCATCGCGCCGTAATGGTCTCCATGCCAGTGGGTCGTGATCAGGTGGTTGATCTCAGTGACACTGGCATCGCGCATTGCGCTTATGATTCGACCGGCATCCCTGGCCGCTCGCTGTCCGCCGTTTCCGGTGTCAATCAGAAGCGTTTGGCCCGTCGGAGACACAAACAGCGTCGCACCTCCACCCTCGACATCAATCAGGTAAATTTCAAGAGCCTGACTACTCGCTTTGACCGGAGAGATACCTGATCCGAGTGCGATCAGACTGATGGCGAATAACAAGGTTTTCTTCATACCCTAATTCTGCCCCCTCACCCCTCAGGACCGCAACGTAGATGGGGGCGGTATCGGCAGATACTCCGATTAACCCTGCGAAATTAATCCTAATGGAGACTTGGTAGGAAGCCGCACCCTTGATATAGGGATCTGGACGAAATCGGTGCAGGGAGATTCCCCACTCGGATCGATGCCAGGACAGCGTGCTACCCTGGCCGGAGCGACTACCCGCACCCTAGACTACGGCCTGACTCAGTCCGAAAAGGGGGCCCCATGCGCTTCATGCTCAGCGCGTTCGCGATCTCGATCCTCTGCGCCCCTCTGCACGCGCAGTCTCCCGAGGAGGCTCCGTTCTGGCGGCCCGTGGTCATGGGCACCTTTGGCATGGTCGCGGCCGAACATCCACTCGAGTCGATGGCCGGATGGCAGGTGCTGGAAGCAGGTGGTAACGCCTTCGATGCGGCGGCTGCCGTGTTCTACATGACGACAGTCGTCGAGCAGCACCAAGCCGGCATGGGCGGGGACCTGTTCATGGTGGCATACCTGGCTGACGAGGACCGCGTCGTCTTCATCAACGGAACGGGAGGTGCTCCTGCGCTGGCGACGCCTGACTACTTCCGCGAGCTCGGGGGGATTCCGAGCGCGGGACCCGACGCCACCGACGTACCCGGCGCAGTCGGAGGCATCGACCTCGCGCTCACGACCTTCGGCTCCATGTCGTACGCCGAGGTGCTGGCGCCGGCAATCCGTGCCGCGCGGGAGGGCCACCCCCTCGACTTCTGGGCGTCGGGCTACCACCAACAGGCGGTATCGAAGACATCACCCTATCCCTCTTCCGTCTCGGTACTCATGCCCGAGGGCCGTCCACTCGGCCGAGGGGACGTGTTCGTGCAGGCCGATCTCGCGAAGTCGATGGAGATGATCGCTGAGGACGGCGCGGACGTCTTCTATCGGGGCGAGATCGCGAGACGCATCGACGACTTCTACGAGGAGATGGGAGGGCGCCTCCGGTACGAGGACTTGGACGCGTACGAGGCGGAACTGAGCGAGCCCATCATGACCCGATACGGGGACCTGGAGGTGTATCAAAGTGCCCCGAACTCACAGGGCATCGTGATGTTGATGGCTCTGAACGTCCTCGAGGGCTTCGACCTCCCGGCGATGGGCCACAACTCGGCGGACTACGTACACGTCGTTACCGAGGCCTTGAAGCTCTCGTTTGCCGACCGGAACCGATGGGTCGCCGACCCCAGGTTCGTCGACGTGCCTACCGAAGAACTGCTCTCCAAAGAGTACGCGTCGGCTCGGCGCGGGCTTATTCGCATGGACAAGGCCCTTGTAGCGCCTCCACCCGGCGACCCGGTCCATGGAGCCGCGGTCCTGGCCGGTCGGAGTGTGGAATACGAGTCCGGGCCGCACCCGATCGAACGAGGCGACGCCTATGAGGATTCAGGCGAGACGTCGTCGTTTTCCATCGCGGATCAATACGGCAATCTCGTCTCCGTGACGCACAGCGTGAACGGAAGCTTTGGGAGTGGCATGTACGTGCCCGGCACCGGGATCGTCCTCAACAACCGCATGCCCTACTACTCGACGGACGAGAACGACCTGAACGTGCTCGAGACCGGCAAGCGCACACGGCACACCATCAATCCGGCGTTGGCGATGAAGGACGGTCGACCCTATCTGGCATGGAATACGCCAGGCGGCGACAACCAACCCCAGGCGATGCTCCAGGCGTTTCTCTCGGTCGTCGAATTCAATATGAACGTCCAGCAGGCCGTCGAGGCCGCGACGGTGACGAGCAGCGCCTTCGCTGCATCAAATTATCCCAACCCGGTCCGTGGTATGCTGACCGTGCCGGCCGTGCTGGCCGATGGTGTCGCGGACGACCTCACCGCACGCGGCCACCGCATCGAGGTCGGCGCGCTTCAACAGCCGTACCGGATGACACTATCCGGTGCCGGGGCGGTGAAGATGGTGATGATCGATCCAGAGACCGGTGTCATGTACGGTGGGGTGAGCCCTGCGAAGAGCGACTATGTGATCGGTCGGTAGAGGCGGTGCAAGACACACATGAGTCCTGAATTATCGACCGCACTTTCTACCCGACATTTTACAGGGTATGGACGCGGATAAATTTATGGACTCAGCCATACTCCTTCACGATTTCGCCAGAAATGGCTACGTCCTCGCACTCCCTTGAAACATCTTTTTCTTACAGGACAGGATATCATGACCAACGGTGTGGCGGGCGCATTATGTTCCGTAGTACTCGCAGCCCCTGCGATCCTGAAACACAATGTTCTCAAGAAGAACTAAGAAAAATGGTTGGCTAATATTTCTCCGTCCATGTCTCAAGCTATTTCGCGAGTCGCCTCGTCAAGTGATAGGCCCATCACGGTACTTGTCGAACCATGCCTTGAGGTACAATTGGATCATCAATCTATGCGAGATACTGCGCGTCCCATGATACTCATCCGGGAGCTTCACGTGGAGCGTCTCCTTGTTGAGCACTTTGAGCGCCCGGTAAAATTCTTCGGCCTGACCGATGGGCGTTCTCAAGTCCGCTTCACCAGATAACAGCATGGTAGGTGTGGTGACGTTCCCGACGTAGTGAAGGGGTGAACGCATGGCATACTCTACTGGATCTTCCCACGGCATCGACTCGAACCGCCGATACCATCCGGCTCCGTCAGTCGTACCGACGAAGGAGTGCCAGTTGATAACCGGGCGTTGCGAAACTGCCGCCCTGAACCGGTCA
>CAUZHN010000033.1:0-23129 GCA_963579625.1 Gemmatimonadales bacterium UBA6960
CTGCTCCTTTCGCGTGATTGTCAGCGCGGCCAAATCGCTACTTAAGATCCCCTGTGTCCTTGGGTCAACGGGTCAGTCCTTGACAAGCGCCGCCGCTGCTCCGATCTCACGCCGCCGAGGGTTTTCAACCCTGAAGTCTCGTTCGATGATCCCGTCCCGTAGGTGAACCTGCCTCCTGGCGTGCTCCGCGACCTCTCGCTCGTGGGTGACGATCAGGATCGTCTGTCCCTCATCGTTCAGTCGGACAAGAACACCCATGATCTCTTCGCTCGTGACAGAGTCCAGGTTCCCCGTCGGTTCGTCTGCCAGGAGAATCGCTGGGTTGTTCACCAGAGCCCGTGCCACGGCGACGCGTTGCTTCTCTCCGCCAGAGAGTTCTGGAGGCTTGTGTGATAGCCGGTCCGCCAAACCCACCATCTCCAGACTCTCTTGCGCCCGTCGTCGCCGCTCGGACGCTGGCTCGCCCGCGTAGATGAGTGGAAGCTCCACGTTGTGGAGGGCGGTCGCCCTCGGAAGAAGATTGAAGGTCTGAAAGACGAATCCGATTTCTTTGTTCCGGATCCGGGCGAGTTGCCGCTCAGAAAGCTTGCTGATGTCCTGTCCGCTCAGCGAGATTTCGCCCCTGGTCGGAGTGTCCAGGCACCCGAGCAGGTTCATGAAGGTGGACTTTCCCGAACCCGACGGTCCCATGATGGCGATGAGCTCGCCTTTGTGGATCGTCAGGTCCACCCCCCGCAGTGCACGTATGGTTTCAACACCGAGTACATAATCTTTTCGGAGCTCCCGGATTTCGATGACAACGGGCCTCTCCGAGTCCCCACCGCCCATCGGGATCTCCATCACGTCCTTCTCTTCTGAGCTCATAGCTCTCGGCCTAGCAGGGACTCTAATTCAGCCCGGGCAATCAGGTAGTCATAGCGGGTCCACACCCGACCCGCCTCCGCCTCATCGAGTGCGATCTGGCTGGTCACAACCTCGAATACAGTCGCTACTCCTACCCCGTACCGCTCCAGGACAACTCGCAGATCCTCTCCGGCGACCAGGACAGCCTCCTCGGCAATTTCCACCGCCTGCTCAGCAGTTCGGATTGCGAAGAGAGCCGCGTCCGCCTCCTGGCGGGCCTGAAGTCGCGTGTCGTCCTCCTGCAACCGCGAGATAAATAGCTGATTCTCGGCCCTTGCGACACTCGATTCACGGCTGAAACCATTGAATAGGCTATAACTTAGGGAAAGGGAGAGTCCATTCCACCTCCCTTCCCCACCCCCAAACTCCCACTCGTGGTTCGACCAGTTGTAGCCCGACGAGATACGGGCCGTGGGCAGATAGGCAGCCCTCGCGGAGATCAGCGATGACTCGTTGGCCCGGGCGTACAGCTGTGAGGCACGCACGTCTGGCGAGCTCAGTTCGGCAATTCGATAGATCTCCTCGTCGGCGAGCGGAAGAGGCGACGGACTGAGATCCGCAGGCGGAAACGCCTGCACGGGCTCAGAGGCTCCGATTTGTCTCCCGAGCGACATTCGCGCCGCTCGAAGTTGAGCCTCAGTCTGTAATGCGGATTGTCGAGCGTTCGCTAACTCGAGCCGGGTCCGCAGGGAATCCGACGCAGTCGCCGCGCCTACAGCCACCTGACGCCTCACGAGTTCGAGGCTTTCCTCGGCCCGTCGGACCCTCGCCTGTGCTACCTCGAGCAAGTCCCCTTGCTCAAGAGCTCCGAAAAAGAGCTGCTTCGTCTGAAGGATCAGCTGGAACCGCTGACCCTCAAGGCTCGCGTCGGCAGCTTCGATCTCAACTGCTGCTCGACTCAGTTCGGCACGGTTCCGGCCTCCGGCAAAGAGATCCATGCCCACGCTGAGACCACCCGTAAAACTTCGGTCCGTGGCACTGATCTGGGCCTGAGTCGTCGGATCGAACACCGACCCCGGACGCGCGGAGACGCCAGTGCCGAGACTCAGCGTCGGCAGGAAGGCTCCGACCGCCATCCTTCGAGTATCACGAGCGTTATCGACCGAAATCTCAGCCTCTGCATAACTCGGATTCCTCGCAAGGGCAAAGTTGATTGCCTCATCCAGCGTCACCGTCTGCTGGGCCTGGACCCCTGCGGGCAGGCAAACAACGAGGAGAAGAATGGCCGAGAGCAGGAAAGCCCTGGGTTGGCCACGAGAAGGGTACGAACTGGACGGTTCTGGCTTCATCATCTAGGCAGGGAAATGGGGAGAGCTCGGTCTCCCTTTGCTCGGATCTCCAGATGCCCCCGGGGTAGCCAGCGTTAAAACAGCCGACCACACCGCCCAGAGGCTGCAGAAGCCCGAAAGCTCAGGAGCAACCTCTCTGTACACCAGGCTGAAAGGCAGATGCCCCCCCCCCGAAACATTTCCTTCAAAACCAGATCTCGTGCGTGGTTCCTAGCGATCGCCAGCAGCCAACCACCGAACTTTTCAGCCTCTTGACACTCGTTCAGCCGATTTAGGGCAACGACAAAGGACTCTTCCGCCGCATCTTCGGCATCCTATCTCCGACCGGCGACCGACAGAGCCACGGCAAATGCAGCCCAACGATAACGTGTCACAAGTTGGCCGTAGGCGTCTTTCTCCCCACGGGAGGCCCGTACTACGAGGGCCCCTTCATCCAAGGTAGAGAGTTCACGCATTATGATACTTGGCTAAAGATCACTGTTGAAGGCCGGTCCCCAGACCGGGCTGGGAGTCGCGTGAACCGAAGGGCATGGGCAGAAGTGGAAGAACGAGAACAGCATAAAAATGACGCCTCGGTCAAGAAGCGCCGCTAGAGGCCTACGAGGGTTGAACAGGAAATGTTCCGCGTTCGCGGTCAGTCTCAAGTCGTGGGAGGGGCCAACCTCTAGGCTAGGAAGCCTCTTTCCAGCGGCCGAATGGCAGGGTGGGTGGAGCCGTGGACTCTTCTCCATAAATGAACGCATGGACCACAGGCATCTTCAACCGGGCGCGTGCGCCAAGCCCTCCGTCAACGATAACGATTCCGAAAGCGTTATTTTTGTCCCATGTTGGAGGACGGGCAGGCGTATTAGTTGGAGCGCTATCATCCATTGGAACTCGTCCGTTGTGGGCCGGAGAGGTGTGTAACCAAACTTGTATCCATGTGTGTGGACTCGTTAGCGGTTGACCGCTACATACCTAACAACTCGGAAAGACCTAGTGCAGTTTCCATGCCAGGCGGCCGGCTTCTCATGAAGGGCGGAAGACCCGTGAGACACCAGTAGGTTTTGTGGGTACAAACAACCTAAAAACGTGTCGGACTGACAACACTCTGGGTGTCATAATAACACGACAAGGGTCAGTCAGGGTTGGATGAGTCCGGACGAGTGGTAGCCTGGGGCTGGTCCGGCATGGCATGGACGCTGATTTCATCAGGCTGTAGATAGGGCCTGGCACGTGCAAACAGGCACTCGAGGGCGTGGTGACTGAGGTCTGCTAGCGACTCACCAACTCCCACAGCCTCACGAACGTAAGCTTCAGGATGCTGGACACGAGAAAATACAACCAGAAGCAGGGGCGATCCGGAATCGGGCGCAGTACCTGATTGAGTCGATCCGATAGCCCGCGCAATCCACTCCTCGTCTCCTACCTTGATCACTTTCGATGATGCCTCATCAGCCATGGGCTGAGCCGGCACGGATGACCCCATCATCGCTCTGGCCGGGATCGGCCTTCCCCGGAATGTATCACTGCCTCCAGAGGCCTGGTCGGGCTGTGGCGAATGCTCTCTCATAAAGAACGCTCCTTGAGCTGTTTCCGATCAGAGTACTCGGGATGGGCACCATGCGATAGCACAGGGCCTACGTACCGTGCCCAAAGACCATTGTCGTTGACAATTTGTAGGAAGCAGACCCTCCCAGTCTCGATCCGCATGAGCCCGGGTACTTTTCGGTGGAAGGGATGATGGTCAATTCTACGAGTGCCCCTATACTTGGCTGGAGGCCTGAAACCGAGCCCAGACACCTTCTCCCCCTATGTGGAGTTCCGAGGTGGTGTCGGTGAGCAGAGCCAGCGCGTCTTCTCCATAAAACATCCCGATCCAGCGCGCTTGAGTGATAGTCACCCGCCTAACCGCCCAAACAAGGTGAACGTGATTCGGTTGGGCTGGCACAGAATGCAGGAACATCCCTGCCCGTGCTAGTGTGTGGTTCCCCTTCCTGTTGTTACAGGCAGAACAGGCGGTGACTACGTTCTCCCAACCATTGCTCCCTCCCTGGGACACCGGAGTGACATGATCACGAGTGAGGAACTGGCGTCCGCGGAGTTCTCGACGGTGCCTACCACAGTATTGGCAGGTGTATTCGTCTCGAGCGAAGAGGAAAGTGTTGGTGACCTGACGCCTGAACCGACGGGGAACATGGACGAACCGCACCAGCCGAATGACGGTCGGACACGGCAGACTATCACGCTCGGAACGGAACTGCCTCGCTTCGTCCACTTCCAGGATTTCAGCCTTCCGGTCTAACACCAGCCGGATGGCCCGCCGAGCCGGAACAAGGGTGAGGGGCTCGAAGGAAACGTTTAGAGCCAGGCAACCCATGGTAACGCTACTCCGAAAAAGGTGATACGCATCCAAGCTGGAACCCGGTGGTCTGCGGCTCTCGCGTTGAGTCCCTGAAAGTCGCGGACAATTTACGGACCGACCCGGATCGGGTCCAGTGGGTTGTTGTCAGGCCTGGCCTGGTCGTTCAAAGGAGGGCAACCGGGTCTCGGTCTACTGAGATCCGGACATCTCCATGGGGGGGCCGGTACTCCTCCAGGAATCGACGCAGGAGATTAGTAATCAAGCTCACCCCTCCTCCCCGCAGGAAAAAGTGCCAGCGCCAGCGGCCGTGTAGCCGCTCGATCGGAGAGGGCGCGGGCCCGACAAGCTCTGGGACCGGCCCCTCCACTCCCCCCAACTCGCTGCGAATCCAGCGTACGGCCTCCTCGACACCTGCTGCAGCGAGCCGCGGGTCGGGCGAACTTACGATGACGTTGACGAGGCGCACATGGGGAGGGTACGGAGGGCTCCTGCGTCCCTTTAGCTCCTTTTCAGCAAAGCCGACCACATCGTGGGTCAAAGCAGCCTGGATCACGTAGTGATTGGGTAACGAGGTCTGGATGATGACCTCGCCCCCCAAGCTACCACGTCCGGTTCGCCCTGCTACCTGACTAAGCAGCTGGAAGGAGCGCTCACAGGCCCGGAAGTCGGGAAGGTGGATCCCTACATCCGCATTGACCACCCCGACGAGCGTGACGCGCGGAAAATCGAGACCCTTTGCAATCATCTGGGTTCCCAGAAGAATATCGACATCCCCGCGCTCTACCCGACCCAAGATCTCCTGATGTGCCCACTTCCCCGAGGTGGTATCAACGTCCATTCGCGCGATCCTCGCCCCTGGGAAGGTCTCAGTCACGACCTGCTCGACCTGCTCGGTACCGAGACCCAGGAACGAGATGTCCGGATCTCCACACCCGGGACACCGGTGGGGCACAAACTCCTCGTGCCGACAGTGATGGCAAAGCAGTCGGTTGCGAGTGCGGTGGAAGGTCAGAGATACTGAGCAATTGGGACACTCCCGGACCGCACCGCACCCTCGGCATTGGATGAACGCCGCGTAACCACGCCGGTTCAGTAGTAGGATCGCCTGTTCGCCGTTCTGTAGGCGACTCCGCACTGCTTCAACCAGTCGGGAAGAGAGGATACCGCCCCCCTCAGCCCTGCGATCCCCCTGTGAGCGGCTCTCCCGAAGATCCACGACCTCCACCGGCGGCATAGGTCTTCCGCCGACCCGCTCCGGGAGAGTAAGGAGCCGAAACTTTCCGGTCTCCGCGTTTCTCCAACTCTCCAAAGAGGGAGTAGCACTTCCGAGGATACAGAGTGCCCCCTCTAGCCGTGCACGAATCACGGCTACATCCCTCGCGTTGTAGCGGGGTATCTCGGATTGCTTGTAGGAGCCCTCGTGCTCCTCATCGACTACGATCGCACCAAGGTCTCGAACGGGAGCGAACAGTGCGGATCGTGCGCCTACGACGACCCGCTTCTCTCCAGCCCGAATTTGGCGCCACTGGTCATAACGTTCACCGTCGGAGAGTGCAGAGTGTAGCACCGCGACGTCATCTCCAAACCAGGACCGGAACCGACTGACAGTCTGGGGAGTGAGTGAGATCTCGGGAACGAGGACGATTGCCCCGCGTGCCCTTCGCCCGACGACTTCGCGCAGGAGGTGGATGTAGACCAGGGTCTTACCCGATCCTGTCACACCATGGAGCAGAAAGGGCGGAACAGACGGCTCATCGACGGCTGCGATGAGGGCCTCCACGGCCTCTCGCTGGGCATTGGACAGCCTGTGGTCTACGGGTGGCTTGGGGCTAGCTCCCCGGAATGGGTCGCGGAGCACCTCCTCATCCTCAATCGAAACAAGATCCTTCTCCCCGAGTCCAGAGACGACGGCCCGTGAGAACCCTTCGGAGCGATGGAGCCTGACGAGTTCAGAGGCACCACCAGACGCCTCCAAAAACTCGTAGCACTCCCGTTGTCGGGGTGCCCGACTGAATAGCTGCTGCCTCAAGGCTAAGTCGGGGATCCACTTCTTGATCCTCACCACCTTTCTGGTCTTCACCGAGGGAGACGCCGGAGGGATGATCCTGTGCTCGAGAAACCCATCTGCGGCGAGACTCCTAATCTGGGGCCACAGCGAACGTCCCTGGAGCGCCTTCCGGAGGGAAGACACGCTCATCCTACCCCCTCCTCCCTTCAGGCCTTCAAGGACTGCTGCCTCGCGCGCGGACAGGGTCACAGACTGGGGCTTGTGGTCCGTGACGACACCGCGGCCCACCTTGGTGAGGCTGAGCACTTCCCTCGAACGGTCCGACAAAACAGTGGGGAGCATAGATCTAAGCGTGAGTCCAAGGGGAGCGACGTAGTACTCAGAAATCCAGGCGGCCAACTTGAGCAGCTCGCCAGGGACTGAGGGTGTCCGCTCCAGCACGTCGAGAACCGGTCGGATCCCGCTCAGACCGGAAGGGTCACCCTCCTTGAGTACCCACCCGATCTGCTCGCCTCTTTGGAATGGGACGAGGACTCGGGTCCCGGGGGAGGGGAGCGTGCCATCCATCCTGTATGTAAAGGTCTGGTTGATGGGCAGTGGAAGTGCGACCTCCACATGCATTTTCAGGTTTCCGTTGAAAGGAGCAGTTCGTCCTGGATTTCCTGAGGGGTCACCTCCGGTCCATCCGCCCCCCAGTGAACGTTTACTTCACTCCGGACGCCCAGTTCGCCGGGAATGTACACCCCAGGTTCTACCGAAAATCCCACTCCCGGAAGAAGTCGGCGCTCCTCCCGGGTCTCCAGATCGTCAAGGTTGGGACCAGACCCATGGAGATCCCTATCAATCGAATGGCCAAGTCGGTGGATGAAGTACAAGTCCAGCTCCCTCCTCGCGAGTGTACGGCGAGCCACCTCATCCACCTCCCATCCCCGGACGGATTCTCCCTTTGCTGCACGACCTGATAGAAACCCGAGCGCGGCATCTCTAGCCTCCCGGACGGCAGACCAGACCTCTACGAGCCTATCTGACGGTCGCTGGCCAAGGAATCCCATCCACGTCTGATCGGCGTGGATCCCCCCGTCCGGGTGGCGACCCCAGAGGTCAATGAGAACAACTGATCCCTCCTCGAGCGGCGCTCCGTGGCCAACCGGCTCATAGTGGGCATCCGAGGAGTGCTCCCCACCGGCCACAATGCAGTCCTCCTGATCGGTCAGACCATTCGCGCGGAGCTCCGTGCGAATCCATTCCATGAGTTCCACTTCGAGTATCGGAGTTCGGCCAGAGGCGGCTTCCGCCGCCTTCTGGAAGGCTACAAGTGCGATCGCCCTCACCACTTCAGCGGCTACCCTGTGGAGTTTGAGGCCCTCATTCGACCATCGGGCATGAAAGGCAGTCACGAGATTCATTGACGAGGTCACACTCACCCCGGTGGCTCTCACCATATCTACGACCCCCAAAGGCACCCTGTCCACCGCCGGTATCGCACCATTTTCCGAGACTTCCATCGCCACGACCTCAAGGCTCGAAAGGAGGTCACGCAAACCCTGGATCAGCTCTCGCCACCCGTGGTACTCCCTCGACTCCCAGGGCCATCTACTCCAGGGAGAGGCCTCGATGGCATGCCTCAAGAGGATTGGGTGGCCGCGCCGTGGAAAAAGGGCAAATGCCTGGCGCGTCGTTTTTCCCAGACCGAGAAGCCGGTGAGCTAGAGGGTTCTGGTCATGGAAGTCGTAGAGCAGCCAGGCATCTACGCCGTGGCTGGAGAGGAGTGCGGACACCTCTTCCATTCTGTCCGGCGTCAGGAGTGCCTTGGATCCCGTCACCGCTCCTTCCCTGGAGCAAACAAAGGGAGACCTTGCGTTTGGGTGTTGGCGGGCTCCCGCTCGACCGTGCCTTCATGATCGCTGGAATCCTCTTCCTGTACGCCTTCGGCCCCACTTGGCGCTTCTTGCCCGGATACCCGGTCCTGTACCGGTTCTCCTTTTTGGGTGGAATCTGCCTCCTTCGCCCCCTTGATCATGTCGAGACCCAGAACCCGCTCTTTGGTGAGAAGCCGATGGACCTCTACCCCACGTGTAATGGCAGTGACGACCCCACGCCATCCCCACCGGCTCCACGCACGTCGCAGGATCACCAGCTTCTCTGGGAGACCGAAGGTCTCTGCAAAATCAGGGAACGGCTTCTTCGCGGCTCGCCTGAAAGCCGTCTCTTTGTCGGACCAGGACTCAGTGTATAACCTCCCGATTCCCTCCTCCCGGAGTATTTTCTTCAACTCGACGAGCATGACCGGACGGGCTCCGAGGTGACGAGAAAGGAGAGCCTGTCTTTTCGAGTCAACCGGCGCCTTCCACACAAGCTGGACCAAAGCGATCCGCCCTCCTGGCTTCAGGACTCGAGAAAGCTCACGAATTGCCTCCGGGGGATTCGAACTGCTCGCCAGCCCGAGTTCTCCAATAACTAAGTCGAACACCCCGTTCCGATAGGGCAGATCGTCCATCTGCGCATGCTGGAATTGAATTCGGTCCTGAAGCCGGTCCTCCCGCGAACGTATGTCGGCAGCTTCGATCAGCACCTCGTCCTCATCCACGCCCGACCCATGGATGCCGAACTCGCGAGCGAAATAGTCGAGGGTGACCCCTCGCCCGCAGGCGGCAACGAGGATCTCATCGCCCTCTCCCATGTCGGTCAAAATAGCGATCTTGCGATAGAGGTCACGGCCACCGGGAGGGAACAGAGGGCGGCTACTCAGCCGCACTAGATCGAGCATGGAGGGGATGGCGCCTTGGCGGCTCGGGCTCGAAGAAGAAGCGGTCATAATGGAGACGTCAGAACGACGGATCCTCGCTCAGTTCGATCTCTCGAATCGCGGAGCGAAGTCGAGCCTGCTCATCTGAAGTGATAACCTTCTCAACCCCTTCGCTATTCCCGGCGTCAGCGTCACCGCTCCCACGCGCCGGACCGAACCGGAGAAGAGCCACCACAACCATCACCACTCCAAGCAGAAGACCCATCGGGGGAAGAAGCCAGGCGAAAATACCCCATCCGCTCGTATCGGGAACGGCACGGTATTCCTCTCCGTAGTTCGAGATCATCCACTCGACCAGTTCATCAGCAGTCCATCCTTGGTACGCAAATGCATGGATCGAGTCCCGGAGGTCCGAGGATTGCTGCGCCGTGCATACCTTCAGCATAAACCCTGGACAGAAGGGGGAATAAAGGCGAGAAATCGCCTCTTCACCCTCGGGGTGGGGCTCGAACGATCCTTCCATTCCCGCGGGAATCTGAGCCACAGTTCCGGAAAAAAGGAAGAATAGGACGAAAGCGGGGCCCATCACACGCAGGCACATCAGCAGACGCATCAGATTGATCCGAGATGAAGGAATGAAATCCACGAACGTACTTGTACAATGACGGTCGCGGCCGAAGGACTCAAGTCGATAGCTGTGCGGAGGCTTGACCCACAGGGTTCTCACACAACGCCAAAAGAGTCGCCACAACAGCAGCCCCAGTGCGACCAGGATTGTAGCCACCCTCCAGGAGCACAACCATCCTGCTAAGGCATCCTCGCTCAGCCCACTCCGCCACGCATGTCACCAGATCCGCAAAGTCTTCCGGCTCTAGTAAGAGGCTCGCGAGGGGATCATAGGCCAGCGCATCGTAGCCGGCCGAGACCAGGATGAAGTCCGGTGAGAATTCGCTTTCCACCTGGCGCACCGCCTCGGCGAAGAGGCGGAGGTGAGCGATCCGTTCGGTGCGGGCCAAGAGGGGGACGTTCAGTGTCATTCCCCGACCCCTTCCCTCACCCCGCTCCTCGGGGAAACCGGTGCCGGGGAAAAGAGGGCTCTGATGCAGGGACAGATAGTAAACAGAAGGATCTTCGTAGAAGATGTTCTGAGTTCCATTACCGTGATGCGCATCCCAGTCGACGATCGCCACTCTCCGGGCCAAGTTCCCTGCCTGGAGATGCCGAGCAGCGACAGCCACATGGTTCACCCCGCAAAAGCCCATTGCCTCAGTGGCGGATGCATGATGCCCCGGTGGTCGAGTCGCTACGAAAGCATTCCGAAGTTCCCCTCGAGCGACTCGCTCGACAGCGTCGATCGCCGCGCCGGCACTTCCCACGATCGCCTCCCAGGAAGCTCCTGACATTGGTGTCTCAGGCCCTACCAGGACCTGTCCCCCTTCCTTTCCTGCCCGAGAGCAGGCCGCCTGGAGCTGAGTCAGGTACGCAAGGGGATGGATCCGCGCCAGCTGGTCCAGCGTCGCCGGGGCGGAGTTGAACTGTTCGACCTTTCCGTGCAGATCCGGAAGGTGTTTCCCAACCGCAGAAGCGACCGCGCGCAGGCGTCCCTGGTGCTCCGGGTGACCCCACCCGGGGTCATGGAGCGCCGCCGCGGGATGTAGGAAGAAACCTGTGGGGGCATCTCGTCGTTCGGACATCCGTGAACTCAGAAGGCAGTCGGGGCCGCTGTGTGATCGGCCTCCATTCCGATCCGTTCCTGCAGCGCCTGCACTTTCGGAGGGACTGAGCGGAGGGCGATGATCGCATCACAGGCGGCGTTTGTCGCCGACATCGTCGTCAAATACGGCACTCCGTAGATGATCGCGGCTCGCCGCATGGCATAGTCGTCATATTGGGAACGCTTTCCGAGAGGAGTATTGACGAGAAGGTCCACCTCTCCACTCACGATGGCGTCAACGAGGTTCGGGCTACCCTGGCCGACCTTGAAGATTTTACGCGAAGGAATTCCGAGGCGAGCCAAGTACTCGTGGGTCCCCTCTGTCGCGACAATCTCGAACCCGAGATCATGAAATCGTCGAATGATCGGCGTCACCGTCTCTTTATCCCGATCGTTCACAGTGACCACGAGCGTGCCGCCATCCTTCGGGAGTACGTTCATCCCTCCTGCCTGAGCTTTGGCGTAGGCCATGCCTAGAGAGTCATCGAAACCCATCACCTCTCCTGTCGAGCGCATCTCCGGCCCGAGAAGGATATCAACATCGAATCGCGTGAAGGGGAGAACCGCCTCCTTTACTGCCACTCCGGGTACCTGGGGCTCACTCTGAACACCCAACTCCCGGATCGTCTCGCCAACCATAATACGAGCGGCCAACTGCGCTAGCGGAACGCCGGTGGCCTTGCTCACGAAGGGGACAGTCCTCGACGCCCGAGGGTTCACCTCCAGTACGTAGACATCACCATCTCGGATCGCGTACTGGATGTTCAGCAGACCCACCACCCCCAACTCTAGCCCAAAGGCTCGGGTGAGGACCCTGATTTGGTCCAGCTCCTCAGGGCCCAGACGATACGGAGGAAGTACACACGCAGAGTCCCCCGAGTGAACTCCCGCGTCCTCGATGTGCTGCATGATCCCCCCGATCGCTACCTCTTTCCCGTCGGATAGAGCATCCACATCAGCCTCGAATGCGTCCTCTATGAACCGGTCTATTAGAACGGGGTGATCAGGTGAGGCCTGAATCGCGCGTTCGAAATAACCTTCCATCGACACATCGTCGTAGACGATCTCCATCCCCCGCCCACCCAGGACATAAGAGGGACGTACCAAAACGGGATAACCGACCCGCCTGGCCACCTCCATCGCCTCTTTAGGCGAGACTGCCACTCCGTTCTGCGGCACCAAGGCTCCCACCTTGCGGCAGACTCGCTCGAACCGGCCCCGATCTTCGGCTCGATCGATCGCGTCTACGGAAGTTCCCAGGATTGAGACACCGGCCGCCTCGAGTCCCTGGGCGAGATTTAGGGGGGTCTGACCACCTAGCTGAACGATCACCCCTTTAGGCCTCTCTCGGTCGACGATCTCGAGAACGTCCTCGAGCGTTAGGGGTTCGAAGTACAGTCGATCGGAGACGTCAAAATCCGTAGAGACCGTCTCGGGATTCGAGTTCACCATAATCGTTTCGAATCCAGCTTTTTTCAGCGCAAGCACCGCCTGCACACAGCAGTAGTCGAACTCGATTCCCTGCCCGATGCGGTTCGGACCACTCCCAAGAATGATCACCTTTTCACGATCCGAGGGCGTGATCTCATCCTCCGTTTCATAGGATGAGTAGTAGTACGGAGTCTCTGCAGGGAACTCACCAGCACAGGTATCAACCACGTTGAAGGTGGGTCGGACTTTCCACTCCCACCGCTGAACTCGCACCTCTTCTTCCGTCTGGTTACGGAGCTTGGCGAGCTGCGCATCCGAAAACCCGTTTTGCTTCATCCGCAGCATCGTTCCCGGTTCGACCTCTGGAAAACCGCGATACCAGTCCTCCAACTCGACCAGCTCGAGTAGTTGATCAAGAAACCAGGGATCGATAGCAGTAGCCTCGTGAATCTCGTCGAAGGTGGGAGGAGCTGAGGTTTCCAATCCAGAGTGGGCCGCCTCTCGCTCACCGCTCTCAATCAGGTCGACAGCCCTCCCCGGATCAGGCACTAGAGCCTCGAGAGTGGGCCCCCCATGAGCCGCTTGCCCACGCGTGACCGCTTGGAGAGCACGCTTCAGCTGGAAAGGTCGATCCGCGGTCGGCCGGCGGAGCGCAGCGAGAAGAGCCTCCCGATTATCCGCCGTCAGAGCATCGTCCTTGAGTCGGTCGCCTTCCACCCAGCCCGCGCGACCGATTTCGAGCCCCCTCAGCCCCTTCTGCCAAGCAGCCTTGAAGGTTCGGCCGATCGCCATGGTCTCCCCGACTGCCTTCATCTGGATGCCCAGAACCGGGTTCACCTCGCGGAACTTCTCGAATGCGAACCGGGGGAACTTCACAACTACATAGTCCAGCGTTGGCTCGAACGAGGCGGGAGTCGTCTTCGTGATGTCGTTGGGAAGCTCATGGAGTCGATAGCCCACGGCGAGCTTCGTGCCAATCCTCGCGATCGGGAACCCGGTGGCCTTAGAAGCCAGCGCCGAGGACCTCGATACACGAGGATTCATCTCGATCACGATCATTTCACCAGTACCCGGATGAACCGCAAACTGGATGTTACAGCCTCCAGCCTCGACGCCGATCTCGCGGATTATAGCAATCGCGGCATCCCTCATTCGCTGGTACTCCACGTCGCTTAGCGTCTGCACGGGGGCAACCGTGATCGAGTCCCCGGTGTGGACTCCCATAGGATCAATGTTCTCGATCGAGCAGACAATGATGACGTTGTCCTCACCGTCACGCACCACCTCTAGTTCGAACTCCTTCCAACCGATCACAGAACGATCGATGAGGACCTCGTCGATAGGGGAGGCATCAAGGCCACGCACTATGGCCTCTTCAAATTCCTGTCTGTCATAGGCGATCCCCCCTCCGGTGCCCCCCAAAGTGAAGGAGGGACGGATGATCGCGGGATATCGAGTATCCTCTACGATCGTGAATGCTTCATCGAGTGACCTGGCGAAACCGCCGTGTGGAACCGCAAGGCCGATTCGGCTCATCGCTTCCGCAAACTGTCCGCGATCTTCGGCCATGCGGATCGAGCGTTCGTTCGCCCCGATCAACTCCACCCCGTACTTATCTAGCACCCCCTGCTCGTGGAGCTCCATCGCGAGGTTCAGGGCCGTCTGCCCTCCCATCGTGGGGAGGATTGCATCGGGCTTTTCCTTCTCTATGATCCGGGTCACCCACTCACTCGTAAGCGGCTCGATGTAGGTGCAATCGGCCAGCCCCGGATCAGTCATGATCGTGGCGGGGTTCGAGTTCACCAGGATGACTCGGTACCCTTCCTCCTTGAGCGCGCGAACCGCCTGGGTACCGGAGTAATCAAACTCGCATGCCTGACCGATTACGATTGGGCCCGATCCCAGGATCAGGATCGTTTTGAGGTCGTCACGTCTGGGCACGATCGGTCATCCAAATCTATTTCCAGTCCAACAGTGAGAGCTGCCGCCCTCGGAAGGGTTTCCACGAACCAGTGGAGGCCCGAGGGCGGAGGAAGCTTAGAAGAGTAGAAGAAAGGAACCGAGGGAAAAAGAGGAGCCTTCGAGCGGGCGGTCTGGAGCTTACTCCCTCTTCCCTGATTCCCTTCGAATCGCTGTCAGGAGGGCCAAGCCGAAGCCGCCCCAAACCAAGACGAGGATCACGATCATCGTGATCCAAGTGGCCGGAGTCATCGCTCGAACCTGATCTGGATGTCCTCCTCCTCAACCAAAACGTTCTGGCGACCCACCATCTGAAGAATGAAGAACGAAGGGGTAGGAGCAGAGAGTCCCTCCACGTAGAAGTGAGGGGACGTTGGAGAAACCCAGGATTTCGACATGGTAGCTACTTCCTCAGGTCTTCACCCCGGATTCCGAGTTCCGCCCCTTGGGCGCGGAGCCCATCAATGACGTTTTGGATGTGTTCGGCCCTCTCCAATCCCACCAGCTCGATCCCTCGTGCGACCTCCTCCCTACTTACACCTGCGGCAAATGCCCGGTCCTTCAGCTTCTTCACAACCGACTTGGGGCGCAGGTCGTCTATCCCGTTCGGCCGAACCAGACAGCACGCCACGATGAGCCCAGATAGCTCGTCACATGCAACGAGCACCCGGTCCAGATCAGTCTCGGGCTCGACCCCGGTGAACTCGGAACGATGGGCAAGGATGGCATGCGTCACCTTCTCGGGATATCCGCTTTCCCTGAGTAGCTCCACCGCCCTCAGGGGATGCTCATCCGGATACTTCTCCCAGTCCAAATCGTGCAGGAGCCCCGCGAGTCCCCAGAGGTCGTCATCAGCCTCTTTGAGTCGGGCGTATTGACGCACCGCTGCCTCGACGGCGAGCATGTGGTTCTTGAGCCCTGGGCTATCCACCCATGCATCTATGAGTTCGAGGGCATCATTCCGGTCGGGCATGGCTGAGTTCAAGTGGAGAAGTTGAGCTTAAGGGCAGCCGAGTCAATGCCGATCGAGCGAGCAATCCGGTCAGCCCAGTGCGATTTCAAACCCTGGACGAGGGACAGAGTAACGACAAGACACACGCCTCACAGCGTGGAGTGCGTGCGGCACACACCGCACGACCATGAAAGATGAGGAGATGGGAGAGCAGGGTCCAGCGGTCCGTTGGAAAGAGCTGCATGAGGTCCCTCTCGATTCTCTCCGGATTCTTCTCCCGGGTGAGTCCCAAACGCTTAGAGAGCCGGCCCACGTGAGTGTCAACCACTACGCCGCTTGTCACGCCGAACGCATTGCCTAAAATAACGTTCGCAGTCTTTCGTCCTACGCCGGGTAGCTTAACGAGCTTCTCCATGCTGGTGGGGATCTCCCCACCATGACGCTCCACCACCGCCACTGCCATCCCAATCAGATTTCTCGCTTTGTTTCGGAAGAAACCGGTGGAGTGGATGATCTCTTCCACCTCCTCTTGATGAGCCTGCGAGAGAGCCGCAGCGTCGGGGAAGCGAGCGAAAAGATCAGGCGTGACCATGTTCACCCGCTGGTCGGTGCACTGCGCCGACAGAATCGTTGCCACTGCCAGCTCGTAGGCGTTCGCATGATCCAGGGCGCAGCGGGCGTCGGGATACTCTAGGTGGAGAAGATCGTAGGTCTCGTTCGCGCGCTCCCCTTTCCTTCTCTTCGATTCGCGGCTCAAGGATCGTGCTCTGGTGGTGCATTAAACTGCTCCCTGTTCTCGCCGGGGAGCCTGATGCGTCTGAAAGGCAGGAGGCTTGGCCGAGCAGACACACTGCCGATCTCGAGCTCTCCTGAGCGTGGCCCGGTCTCTTCCGGGCCCAGCGCCTCGGGCACTCCAGCAAGATATGCGAATGAACGGCCCACCAGCTTCAACACTTCTCCGAGGATGCCTACTGAGTAAAGACCGCCGATGTCACCCCCAGGAAGCGTGTTCAAGAAGTCTACACCCTCACTCCTGACGGGCTTCGTCAACCACGTCTGCGCATCCCGCAGAACCACGGGAGGCAACTCAGTCAAAGAGATTCCCGGCCGGTTTGTTCGTACACCGAGAGCAGTGAGAAGCGACAGTGTCCCTCCAGATGAACGGGCCCAGAACACTCCGTCCAAGGGCTCTGCGTGATCAGGCGCCCCGGGCGCTGACCAGAACAGGTGGTGGGGGAACTGGAGATATCCAGCATCAGCAGGGAGCTCTCCTCCGTCCCACTTGCACGACTCGAACGACCACTCCACCAGATTTCTTGCGGTGTCTGTCTCAAGCAGGCAAAGCGTCTCGCCGGCCGCATGAAAATGAAACGCTTGAAACAGGAATGCTCCGAAGCGATGGATAGCGTCCCCACCTCGTTCCTCTCCCTGAATTTCACGTATTGCCCGGCCAACCTCACCAAGAAGGATGAACGCGCCCGGATCGGTGAGATCGGAGCCGCGCGCCTCAGCCTCATCGCGGATGCCGCCGAAGACTCGGTCCGCAAACTCCCGTCCAGGAATACCGATCTCGTAGGGGGTGAGACGTGCCCAGGGATTCTCTGAAATCACCGATGATCACCTCTAACCACATCAGCCTCCCTCTCGGACTCGATCATCTCAAAGGGACCCCGAGACAATAGCCTCCCGACCCGCTCCCACACGGAGAGTTCCCGGACGAGAACGAGCTGTACCTGGCCTCCGCTGGTGTCCGGTCCCGTGACCCATACGTAGTGCACGTCGCCCAACTCTCCTGGACGGAGGATCGCCCAGCGGTGCCCGTCCCAGTCGAACTCTAGCCACTCGCGATCCCGAAACTGATTCGAGCGCCAACGCTGCTCAATGTAGATGTCGTCATCCACCCGGTAGACCCCGGGGGCGATCGATACACCTGACTGAAAGTACCAGGGATCGAAGTCGAGACCCTCACTACGCCTGTGAGCCTGCTCCATCGCGTAATCCATCTGTTCCAGAGCATCGTCCTCCACGAGGAACTCCAAGTGGTGCCGCAACTCGTGCGTGATCGTCTCCCAGAGTTCCTCCTCCCACGGAAATTCAGGGTCGGACGCGGAGATTTTAGCGAAAGATCCGTAGTAGAGGGAGAGAATCGACCGAGTCGAGTCCGGGCCCCCGGAGCTGTACGGTTCAGTAAAGCACATCCCCATGGTGAAGTAGTCGGCATGCTCCGGGTGAGCCTCAGAGTCCCGCTTCACCACAATCCCGTGGATCCCCTCCTTGTAAAGGGACGGAACTTCCTCCCACATCCCAAGAGCCGTCTCTTCGAACTCCTCGTATGTCATTCCAGCCCTGCTATCAGCAAGTCACTTACCGGGAGGGGTCGCGACTCAAGACCTTCACCCCGTCTCCTCTCGTGCGGGCAACCAGGAAGCGGTTCAGAGAGATCAGGACGATGAGCACCACGCCCCACTGAACGATGACGGTACCGACATTGAAGGCGGAGAGGGGATTCCAGTTCGCCGCAAGCCCCTCCCCCCAAGCCTGCCAGAGCCACCACGCAATCAGCACCGTCGCTTGAACCACCACGAGGCGAATCGCCCAGTCCCACCAGGCTCCCACATGGATATCGGAGTCGCCGGTGTTGATAAACTCCTCCCTCCACCTTCTCACGCCGTAGCGGAGGACCGCTAACGCGAAGAAGAAACCGGAAAGCATGAGTCCCACACCCCAGACGAAGTCCTGATTGGCGAAAATATCCATGGAGAGAGCCGAAGGCACACCCATTAGGAGCCCACTGATTCCCACGACACCAATGGCCCGATCCCGGGGGAGCCCAACGTCCATCAATACGCGGGAGGCCAATTCGATCATCGCGATCAGAGAACTCCACGCTGCAAACACTAGAGCCAGGAAGAAGAGAGAAAGGAAGAACCGACCGAGGGGGATAGTCGCGAAAAGCTGCGGAACCCAGATGAATGTGAGTCCCTCGTTACCCGCACCCACGATCTCGGCGGCTGCGTTGGGCATGGCTGAGAACAAAGTGCAGAGAACCATGATCCCAGCAAGAAGCGACATGCTGTTGTTGCCAAGACCAATGACGAAAGCATTTAAGGCTGTGTCCTCACGGCTCCCCATATAGATGGAATAACAGAGCACAAGCCCCCATCCGGCCCCCGTGTCCCAAGCGTTTTGGGTCAGCGCTTGGAGCCAGATTCCGGGCTCGGCCAAGTCGGACCAGTCGGGCGTGAAGAGGAAGGCGAGACCATCCGCCGCTCCCGGAAGGGTCACCGCGCGAAGCGCGAGGGCGATGACGAGGATCACAAGCGAGGGGATCAATATGCGGGCAGCAGTCTCGATCCCCCTCACTCCACGCGAAACGACGAACACGCCCAGCGCCATAGCTACAGCGTGGGTCAAGAGAGCCTGAGGCGAAGCCGCATAAGTTTCCCAGAGCTCCCCTGGAGAATCCTCGGGCACAGTTCCGAGTACTGACGCAGCGAAGAAACGGATGGTCCAACCCATGACGACGGAGTAGTAGAACATGATCGCGGTCGCCGTCCATGCGACCCATGCCCCCATCCACCCGAATCGGGGACCCAGCGTCTTGACGAACGCCCCAATCGGACCCGAACGAGCACCCTTTCCCAAACTGAACTCGAGAATCAGGAGTGGCACCGACCAGAGCAGGAGGAACACCACCCAGGCGACGAGGAAGGAGCCCCCACCTTGCGTCGCGGAGATCCGGGGAAACCGCCAGATGTTACCGGTGCCAACAGCCATACCCATCATGGCCATAAGCATCCCCCACCGGGTTGTAAACACGCTTGATCCGCCGGTCGTCATGGGGGGGGGAATGCTAACCGCTCCCGGATCCATTCGAGTACGTTGGAGGCATTAATCCGGATCTGCTGGAGGCTGTCCCGGTCCCTAACGGTGACCGTACCGTTTTCACTCGTCTGACCATCGATCGTGATGCACCACGGCGTCCCAGCCTCGTCCTGGCGTCTATATCGGCGGCCGATCGATCCCGACTCGTCGTAGAAGGCGGGAACGGCTGCTCTGCGAAGATCCTTCACGATTTTCCGCGCTAATTCCGGGAGTCCGTCTTTCTTGACCAGTGGGAACACCGCTGCCTTCACCGGAGCCATCCGCGGATGGAAACCCAGAACAACCCTGAATTCACCCTCGATCTCTTCCTCCCGGTACGCGTCTGAGAGAAGCATGAGTACGGTGCGGTCCACTCCAACCGCAGTCTCAACCACATAGGGAACGAAACGCTTCCCTCCACCGGAGTCGATGTACTCCAAGCGCTTTCCAGAATACTCCCGGTGGCGTTGGAGGTCGAAATCCGTCCGGTTGTGAATGCCCTCTAGTTCCTTCCATCCGAACGGAAACTTGTATTGGATATCCACGGCCTTCTTCGCGTAGTGTGCGAGTTCATCCGAACCGTGTTCGTGTAGGCGGAGGTTCTCGCTTCTGACACCCAAGGATCGGTGCCATGCCTGACGCTCATCCAGCCAGATCTCGAACCACTTCTCGTCTGTCCCGGGCTCGACGAAGAACTGCATCTCAGCCTGTTCGAATTCCCTGGTTCGAAAGATGAAGTTCCCAGGCGTAATCTCGTTTCTGAAAGCCTTCCCGATCTGCGCGATCCCGAAGGGAATCTTTTGTCGAGACGCGGTCTGGACATTGATAAAGTTGACATATGACCCCTGTGCAGTCTCGGGACGCAGGTACACAACGGACCCCTCGCTCTCGACCGGTCCCATGAATGTCCGAAACATGAGATTGAAGAGGCGCGCTTCCCCAAGCTCGCACTCGCCATGGTGTCCCGGCGCCAAGGACGGCTTCCGGCCACACTTGCTGGAATCGATCTGGTCTTCACGGAAACGCAACTTGCAGACCCTGCATTCGACCAGGGGATCAGTAAAGCCCTCCACGTGACCCGATGCCTCCCAGACCCTGGGGTGCATCAAGATCGAGGCGTCCACCCCCTCGACATCGTCTCGTTGGTGAACCATCCGGCTCCACCAACTCTCTTTCACATTGCGCTTTAGCTCAATCCCAAGGGGCCCGTAATCCCACACGGATCCGGTGCCTCCGTAGATTTCGGAGGATTGGAAGATGAAGCCGCGGCGCTTTCCAAGCGACACCAGCTTATCCATCACATCGTGCTCCGCCATGGCATGCCAAGAGTGAGAAGGTGGAAACGGAAAACGAGTCCCGGGGCCACTCATTAGGTCACTGAAGAGGTGCGGGAGTCCGGGACCCGATACGGCCAGAATGATAGGAGCCGGCCCCACCCGTAGCAACCACATCAGAAAGTCGTTGAAGACATGCGGCGGCCTCTCAGCAATCGGACCACCTGAACCCGCACACCGGACCCGGGTAAGACACACACCGGCTAGACAGAACGTTCCGTAGAAATGAAATTGACAGGTCATCCCGGGAGCGGGGCTGCTGACACTGGCTGATACAAGCAACCGTCAAAGGATTCAAAGATGCTGACTTTCACTGATAAAGCTCGCGAAATGGTGCTGAGCTTCATGGACCAGAGCGGAGAGGACCTTCGCGCCCTTAGGATCCAAACGAGCGAAGGCAGCCCCATGGCTCCCTCGTTTGAACTGACGTTAGTGGGAGGCTCGGAGCGTGGAGAAGAGGATCTCGAGGTCGACGAGGGGGACTTCGTGGTCGTCGTTGATCCAGACAGCGCGCTGAAGCTGGAAGGTGCGACTGTAGACTTCGTGGATAGAGTCAACGGATCGGGGTTCGAAATCATCCCCTCCACTGCTTCCATATCTGCTGCCTCCTCTAGTGGGGTGGCAAAAGGCGGGCTCGCAGAAAAGGTCCAGTTGATCCTCGATGAACAGGTGAATCCGTCCATTGCGGGGCACGGTGGACAGATCAACCTCGTCGATGTCAAAGGCACAGAGGTGTTCATGGAGATGACGGGAGGCTGCCAAGGCTGCGCAATGTCGAGAATGACACTCAGGCAGGGAGTGGAGCGCATGATCCAGCAGCACATTCCCGAGGTGACTATGATCCACGATGTCACCGATCACGCTGCCGGCGAGAGCCCGTACTTCAGTCAGTGAGTTCCCCACTTTAGGTCCTATGGTCTCCGATGTAATCCTGGCTTCCCGGCGGTTTGACCTCGTGCGATCTCTTCGGCGAGGCGCTATCGTCTTTGGTCTGGCCATCCCGCTGGCGGTGCTTCCTCTTGCACCTCTCTATCCCCAGGCCCCCCCACCCTCTGTATCGGACCCGGTGGTGGGACCGACACGGGGGAGCCTGGTGGTTGCAGGAGGTGGCGATCTTGGTCCGGAAATATGGGATAGGTTCGTGAGCCTGGCGGGTGGGGAACAAGCCAGGATCGTAGTGATCCCCACTGCGGCGCCGGACGAAGATCTTCCCGACGATTGGAAGGGGCGCGATGGCCTTCAGGCCACCGGAGCCCGCGGCCTCGTCATCCTGCATACGAGGGATCCTTCTGAGGCGGACATCGAATCGTTTGTGCTCCCGCTCCAAGAAGCTACAGGAGTTTGGTTGCCGGGCGGCCGACCCTGGCGGCTCGTGGACGCATATCTGCACACGAGGGTTCACGAGGAACTCTACGGCCTACTCAATCGGGGTGGCGTCATAGGTGGAACCTCCGCTGGAGCCTCAATTCAGGCTTCGTTCCTCATACGGGGAGATCCTGAGACAAATCAAGTCGTCTACTCCCCGGACTACACAGAGGGATTTGGATTCCTCGAGCGGGTCGCCGTGGATCAGCACCTTCTGGCCAGAGGCCGGGAGGCCGATCTCTGGCAGGTCCTAGACATTCATCCAGAACTTCTGGGCATCGGACTGGATGAGGGGACCGCGCTCGTGATTCAGGGCAACCGGGCAGAGGTCATCGGTGAGAGCCAAGTTTTGCTGTACGACGCCTCCGCAGCATCAATGCGGCCTAGCCGACTGGGTGCTGGCACCGTTTTCGATCTCGGATCCCGGGAGCTAATCGGACAGGCTGGTCCTGGCTTTCCCACCCGAGGAACTGTTCACGGCGACGACTTCTAGCGAGAGTCACACTGTGGTATGGGCCAGCTCCAATGAGGCCAAGAGATGGTCCAGGAGTTCCTGCTTGGGCACAAACCAATTCGGTGTCATTCATTGGTTTGGCAATAGACCCCAACTGAACCCCACCGCCCCACACCACCAAATCTCCCCTTCGATCACATGTCGGCTCCCTGCCTTCTCCTTCGGTAGAATTGCCAGCAACCACAAGGGGAGCTTGGGAAAGGCCCCAGGTAGAATTCCCCCCCGTATTGGCCGCAGAGTCGCCAATCCGAGGCATCCACCTACTCGCAAGGGGCACCGACTTGAAAGGTCGTAATCCGTATAGTCTTGGCACCTCCGCCGGGTACCGACCTTCAACGGTCGTAACCGCCGCGGTCCTCTGGCTGTCGGTCCTGGCACTTGCCCTCCTCGGTCCGTCACGCGATCTGCTGCTCCCCTCCCTCCTCGCTTACTCGTTTGGGTTTGCGGCGCTTCTTCGTCTTTGGCGTCACGACCTCGACTTCCTGGACAACCCACGCATCCTCCTGGGAGGGGCCGTCCTGCTTCGACTCACACTCTTCCCCGCACTCCCGGACCTTTCGGACGATTTGTACCGATACGTATGGGACGGGTGGCTGAGCGCGTCAGGAGTCAACCCCTTTCGGTTCATACCCTCGGCACCCGAACTGGGGAGTTTCCAGGATTCGGATTTGTTCAGCGAGATCAATTCCCCCGACTACCACTCCAT